>JBBSBE010000039.1:0-31869 GCA_038251625.1 Rhodobacterales bacterium
TCCGTGCCCGTGCAGATCGCGCGCAGGTCGTCGTCATTGCCGACGCAGGCCATCACGAAGTCCTGACCGGCGGCGGCGGCCGCAGGCGTGGCGGCCGCGCGACCGCCGTGTTTGGCCACCCAAGCCTCTGCCTTCGCGATGGAACGGTTGTAAACCGTGACATCATGCCCCTTGGCGGCCAGATGCCCGGCCATCGGATACCCCATGACCCCCAGCCCCAGAAACGCTACCTTTGCCATGGTCTTCCCCTTGCGATTGCCTCACTCTTGCGGATCGACTAGGTATCGGCCCCGCAGCCCCCGTCAAGAAGCACTGGCCGATGTTGACCCTTTTCACCTGGCTCTTGCGTCTTTTCCTGGGGCTTGTGGCGCTCTCGGCGGTGGCACTTGGCATCGGCTACTACTTCCTGTCGCGCTCGCTGCCCGATTATTCCGAAAACTTCACGCTGCCGGGTATCAGCGCCCCGGTCGAGATCATCCGCAACAACGCCAACGTGCCGCACATCTTTGGCAAGACCGAAGCGGATGTGTTCTACGCACTGGGATTTGCCCATGCGCAGGATCGGCTGTGGCAGATGACGATGCTGCGGCGAACGGCGCAAGGACGGTTGAGCGAGCTTTTCGGGACGCGGACGCTGAAGATCGACGAGCTTTTGCGCCGCTACGACCTTTACACCCTTGCCCGCCAGTCGGTCGATGCGCAGGACGACGCCACCAAGACCGCGCTTGAGGCCTATGCAGCGGGGGTGAACGCGTGGATCGGCGAGGTCAACAAGGGCGCGCGCGGGCGTGGGGCGCCCGAGTTTTTCCTTTTTTCCAACGAGATCGCGGCCTGGGCGCCCGCGGATAGCGTGGCCATCATCAAGCTGATGGCTTTGCAGCTTTCCAGCCAGTTGGAGGCCGAAGTGCAGCGCGCGCGCATTTCGCTTTTGCTGCCGCCCGAGCGGCTGGCCGACATCCTGCCCGATGCGCCGGGCGATGCGGTTGTGGCGTTGCCACAATACGGGGAACTGGTGCCGGGCGCCGTTCCGGGCGTGCCGGCGGTTCGGGTCGCGGACGATCCGTTGTCGCCGGTGCATCACCTTCCCTTTGCCGGTGCGTCGAACGCCTGGGCGGCCGAGCCGCGCCGGTCGGCCGCGGGCGGCACGCTGCTGGCAAACGACCCGCATCTGGGGTTCACCGCGCCCTCGATCTGGTATCTGGCAAGGCTGGAACTGCCGTCCGGCGGGGTGATCGGCGGCACCATTCCCGGGATCCCAGCGATCCTGATCGGGCGATCGGATGCGCTTGGCTGGGGGCTGACCACGGCATATGTCGACGATACCGACGTCTTCATCGAACGGCTGAACCCCGACAACCCCGAGGAATACGCCACCCCGGACGGCTGGAAGACGTTCGAGACGCGGCGGTCGATCATCACGGTCAAGGATGCGGAACCCGTGACGATCACGCTGCGCTGGACGGATAACGGCCCGGTCTTGCCGGGCAGCCACTACGATCTGGCGACGGTCACCCCCGGCGGGCATGTGGCAGCCATCGGCTGGACCGCGCTGTCGGGCGCCGACACATCGATGACGGCGGCGATCCGGTTGATGCGGGCGCAGACGATCCCCGAGGCGATCGAGGCCGGGCGGCTTTATGTGGCGCCCGCGCAGAACCTGATGCTGGCCGATGCCAAGGGGATCGCCATGCAGGTGATCGGCGCCGTCCCGCGCCGTGACGCACGGCACCAAAGCCAGGGGCGCATGCCGACGCTGGGCGCAGACCCGGTGAACCGCTGGCAGGGCATCTTTCCCTACGAGGACAATCTGCGGGTGGAAAACCCGACCTCGGGCCTTCTGGGCAACACCAACAACAAGACCGTAGACCTGCCCTTCCCGCGCCACCAGTCGTTCCTGTGGGGCGACACCGACCGGATCCGCCGCTGGCTGACGCTGATGGCCACGCGCGAGGTGCATACGCGCGAAAGCTTCATCGAGGCGCAACTGGATACCGTCAGCCCCACGGCGCGTACGCTGTTGCCGCTGATCGGGGCCGATCTGTGGTTCACGGGCGAGCCTGCGCCCGAGGGCACGCCCGAACGGATGCGGCAAAAGGCGCTGGCGATGCTGGCCGAATGGAACGGCGAGATGAACGAACATCTGCCCGAACCCCTGATCACCGAAGCCTGGCTGCGGGCGCTGCAAAAGCGGCTGATCCAGGATGACCTCGGGCCCTTGGCGGACGATTTTACCCATGTTGATCCGGTCTTTATCGAGCGTGTCTACAGCGATACCGACGGCGCCGCGAAATGGTGCGACGTGGTGCAGTCGGCGGCGGTGGAAACCTGTACCGAAATCGCACGGCAGGCGCTGGACGAGGCGCTTTTGCGCCTGAGCGAGCGGTACGGAACCGCGCTGGAAAGCTGGCGCTGGGGCGATGCGCATCAGGCCACGCATGACCATCCCGTGCTGGGCAAGGCGCCGGGCCTTGGCTGGTTCGTGAACATCCGCCAGTCCACCAGCGGCGGCGACAACACGCTGATGCGCGGGCGCACCAGCGGCGAAGAGCCCGAACCTTTCCTGAACGTCCACGGGGCGGGCTATCGCGGCGTCTATGATTTCGCCGATCCCGACAGTTCGGTCTTCATCATCTCGACCGGGCAATCGGGCCATCCGCTCAGCCGGTTTTACGACGACCTGGGCGAGTTGTGGCGGCGCGGTGAATACATTCCGATGTCGCTTGATCCCGAACTTGCGCGGGCTGCCGCCGTAGGCACGACAACGCTTACGCCTGCCCGCTGAAATGATCTAATCCAGCTTGATCGGCATTGCGCAACACCGTAACCTTGCTGAACATTTTTTGCCTTCAGGATTTTCTCGATGGGCGTTCTTGCCGAGCCTAACTCGTCCAGTGCGGTTGTGCTGGAAGCACAAAAGCTGCTGAACAAGGCGTCGCGGCAGAGCCGGGCCCCGGAAAGCGGGGCATTCGACAAGAACACCGTAGCCGCCATCAAACAATTCCAGACCGAAAGCGGCCTGCGCCCGACGGGCGTGCTGGACGACAAGGTGATGGATATCCTGCGCAAGGTGGCCAACGAGGATCAGCCGAAGTGGCAGGTCACCGTCAACGGCAAGATCTACCTGCTGACGGATTCCGACCACAAGGCGTTGATAAACAGGCTGAAGCAGACCTTCCGTGACCCGATCCAGCAGTTGCGCGGCGCCGTGGCCGAAGCGCGCGGCTACTGGGACAACATGAAGGAGCTGAACAAGGACCAGTACATCGTTTCGTGGTGCATCGAGGCGTGGTCTGGCGCGAAGCTGCCGTCGGAAGGCATGATCAAGGGCGCAGAGAAAGCGGCGGAAGAGGCCGAACGGGCGCTGAATTCGGGCAACCTCAAGGCCTTTTCTCTGATCTTCCCGAAGGCGCAGGACCAGGCCAACAAGGCCCGCGCCGAGATGAAGAAATACGTGGCCGACATGATCGACGGCGGCGGGACGATCGTGACCGGGCTCGAGATCGTCAAGGGCACCAGCTTTATCGTGGTGGGGATCATCGCGGCACCCGTAGCCGCCAGCTATGGCCTTGGGGCCGTGGCGGCGGGTGTGGTGGCAGGCGCTGGCACAGGCGCGGTAGAGACGCTGGCCGAGGAGGCGGGCAAGGGCATCTCGGGCCAGTCCAAGGGCGTGGGCGATGCGGTGGGCAACGTGCTGCGCGACGCCTTTATCGGCGGCACGATCGGCGCGCTGGTGCATGGCAAGGGTGCTGACAAGCTGCTGGAAAAGATCGGGCCTGCGGTTGCCAAGAAGCTGGGCGGCACGATGTTCGAGAAGGCCAGCGAAAAGGTCGTCGTCAGCTGGCTGATCGCCTATTTCAAGAAAAACGGAGCCAACATCCTGGAAGGGGTGATGAAGGAGACGCTGAAGACGTTCCGCGCCAATGCCGACAAGCTGACCGTCGAGAAGTTCTGCGCCATCGTGGCCAAGGAGGTGCTGACCGCCGGCATCTTTTCGAAATTCGCGAAGGCGGGTGATGTGTCTGCCAAGGACGTGCTGAAGCGTGTGGGCATGAAGCAGCGGATCGAATGGCTGGAAGAACTGGGCAAGGATGCCAAGCCCGGCGACGTGGAAAAGCTGTTCTCGAAGGTCTTTGACGAAAGCTACAAGGAGTGGGCCGGAAAGGTGTACGACGCGGTTCTGGGCAAGCTGACGGGCAGCGAAGAGCCACCGGCGGTCGAGCGCAAGATCATCGACGAGGCCGCGACCAACCGGATGCTGATCAAGGCGGTGTCGGACGAGGTCAAGAAACAGGCCAAGAAGAAGAAATGATCCTGCGGACGGATCGGATGATCCTTCGTCGGGCGCAGGCTGGCGATCTGCCCGACCTGCACGCCGTCTTCAGCGATCCCCGCGCCATGCGTTACTGGACCCGCCCTGCCCATACCACGCGTGCCGAGACGCAAGTTACGCTTGATGCCCTGATGGCTGCCGATGGGCAGGAGGGTGATGAATTCGTGCTGGAACATGCAGGCCACGTCATCGGCAAGGCCGGGATGTGGCGGGTGCCCGAGGTGGGTTTCATCCTGCACCCCGACCATTGGGGACAGGGCATGATGATCGAGGCGCTGACGGCGGTGATCGCGCATCTTTTCTCAGCCCATGACATGCCCGCGTTGACGGCAGAGGCCGATCCGCGAAACGCAGGCTCGCTGAACGTCTTGCAGCGGCTGGGCTTTGCCGTGACCGGAAATGCGGCGCGCACGATGCAATGGGGCGAGGAATGGTGCGACAGCACCTATCTTGCCCTGCCCCGTGCGACATGGGATCAGAGCGCGCGGTAGCGGGCCTGTTGCCGGGCTGTCCACAGGACATCCAGCCGCCAGCCGCCTTCGGTTTCCGCCTCGTGCCGCACAACGCCTTCGGCATGCAGCCACGCGCGGTGGCGCCCATGTGCGAAGGGCAGATCAAGCTGCGCCTCGGTCTTTTCCTCATCGAATTCCTGCGACACACGGTCGAGCAGCCGGTCCACCCCCTCGCCCGTCAGGGCCGAGATGGCAAAGACGCGATCCGACCCGTCCGCCTGCGCGTGAAGCGCGGTCTGTGCCGCGCCCGCCACCAGATCAAGCTTGTTCCAGATCTCGATCATCGGGGTGGCCGCGTTCACCTTCAGCGCCGTCAGCACATCGGCCACATCGGCGGCCTGTTCTGCCGTCTCGGGGTGCGCGATGTCGCGGACGTGGAGGATGAGGTCCGCTTCGAGCACCTCTTCCAGCGTGGCGCGGAAGGCGGCGACAAGCTGCGTCGGCAGGTCGGAGATAAAGCCCACGGTATCGGACAAGATCACCTTGCGGCCCGTCCCCCCGTTTCCTGCGGGCAGTTCCATGCCCCGCATCGTGGGGTCGAGCGTGGCGAAAAGCATATCCTTGGCCAGCACCGCCGCACCTGTGATCCGGTTGAAAAGGGTGGACTTTCCGGCGTTGGTGTAGCCCACAAGCGCCACCACCGGAAACGGCACCTTGCGGCGTGCGGCACGGTGCAATTCGCGCGTCTTCACAACCCGGTCAAGCTGGCGCTTGAGCTTGATGACCTGATCGTCGATGGCGCGGCGGTCGGCCTCGATCTGCGTCTCGCCGGGGCCACCGACAAATCCGAAACCACCGCGCTGGCGTTCGAGGTGGGTCCAGGCGCGCACAAGGCGGGTCCGCTGGTAGCTGAGGGCGGCCAGTTCCACCTGCAGCACCCCCTCGCGCGTGCGGGCGCGATCGGCAAAAATCTCGAGGATCAGACCGGTGCGATCCAGAAGCTTGACGCCCCATTCCTTTTCCAGATTGCGCTGCTGGACCGGGCTGACCACACCATCAACCAGCACAAGGCCGATATCGGCAGCCGCAAAGCGCGCCTTGAGCTCTGCCACCTTGCCCGACCCGAACAGCATCCCCGGCGCCACCCGCGCCAGCCGCACCACATCGCCGCCCACAAGATCAAGATCGGGCAACGCATGTGCCAGCGACATCGCCTCGGCCAGCGCATGTTCGGGCAGGCGGCGGGTGCTGCCCGACTTCAGTTCGGGATGCAGCACGAAAGCGCGCATGGCAACGGCAGCCGTATCCCGCCCCATCTGGGGCGCGGCCACCTTAACCACGTCTTCAGGATCGTCGGAGATCAGTCTTCGCCCTCATACAGGCTGATCGGCTGGCCCGGCATGATGGTCGAGATCGCGTGCTTGTAGACAAGCTGCGATTGACCGTCGCGGCGCAACAGCACGCAGAAATTGTCAAACCACGTGATCACGCCCTGCAATTTGACACCATTGATCAGGAAGATTGTTACAGGAACCTTGGCCTTGCGGACATGGTTGAGAAACGCATCCTGCAAATTCTGTTTGTCGGCCGCCATAGTTTGCCTTGCCTTTTTTTATTGTCACTATCCCTGCTTGCCCCGGGCTGACGCCAAGGCAACGAAGGCAGTATGGAGAGGTGCCGGGGCATTATCCAGCCCCAAAAGATCGCGCAGGTTGACAGTCGCCTGCAGTCCGGCCCTTGCGCGGAACAGCGCGCGACCAAGGCCGGTGCCGTGGCGCGGCTGTCGGGTCTAGCGGCGCCAGGTTCCGGGTGACAGCATCGCCAGAATCGCCAGCACTTCGAGCCGCCCGATCATCATGGCCACCGCAAGGATTGCCTTCACTTCCGGCCCAAGCTCCGCGTAGCGGATCGGGGTGGCGGTGGCCAAGCTGGCCAGCGGCCCGGTGGTCGAGATCGACGCCACCGCCAGAACCAGTGCAGGCTCGAACCGGATGTTGGCCAGTGCGAGAAGTGCCACGAATACCGCCAGCGTGAGGGCGTAGAGCATGAAGAAGATCCAGGCAGCATAGGCACCATCGTTGCGCAGGCGCCGCTGCGCCTCGCCCCCGCCACCGATGGAGGACGGATAGACCAGCCGGTTCAGTTCCCGCTCGCCATGGCGGGCCAGCGCATAGACGCGCAAAAGTTTGAGCCCCCCTGTGGCCGTGGCGATCCCGCCCCCGATCATCGCAAGCCCCAGAAGGATCAGCCCCGGCGTGCCAAGGCCGGACCACGCCCGCGCCGAGGCCCAGCCGCTGCTTTCAAAGCCGGTTGTCGTAAGGAACGACAGCGTTGTGAAGACCGCCCCCCAAAGGGCGTGGAGTGCTGCGCCAAGGTTCTGCGCATCATCCGCCTCGATCGCCCCGACCCAGTGGCGCAGGAACAGCACACCCGGCACGACGATCAGGAAGACCCCGGCAAGGCGCACCTCGTGATCGGCCCAGATCGGCCGCGTCCGATCCACCAGAACGGCGCCGGGCAGACTGCGCCGGGTGATGCCGATGAACAGGAAGAGGAAGATCAGCATTTCCGTCGGCACGCCCACGGGTGATTGCGGCAACCGCTCACCCGGCATGATGCCGCTGGACGACAGGGTGGACAGCGCATAGCACAGCGCGTTCAGCCCGTTTTCGCCCACCGTCAGCAGCGCCACCCACAAGATCAGCGTCAGCCCCGTGTAGGCGGGAAAGATCAAAAGCGTGTGGTGGACAAGCCGGGCCGAGGCATTGGCCACGCGGTCGATCTGTCCTGCAGCCTCACGCCCCGGCTGGCGACCCGAGATCACCTCGACCCCGCCAAGATTGAGGGGGGCAAGGATCGCGGCGGCAGAGACGAGGACGAAGAACCCGCCCATCCAGCCCACAAGCGCGCGCCAGAGGTGGACGGAAGGGGCCAGCCGGTCGGGCGTGTCGTAAAGCGTGGCGCCGGTGGTGGTGAAGGACGACACCATCTCGAACCAGGCGTTGAAATAGCTGGTGTCGGCCACCGCCTCGTTGAAGGGCACGGCCAGCATCAGGGGCAGGATCGCATAGGCGCCGATCAGCGCCGCCAACTGGCTGCGCGACGCATCGCGGGGGCGGTAGCGGGACGAGGCGATGGCGATCATCGTGGTCAGCAACAAGAACACGACCGCGCTGAACAGGAACACCCGCGCCACCTGCCAGTCGCGCAAGGACGCCGCATGGGCCGAAGGCAGCAGCATCGCCAGCGCGCCAAGCCCCATCAGGATCACCAGAAGCGGCAGATCGAGGATACGGGCCATCGGCGTCAGAAAAAGTCGATGGAGACCTGGAGGAGCCTCTCCACCTCGGGCACATCCTTGGCCATCGCAAAGAGCGCGATCACGTCGCCCTCTTCCACGCGCAGATCACCGGTGGGTTTCATCACCCGCTCGCCCTTCATCAGCGCACCGACGAGCACGCCTTCGGGAAATTCGATATCGCGCACCAGGCGGCCCGAGAGAGGCGAGGTGGACAGGACCTGCGCCTCGATCACCTCGGCCTCGGCGTCGCCGATGGAATAGATCGCGCGCACCCGGCCGTGCCGGATGTGGCGCAGGATCGACGACACGGTGGTGGCGCGAGGGTTGATGTAGGCGTCGATGTCGAGTGCGCCCATGAGCGGCACGAGCGTGGGATCGTTGACGAGCGCGATCGACATGCGGCAACCGATCTGTTTGGCGCGCACGGCCACCAGCAGGTTGGTCTTGTCGTCATCGGTCACGGCCAGCACGGCATCGGCGCGGTCGATTCCGGCCTCCATCAGCATCTCGATATCGAGGCCGTCGCCATTCAGCACGATGGTACGTTCCAGCGTATCGGCGGCGCGTTCGGCGCGGGCGCGGTTCTTCTCGATCAGCTTGGTGCGGATACGGTCGGTCCGGGCTTCGAGCGCGCGCGCCACCTCCAGACCCACATTGCCCGCCCCGATCACCACGATGCGTTCCTGCTTGCGCGTTGTCTTGCCAAAGATTTCCAGCGCGCGGTTCACGTCTTCCGTGTGGCAGAAAAGGTAGGTGTTATCGCCCGCGAACAACTGATCGCCCGGTTCGGGCGCGAAAAGCCGCCCGTCGCGCCGCACGCCCACAACAATGGCGCGCAGCGTGGAAAAAAGCTCGGACAACTGGCGCAGGGGCGTGTTCAGCACCGGGCAATCCTCGTCCAGCACGATCCCCAGAAGCTGCGCACGGCCGCCCATGAAGCTTTCGGTATCAAAGGTCGCGGGGGCGGCGATGCGCTGAAGGGCGGCTTCGGCCACTTCCTTTTCCGGGCTGATCACCACGTCGATGGGCAGATGGTCACGGCGGTAAAGATCGGCGTAGATCGCATCGAGATAGCTTTGCGACCGCAGGCGCGCGATCTTGCGGGTGATCCCGAATACCGAATGGGCCACCTGACAGGTGACCATGTTCACCTCGTCCGAATGGGTGGCCGCGATGATCATGTCGGCATCGCGCGCGCCGGCGCGTTCCAGCACGTCCGGGTAGGAGGCAAAGCCCGTCACCCCCTGCACGTCCAGCGTCTCGGTCGCCCGGCGCACCAGATCGGCATTGAAATCGACGACGGTCACATCGTTCTTTTCGCCCGAAAGATGACGGGCGATCTGCCAGCCGACCTGGCCCGCACCGCAGATGATTACTTTCATGATTGCCAAACTGCCCAGGCGGCTTCCCCACTGGCATCGCAGAAAGGCAAAGGACGGTCAACAGCCGCCAGTGTCAGAGCAGGAAGTCGGATGCCGTCATCGAAAGGAGCCCCTGCAGCACGATCTGAACGTCGGCCACACCATCGCCGTTCACATCCCCCTGGACCACCGTGGTCGAGAGCGTTTGCGCGTAACGCAATTGCCCGGCCTGCCCTTGCGTGAACGCTGATGTGCCGATGAAGGTGAAGGCGTCATTGAGGCCGAACTGGATGGCATCGATGGCGGACAGGTCGATCGTGTCGGCCTTCCGGGCAAAGTCTGTGATCAGGTCACTGTTGGCGACGGTGCTGTCCTTTATCGACAGGAACACGAAGGTGTCACTGCCAAGTCCGCCAGTCAGCCGATCAAGACCTCCGCCCCCAGTCAGCGTGTCATTGCCGCTGCCACCGTCGAGCGTGTCATTGCCACTGCCACCGATAAGGACGTCTGCGCCAGCTTCTCCGCGCAGCGAATCTGCGCCGTTGCCGCCCGAAAGCACATTCGCCACGGCATTTCCGACAAGCGTATCCGCACCAAGCCCCCCGACGACATTTTCGAAGCCGCTGATCACATCGCCTGCCGCATCCCCGCCGGACGCCGCGAGCGTCGTAAGGTTGACCGAAACGCCAGCGGTCGAGAACGCATAGCTGAGCACGTCGGTGCCGTCGTCGCCACCAAGCGTATCAGCACCGGCGCCGCCGATGATCGTGTCATTCCCTTCGCCTCCCCTCAGATAATCGGCAAGGCTGCCGCCGCGCAGATAGTCGCCCAGTCCGGTGCCCACAACCAACGCAGCCTCGATGCTCGTCAGCGTCGTTCCGGCAATGATCTCACGTCCGCCGCCGCCATCGGACAGATCGAGGGTCAGCGGCCCAAGGGTCGTTACCGAAAGCCAGTACAAGTTGATGCGGTCCGTGCCACTGCCGCCATTGACCTGAGCGGATGATCCGGCAAGAACGAAATCCAGTTGAAAAACATCATTCCCACCGGCGCCATTCAACGTGCTGTTGCCCTCTCGCACCACCATGAAATCGTCCAGAGCGCCGCCGGTGACAGTGTGGTTTCCCGCTTCCCCGACAAAGAACAGTTTTTCGCAACTAAAAATGATCTGACCTGTCCCGATATCGAGGCCACCCCCGCCATTGGTCAGGTCGATGGATACCGCGCGACCAGCCTGCGCATAAATCTCGACTGTATCCGTCCCGGACCCGCCATAGATGAAATCGCCCTGTCCGTCATCCCAAGACCTGATCGTATCGTTTCCGCTGCCACCAAAAAGGCTGTCTGCCCCCTGTCGGCCCTCAAGAAAATCATCCCCGGCACCACCATAGAGCCGGTCACTGCCGATCTGGCCTTCCATGATGTCATTCTGCGCGCTGCCGTAGGCGAAGATGCTGTCTTGGGCATCCCAGTTCTGAAAGGTTATGTCCCCGACCCTTCCATACTGGGTATAGACGGTGAAGATGTTGATTCCGGCGCTGCCGACTACGGTCAGATCTTCCAGTCCGTTACCGACAACAAACTGGCTTTCATTCAAAGTTGCGGTGGCATTTGTCGAAGCCCCGTTGGTGAATTCCAACACATCGGTCATCCCGATATTGTCCGGGCGGTAATCCCGCGAAATTGGAACAAAAAGCGTTGCCATGTATCAATTCCCTAGATGAAAAGGTATGAGCGAATATGAAAAGGGGCGAGCGGAAGCTCGATCAGAAAAAAATCTAGATAAATCTTGCCAAAGTTTACATCAAAGCTGTGATTCGTAAAGCGGCAACTCTGGAAAGCCCGGGCAAGGCACCCAGGTTTCCAAATCGCCTTGCCCTCGGGTTTTTTCAGTCTTCGTCGCTCTCGGTTTCCGCGCTGCTTCGCGCGCCCTTCGACCCCGTGACCACGCCCAGCGACTTCAACTTGCGGTGCAGCGCCGAGCGTTCCATGCCCACGAAACTGGCCGTCCGGCTGATATTGCCGCCGAACCGGTTGATCTGGGTCAGAAGATATTCCTTTTCAAAAAGCTCCCGCGCCTCGCGCAGGGGCAGCGTGGCCAGCGCGCCACCCAGCACGATGCGCCCTTCCTCTGCCCCCGGTGCCTCGCGCAGCGGCAATTCGCGCGCCTCGATCTGGCCGTTCGCCTCGCCAAGGATCAGCACACGCTCGATCACATTGCGCAACTGGCGGATGTTGCCGGGCCACTGCATCGTCTGCAGCATCGCCTCTGCCTCGGGCGAGAGCTTGCGCTGAGGCAGGCCTTGGGTCTTGTGGAAATGTTCGATGAAATGGGCGGTGAGTTCCGGGATATCCTCGCGCCGCTCTTCCAGCGACGGCACCGGGATCGGCACCACGTTCAGCCGATCATACAACTCTTGCCGGAAGCGGCCCACACCGATTTCGGACCGCAGGTCGCGCGTGGTCGAGGATATCACGCGCAGATCGACGCGCACCTTGTCGGTGCCGCCGGCGCGCATGAACTGCTGCTCCACCAGCACGCGCAGGATCTTGGTCTGGGTGCCAAGCGGCATCTCGGCCACCTCGTCGAAATAGATCACCCCGCCATGCGCCTGTTCCAGCAGGCCCTTTTCGACCCCGCGCTCGGTGGTTTCGCGACCAAAAAGCACCTCTTCCATATGCTCGGGCGCGATGGTGGCAGAGGTGACGGTGACAAACGGTGCCGAGGCGCGGTTCGAATGGGCGTGGATATAGCGGGCGGCCATTTCCTTGCCCGATCCCGCAGGACCCGCAAGCATCACACGGCCGTTCGACTTCGTCACCTTGTCTAGTTGCGATTTCAGGCCGCGGAAGGCGGACGAGTTGCCCAGCATTTCCGCCGATGACACCTCGCGACGCCGCAGATCGCTGTTTTCCCGGCGCAGGCGCGAGGTTTCCATCGCGCGGCTGACCACCACCATCAACTGGTCAATGTTGAAGGGCTTTTCGATGAAATCATAGGCGCCCTGCTTGATCGCGGCGACGGCGATTTCGATGTTGCCATGGCCCGAGATGATGACGACGGGCACATCCGGATTGTCGCGCTTCACGGCCTTGAGGATGTCGATCCCGTCCATCCGGCTGTCCTTCAGCCAGATATCAAGGATCATCAGCCCCGGCGGCTCGGCGTTGATCTCGGCCATGCAATCATCGGAATTTCCTGCAAGACGAACGGCATAGCCTTCATCCTTCAGGATATCCCCGATCAGTTCCCGGATGTCGCGTTCGTCATCGACGATCAGAATGCTGCTCATTCAACCCCCCTGGCCCGTGGCCATGCTTATGCGCCCCGCCCGGACCCGCGCCTGCCGCGCGAGCCTTGGCAGCCGGATCTCTGCCATTGCCCCGGCATGGGCATTACCTTCAAACAGTTCCGCATCGAGAAGGGCGAGCGTGCCGCCGTGCTCCTCGATGATCTTCTTGACGATCGGCAGGCCGAGGCCCGTGCCCTTCTCGCGCGTGGTCACGTAGGGCTCGAACAGGCGCGCGCGGTCGGGCGGCAGGCCGATCCCGTTGTCGCTGATGGTGATCACGACCTGATCGGGCTGTTCGTCCAGATGTACGCGCACCTCGGGAACAAAGCCATCTGGAACACCTTTTTGCTGTGCCGTTTCAATGGCTTCCCCGGCGTTCTTGATGAGGTTCGTCAACGCCTGCCCGATCATCGTGGCATCAAGCTCCAGCACCACCGGCCCCGCTGGCAGATCGTCCTTCAGCGTCACCTCGGGCTGGCCCGCGCGTTGCAGCGTGACGGCGTCGCGCACCAGCGCCACGACATCCTCTTCCCGCCGGTCGGGTTCGGGCATGCGGGCGAATTTGGAAAACTCGTCCACGATCCGGCGCAGGTCATTCGTCTGGCGCACGATCACATCGGCATATTGGTCAAGGTCTTCAGGCTCTGCCACCTGACTCCGGAACTTGCGTTTGATACGTTCGGCGGAAAGCTGGATCGGGGTCAGCGGGTTCTTGATCTCATGCGCGATACGGCGGGCCACATCGCCCCAGGCCGCCATGCGCTGCGCGCTGACAAGGTCGGTCACGTCATCGAAGGTGACGACGTGCCCTTCAAGGCTGCCGGTATCGGATCGCCGCCCCGCCATCCGCACCAGCAGGCTTTCCATCTGCCCCCGGCGCGTAAGCCGCACTTCCTCTTGCACCGAAGCGCCGAAGCCTTCACGCAACCGTTCGAACAACGGGGCGAATTCGGGCACGAGGCCGGCCAGATTTTGCCCATGCGCCGGGGTGGACAGGTCCAGCAGGCGCTCACCCGCGCGGTTCACGAAATCGACGCGGCCTTCGGCATCAAGCCCGATCACCCCGGCGGTCACCGAGGACAGGACCGAATCGAACAGGCGGCGCTGCCCTTCCGTCACGCGGTTGTTGTCGACCAGCGCGGCGCGCTGGCCCTTCAACTGCCGCGTCATCTGGTTGAAGAGGCGCCCGAGCATGGCAATCTCGTCGTCGCCCTCTTCCTCGATCACCTGCACGTCCAGATCGCCGCCCCCCACGCGCTGCGCGGCGCCCGCAAGACGCCCCACGGGGCGGCTCAGGCGCTCGGCGAACCACAGGCCCAGCCACATCGCAGCCAGGATAAGGATCAGCGCAAATCCCAGATACAGAAGGCCGAATTCGAATAGAAGCCGCCCGCGTTCGTTTTCCAGCTGCTGATAAAGCCGTACCGTTTCGCGGGTATCGTCCAGCAGGCTCAGAAGCTGGCCATCGACCGCGCGGGTGACATAGAGAAACCGGTCGGGGAAGGCATCGAGATGGACGATGGCGCGCAGCTCGTCATTCGGCCAATCCTCGATCAGCGTCACCTCGCCTGCCCGGGCCTTTTCGATATCGTCTTCGATTGGCTGCTCGAAATCGAAAAGGTAGGACCGCTCGCCCCGCGTCAGCAGCTTCCCTGTGCCATCAATCAGATAGGCCTCGCGCAGGCCGCGCTGGATAGCGGCCTGTCCTTGCGTCAAAAGGGGGCGCAACTGATCGTCGGCCAGAAAGAAGGTGGATTGCTTGGCCACGTTGATGAAGGCGGCAAGGGCTGTGGCATCCTCGGTCAGATCGCGGCGGTGTTCGGCATCATAGGCCTGCGCGGCTTCCAGCGAAGAGCCCACGACGGCGCGCACGCGTTCGGAAAACCACCCCTCGAGCCCCACGTTCACCGTGAGCACCGCAAAGACCGCAACCAGCACCGTGGGGATCAGCGCCACCAGCGCGAACACGCCCGACAGCCGCAGATGCAGGCGCGACCCTGCCGACTGGCTGCGTCGGTCGGCCATGATGCGCACCACGCGCGCCAGAATCAGCGCGGCCACCGCCAGCACATAGATGAAATCGGCCAACAGGATCAGCCGCAGCGCGGGCGAGCTTGCACCCTGATTGAAGGGGCCAAGTGCCAGGAAAGTGCCAACCGCGAGCGTCGGGCCCAGGATTGCGAGGCCCAGCGTCATGGCCGTCTGCACCCGGCGCTGCCTGCGCAGGCGGGAAAGTCGCGTCCAGGTGTTGCTGCGGATCATCTCCGACACTGCCCTGCCCCCCGGCCAGACGGGTGGCCACTGCGCAACGCACCCCACATCTTGTAGGGCCCGCGCGAGGGAAACCAATACACCACGCCGTCTGTTGCGGTTTTACATCAGTTTGCGGCGGCGAGTCACGCGGATATCGAGGTCGGTGATCTTCTTGCGCAGGGTATTGCGATTGATGCCCAGAAGGTCGGCACAGCGCGCCTGATTTCCGGCCGTGGCATCAAGCGCGATCTCGATCAGCGGGGCCTCGATCTCGCGCAGGATGCGGGCATAGACGCCGGGGGGCGGCAAGGCGCCGCCATGAAGATCGAAATACCGCTTCAGGTGCCGCGCGACGGACGCAGACAGTTTTTCCCCCTCCACCCCGCCGCGCAAGGGCTCGAGCGCGGGCTGGCTGCCCAGCACAACCTCAACCTCGGCGCGGGTGATTTCGGGCTCGGGCGAGGTGACCAGAAGGCGCTTCAGCGTGTTTTCCAGTTGCCGCACGTTGCCGGGCCAACTGTAGCCCCGCACCAGTTCGCGCGCATCGTTGGAAAGCTTGCGCACGGCCCCCATCTCGCGCTCACCCCGGGTCAGGAAATGTTCGGCCAGCAGGGGGATATCGTCGACCCGCTCGCGCAGCGCGGGCACATGCAGCGTGACGCCGCCCAAGCGGTAGAACAGATCCTGCCGGAAGCCGCCGGTTTCCAGCCGCCCCGACAGATCCACCTGGCTGGTGGCCATCACGCGCGGCGCGGTATCGCCGAACATATCCAGCATCCGCACGATGCGCGCCTGCGCCTCATCATCGTAGTCGCCCACCTCGTCAAAGACGAGGCTGCCGCCCTTGGCGCGCGACACAAGCTGCGACGGGCCGTCGATGCCCGCAAGATCGCCCGCCTGCGCCACAACGAAAGGCTGCCCCCGGCGATCCGAGAAATCATGGATGGCGCGCGCGATCAGCGATTTGCCGGACCCCGATTCGCCGGTGATGAGGACGGCAAGATCGGTATTCATCACCCGCGCCACCAGACGGTAGAGCGATTGCATCGCGGGCGTGCGCCCGACCAGCGGCAGATCGCTGCCCCCCTCGCGCGGGGTGACCGCGGCACGTGCCGGGGCGCGGCGCTTGAGGTCAAGCGCGCGCGCCGAGCGCTTCATCAGGTCGGGCAGGTCAAAGGGTTTGGGCAGATAGTCATAGGCCTCGGCTTCCGCCGCCTGAATGGCCGTCATGATCGTGTTCTGCGCCGAAATTACGATCACCGGCAGACCGGGGCGCAGTTTGCCGATGCGGGGCAGCGCGTCCAGACCGTTGCCATCGGGCATGATCACATCAGAAATCACGAGGTCGCCCTTGCCCTCTTCCACCCAGCGCATGAGCGTCATCAGGCTTGATGTCGCGTGCACCTTGCAGCCCGCACGCGTCAGCGCCTGGGTCAGCACCGTGCGGATCGTGCGGTCGTCATCGGCGACCAGAACCGTGCCATCCATACCTTATTCCTTCGTCATTTCGGGGCGGACTCTTCCTCATTCCGGACTTCAGCCTTGCTAGCGACGGGCAGTGACACCCGAAAGACAGTGCGGCCGGGCACGGAATCGACGGCAACCCAGCCGTCATGGTCGGAAATGATCTTGGAGACGAGCGCCAGGCCCAGCCCGGTGCCGTTCTCGCGTCCGCTGACAAAGGGCTCGAACACGTTCGACGCGATCTCGGGCGGCAGCCCGGGGCCATCGTCGATAATCTCGACCTGCAGCGCCAATGGCCGCCCGGCGCCATCCTTGTGACGCAAGCGCAGCGAAAGGTCGTAAAACGTGTGAAGCCGGATCGTTCCGCCCTCTGGCCGCGACGCTTCCGCCGCGTTCTTGATCAGGTTCAGGAAGACCTGCATCAGTTGGTCCGGGTCGGCGTAGGTGAGGGGAAGCGACGGATCGTAATCTTCCAGAATCGTCATCTTGGCGGCAAAGCCCACCAGCGCGGACCGGCGCGCGCGGTCGAGCGCGTCATGGATATTGACCGCGCGGCGTTCCGGCGGGCGCAGGTTGCCGAACTGTTCCACCTGTTCCAGAAGCTTCACGATCCGCCGGGTTTCCTCGACAATCAGATCGGCAAGCTCGCGGTCATCGGGGCCAAGACCCATGGCCAGAAGTTGCGCGGCACCCGAAATACCGGCAAGCGGGTTCTTGATCTCATGCGCCAGCATCTCGGCCATGCCGATGGCAGATTTCGCCGCCGATTTGACCTGGCTCGCGCGGCCAAGACGGCCCGCAATCTCGCGCGGGGAAATCAGCAGCATCACGATCCCGGCGTTGTCGTGCATCGGCGCCACTTGCAGGTCGCAGTGCACCGGCGGGCGCTCGCCCGTGGTCACGTCCACGTCGTTGATGAAAAGAGGCGCGCGGTTCGCGCGGGCGCGCATCACCGCCTCTTCCATCGGGGCGTCGATATAAACGCGGTCCCAGACAAACTGCCCGATCAGGTTGCGCGCCGAGGCGTTCAGGAAGGATTCGCCCGCCGGGTTCACCTCGACCACCCGTCCGCCCGCGTCGATCAGCAGTGCGGGCACGGGCAGCGAGGCCCAGATGACGCCGGGCACGGGGTAAGGGGCGCGGTAGGTGCTGTTCATGCGGCCTCCCGCAGGGGGGTGGCGAAGGCGGCGGCAAGACCGCGCAACACGGTTGCAGGATCGTCACACGTCAGGATCGCGCCGCGCGGGGCGGCGGCGGCGTCGAGATACCAGCCAAGATGCTTGCGCGCCACGCGCAGGCCAAGATCGCGGCCATAGAAGGCAAGGATCGCCTCGTAATGCGCCGAGACCAGATCGCAGAGGGCTGCCCCCGCCGGAATGCGTGGCGCGGGTTGCCCGTGCAGCGCGGCGGCGATGGCGGCAAGCGCCCAGGGGCGCCCCTGTGCCCCGCGCCCCACCATCACGCCATCGGCGCCAGAAGCCGCCAGCGCCGCGCGGGCGCTTTCGGCATCGACGATATCGCCGTTGGCGATCACCGGGATCGACACGGCGTCTTTCACCGCCCGGATCGCCGCCCAGTCGGCCCGGCCTTTGTAGAACTGGCACCGTGTGCGCCCGTGAATGGTGACCATCGCCACCCCGGCGCTTTCGGCACGGCGCGCGAGCGTGGCGGCATTCAGGCAACCGTCATCCCAGCCAAGCCGCATCTTTACGGTGACCGGCACCGACACCGCACCCACCACCGCCTCGATCAGCCGCAACGCATGGTCGGGCTCGCGCATCAGCGCCGACCCCGACCAGCCGGTTGTCACGCGCTTTGAAGGGCAGCCCATGTTGATGTCGATGATCCGCGCGCCCTGCCCTTCCACAAAGCGCGCAGCCTCGGCCATCGGCGCCGCCTCGCGGCCCGCGATCTGCACTGCCGTGGCGGCTTCCGTCAGCCCCAGTTCGGCGCGTGCCCGCGCCTCGGGGCGGTTCCGCAGCACCTCGTCCGAGGCGATCATCTCTGACACGACAAGGCCCGCGCCAAAGCGCGCGACGACCTGCCGGAACGGCAGATCGGTGATGCCCGCCATCGGCGCCAGAAGAACCGGCGGATCGGGCAGCGCGAAGGTGGGTGCTTGAAGGGTGGCGACGGGTGCCACGTGCTTAATCCTTGTGCGATGTTCTGTCACCTAGCGGGTTCGGGCCACCCTTTCAAACGGACGAACCGATGAAACCTCCGCATGGACCGATGAAACCCCCACAAGAAAGGCATATGCCTGTTTTTTGTGCAGAATAGGGCGGAAATCCGCCTGATTGTCAGCCCGGGACGCATCGCCTAGAACGGCAGCACCACGCCCGGAAGGATGCGCTGCCCATGACAACCGCCGCCCTGATCGTCGCCGCCGGACGCGGGCTGCGCATGGGGGGCGAGGTGGCCAAGCAATGGCAGATGCTGGCGGGCAAGCCGGTGCTGGCCCATGCGGTGGCGGCCTTCGCAGAGGCGCCGGGGATCGACCTTGTGGTAATCGCCGTTCCCGCAGAAGACCGGGCCCGCGCAGCGTTGCTGGCACCGGGTTTGCGCTTTGTGACGGGCGCCGACACGCGCAGCGGCACAGTGCGTGCAGCACTTGAGGCGCTGCAGGGCGACGGGGTGACGCGGGTTCTGATCCACGATGGCGCACGCCCCCTTGTCAGCGCGGCCCTGATCGCGCGGATGCTGGCGGCCCTTGATCGCCACGCGGGCGCCGCCCCCGCCCTTCCCGTCACCGATGCGCTTTGGCGGGGTGAGGGGGGCCTTGTCACCGGCACGGCGGGGCGCGACGGCCTGTGGCGTGCGCAGACGCCGCAGGCGTTTCGCTTTGACGCGATCCTCGCCGCCCACCGCGCACATCCCGGCGGGGCGGCGGATGATGTAGAGGTCGCGCGCGCCGCAGGGCTTGACGTCGCCATCGTGGAGGGCGAGGAGGACAACCTCAAGCTCACTTTCCCCGGCGACATGGTCCGGGCTGAACGCATCCTCGGGGCCGGCATGGATATCCGCTGCGGCAATGGCTTTGATGTGCACGCCTTTTGCGAAGGCGATCACGTCTGGCTGTGCGGTGTGAAGGTGCCGCACGGGCGGGGGCTTCTGGGCCATTCGGACGCCGATGTGGGGATGCATGCGCTGACCGATGCAATTTATGGCGCGCTGACAGCCGGCGATATCGGCACGCATTTCCCGCCGTCCGACCCGCAGTGGAAGGGGGCGGAAAGCCACGTTTTCCTGCGCCATGCAAGCGCGCTGGCGGTGACGCGAGGCTACCGGATCACCCACGCCGACGTGACGCTGATCTGCGAACGGCCGAAGGTAGGCCCGCACGCGGGCGCGATGCGCGCGGCGCTGGCGGCGATTTTGGGGGTTGAGATGGACCGGGTAAGCGTGAAGGCCACCACCTCGGAACGGCTGGGCTTCACCGGCCGGGAAGAGGGCATCGCCGCCCTTGCCACCGCCACGCTGGTGCGGCCGTGATCCGCGCGATCACCACGGCGGGCTACATCGGCCTTCTGCGCCCCGCGCCGGGCACGTGGGGATCAGCGGCGGCGGTGCTGACGGGCATTGTGATCGACCGTTTTCTGGGGTTTCCGGCGCTTCTGGCGGCGACGCTGGCAGTCACGGCCCTGGGCTTCTGGGCCTGTGCGCAGGCGCTGGCAGGCCGCCCCGGCGAGGACCCCGGCGAGATCGTCATCGACGAGGTGGCGGGGCAATGGGTGGCGCTTCTGCTGCCCTCGCTCGCCTTCTGGTCGCGCGGGTGGGAGACGTGGCTGCCCTGGCCCGCCTGGGTCTGCGCGTTCCTGGCCTTCCGGCTGTTCGATATCTGGAAGCCCTGGATCATCGGACGCGCCGACCGGCGCAAGGATCCGGCGGGCGTGATGCTTGATGACCTGTGGGCCGGGCTTTTTGCGGGGATTACCGTGATCGTTCTGGGCATCCTTTACCACGTGGTCTTCGTGTTTTGACCGCGCTGCCGCAGGCAATCACGCTGGTCGGGGCCGCGCGGGCGACGGCTGCACGCATCGCCACGGCGGAAAGCTGCACCGGGGGCATGATCGCCGCCGCGATCACCGATGTGGCGGGGTCTTCGGTGATGTTCGACCGGGGGTTCGTGACCTATTCCAACGGTGCCAAGATGGCGATGCTGGGCGTGGCCGGGGCCACACTTGACACATATGGCGCGGTCAGCGAAGACGTCGCGCGCGAGATGGCGGAAGGCGCGCTCGCGCGGTCGGATGCCACGCTCGCCGTCTCTGTCACTGGGATAGCAGGCCCCGGGGGATCGGAGTTCAAGCCCGAGGGTCGTGTCTGTTTCGGCCTTGCGCAAAGCGGTACCCCGACGATGGTCGAGACGGTGGAGTTCGGCGCCCAAGGCCGGGCCAATGTGCGCAGCGCCGCACGCGACCATGCGCTTGCACTGTTGCTGGCGGCGCTTCAGCGGCCGTAAAGCTCTGCCGCGCGCCGTTCGAACGCGCGCACGATGCGCTGCATCGCCTCATTGAACACAACGCCGATGATCCCTTGCAGGATGGCGTTTCGAAACTCGAAATCGACGAAGAAATCCACCTCGCATCCGCCGTCCGCCGGGCGGAAGGCCCATGTCGAGCGCATGAAGCGGAAGGGGCCGTCGATGTATTCGGTGTCGATCCTGTGCTTTTCCGGCCAAAGCGTCACGCGGCTGGAAAACCGCTCGCGGAATACCTTGAACGAGATCACGAGATCCGCCTCCATCACCTCGCCCCCCGGGATCGGGTTGCGCGACCGGATACGGGCCGCCGAATTCCAAGGCAGGAACTTCGGATAGTTTTCCACATCCGCGACCAGCGCGTACATCTGGGCGGGCGTGTAGGGCAGGCGCTTGGTTTCGCGGTGCGTGGGCATCGTCGCTCCGAAAGGGATGACTTGGGTCGCTCACTTGCGTAACAGGAAGGGGGAAATCAAGAGGAACCGGCCAAGGTGCGACCCTATGTGATCGATGAGATGATCAGCGCCAAGTCGATTGCCGCGCGGGTCGAGGCTTTGGCGCGTGACATCACCACGCATTTTTCAGGCTCGGAACGCCTGATCGTGGTGGGGTTGCTGCGCGGCTCTTTCGTCTTCATCGCCGATCTGGTGCGCGAGATCGATCTGCCCGTCGAGGTGGATTTCCTCGAGGCTTCCTCTTACGGGAACGCCATGCAATCCAGCCGCGAGGTGCGCATCCTGAAAGACCTGCGAGGGGAGATTGCGGGTCAGGATGTGCTGGTGGTCGAGGATATCGTGGATACCGGTTTCACGCTGAGCCACGTTCTGACCCTTCTGCGCGCCCGCAAGCCCGCGCGGCTTGAGGTCTGCGCCCTGCTGGACAAGCCTTCGCGGCGCGAGGTGCCGATCAAGGGCACATGGACCGGATTCGAGATTCCCGACGAATTTGTCGTGGGTTACGGGATCGACTTCGCGCAACGCAACCGCAACCTGCCCTATATCGGCAAGGTGCGCTTCACCGATGCTGCCTGACCATCTTCGCGAAGGCCTTGCCGTGGTGTTCTGCGGCACCGCCGTGGGCAAGGCATCGGCGGCACGGGGGCATTACTATGCAGGCCCCGGCAACCGGTTCTGGCCGATGCTGGCCGAAACTGGGCTGACGCCGCGGCTTTTGCGGCCCGAGGACGATCACCTGATGCCGACCTTCGGCCTTGGCCTTACGGACCTTGCAAAGGGCGTGGCGGGTCAGGATGCCGATATTCCCAAAGCCGCCTATACCCCCGACCGCGTGCTGGCGCTTGTCCGCCGCTACCGCCCGAAGGCGCTGGCTTTCACCAGCCTTTCCGCCGCGCGCACAGGCCTTGGCGACAGGCACCATGGCGCGGGCCGCCTGCCGGATGATCCCCGCCTGCCGGGCGTGGCGCTCTGGGCGCTGCCATCGCCATCGGGCCTTGCCCGGAACCACTTTTCGCCTCTGCCCTGGGCCGCGCTGGCCGCATGGCGATCGGCCTTGCCATGAACATGCTGACATGGCTTTTGCGCGCGTCGCGCTGGGTGCGTCACCCACCCTCCGCCGGCCGGGTGAAACTGGTCCTGGCGGTGATTGCCGTGGGCCTTTTGCTTGCGGGCTATGAGCATGTCTTCGGCTGGCCCGAGGCGCTGACGGTCAACCGCATCCGCCCGCCCCGCTGACAACTGCGTGAAGCCATGGCGCGATCCCGCCGGACCGCTCGCCGCAGGGTTGTCATGCCGGCTTGGCGCCGTCAGAGTCGCTTCGAAAAGGCGGAGGCAGCATGCGGTTCGGGCGGATCATTCTGGGGCTCTTGGTCATCGGCGGCGTCGGGGGCTGGTTTCTGGCGTCACCCCGCCCCCTGTCGGACGCGGCGGTGGCCGGGGTCACCGGCGATGCGGGACATGGGGAACAGGTATTCTGGGCCGCAGGCTGCGCCTCTTGCCACATGGCGCCGGGGGCGACGGGTGAGGCGCAGCTTGTGCTGGCCGGGGGGCAGCGCTTCGCCACGGCCTTTGGCACCTTCGTGGCCCCCAACATCTCGCCCGATCCTGCACAGGGCATTGGCGGCTGGAGCTTTGCCCAATTTGCCAGCGCCGTGCAGAGCGGCGTGTCGCCCGGAGGCGAACATTACTATCCGGTGTTCCCCTATGCCGCCTATGCCAAGGCGACGCTGCAGGATGTTGCCGACCTCAAGGCCTATCTCGACACCCTGCCCCCCTCGCCAGCACCAAGCCAGCCGCACCAGGTGGCCTTTCCGTTCAACATCCGCGCCAGCCTCGGGGGGTGGAAACTGCTTTTCGCGGGCAGCGACTGGGCCATGCCCGGTAACCTGACACCCACCGAGGCGCGCGGGCGCTACATCGCCGAGGCGCTGGCCCATTGCGGTGAATGCCACACGCCCCGCAACGCGCTTGGCGGGCTTGACGTCTCGCGCTGGATGGGTGGCGCGCCGAACCCCTCGGGCCAAGGCAGGATCCCCAACGTCACGCCCGCCAAGCTGACGTGGAGCGCGGAAGAGATCGAGACCTACCTGACCAGCGGTTTCACCCCCGATTATGAACCTGCCGGGGGCGAAATGGTGCATGTGGTGGAAAACATGGGCCACCTGCCGGAAGCGGACCGTGCCGCGATCGCGGCCTACCTCAAGCGGTTGGCCCCGGTCGAATAGGTCAGCCCCGCTCGCGGCGCCAGTCGGCCAGTGCCGGGTTGTCGGGTATGTCCGCCGTCGGGGTCGCTTCCGATACCGGGGCAGGAACCGCCGTTCGGTTACGGAAGTAATAAGCCTCTCGCGCGCCGAAATAGAAGCTGACGACCGCACCGAGCAGCCACCACAGCGGCTCTGGCACCGCGTTCAGCCCCACCATGCGCGCGCCAAACCCGATCGGATCGGCCATCGCATAGACGAAAAGTCCAAGCGTGCCGAAGGCCAGCATCGGGCGCGGCAAGCGGTTGAGCCCGTTCACGAAAGCATCGAACCAGCCATCGTTGCCTTGGGTGAACTCGATCCCCATCTGGCGCAATGCCGCCGCCTGGGCATCGGCCGAAAGCTCCATCCGGCGCGTGGCATTGGGGGTAAAGACCTCAGCCAGCCCCTGCGCCGCCTCGGCCGTCGCGGCGATGGCACCGGGGCCGCCCAGAACGCGCCCGATCACACCCATTTCGACACCCGCGCGCTGTGCTGCGCCTCGCTCAGCCGGTATTTCGAAGCCATGAATTCTTCGGCCCGGGTAATCCAGCCGCCCTTTCCGCCATCGCGACGGCGCGCGAATTTGCGGCTGGCGGGGCGGGCATCTGCCAGCGCGTAATAGTAGTTGCGCCGCGCAATCGCATAGGCATCGGCCAGATGCGTGGGCGCCGCGTCAAAGGCCATCTGCGCCGCGCGGATCGTTTGCGGCCCGACAGCGCCGTCTGGATTGCAGGGAAAGCCCATATCGGTCAGCAGGCGCTGCAGCACCTTCACCGCATTCGATCCCGCATTCACATACATGTCGAAGACCGACGCCTGCACGACCTCGGGCAGGGCTTCGATGCGCGGTTGCTTGAAGTAGTGGTCGATGAAGATCTGGACCGCCTGCGCCCGCGTCAGCTTGCGCACATCAGCCTCGGTCACCCGGCCATCGCCCGTCAGATCAAGGCCGAGCCGGCGCATGGTGTGGATGGTGACGCCGAAATTCGTGGCCCCGCCGGGATCATCGGGGTCGTTCACAAAGCCGCCCTCGCGGGCAACGATGTCTTCGGCGATGGATTGAACGTCTGGCATGGCCGCACTCCGGTTTCGGAAAGCGGCCAAGGTGGGGCGCAGGCGTTAAACTTGGCTGATCTAGCCGTTCGGATCGGCCTCGGGGTCTTTGTAAACCCCTTGCGCCTTCAGCGCGTCCACCACTTCCTTCGGCATGTAGGTTTCGTCATGCTTTGCAAGGATTTCAGATGCCTGAAAGACGCCGTTGACATATCGCCCGGTGCCGACCATGCCCTGCCCCTCGGCAAAGAGGTCGGGCAGGATGCCGATAAAGCTGACGGGGATCGACGCGGCGGTATCGGTGACGCTGAAGGTGATCGCCTCGCCCTGCCCGCGCACCAGCGTGCCCTCTTCCACCAGTCCGCCGATACGGAACACCTGCGTCGGTGCGGGCGGCTCGGCCGCGACCTGCGCCGGTGTACGGAAAAAGTTGATCCCGTCCCGCATCGCATAGCCGATCAGCCCGGTCGCCAGCGCAAGGCTTGCGAAGGCCAGCACGATGATCTGGATACGCCGCTGTTTCTTCAGGCTTTTCATGGAAAAACCGGCGCCAGCAGCAGCCCCTCCGTCTCGGGCAGACCCAGCATCAGGTTGGCGTTTTGTATCGCCTGTCCCGATGATCCCTTGGTAAGGTTGTCCAGCACCGCCACCACCATCACACGGCCCGGAATGCGATCGCCCACCACGCCGATATGGCAGAAGTTCGACCCCGCGATATCGCGTGTCGAGGGCAGCGTGCCGAAGGGCAGCACCTGCAGGAAAGGCTCATCCTTGTAAGCGCTTGCCAGCGTTTCATGCACAACCGCCGGATCGCCGCGCAGATAGACAGAGGCGAGGATGCCCCGGTTCATCGGCAACAGGTGCGGCGTGAACTGCACCTGCACAAGGCGCCCCGCAATCTTGCTGAACTCCTGATCGAATTCCCCCAGATGCCGGTGCTTGCTGCCCGCCGAATAGGCGTAGGTGCCGCCCGAAAGCTCTGCATGCAAAAGGTTTTCCTTCAGGCTGCGTCCGGCGCCGGACACGCCGGCCTTGAGGTCGATGACGATCTCATCAAGGTCGATCACGCCCGCAGAAATCAGGGGGCGCAGCGCAAATTGCCCGGTGGCCGCGTTGCACCCGGTGCCCGCCACCAGCCGTGCCGCCTTTATCTCCTCGCGATAGAATTCAGTCAGGCCATAGACGGCCTCTGCCTGCAGCGCGGGCTGGGTATGCGGCTTGCCGTACCATTTTTCATAGGCCGCCGCGTCGCGCAGACGGAAATCAGCGCTTAGATCGACGATTTTCAAATCACGCGGCAGCTTTGCGATCACCTCTTGCGACGTTGCATGAGGAAGGGCGCAGAAGCACAAGTCCACGTTGGAAAATTCGATTTCGTCGATCTTCTGAAGGCGCGGCAGCGCAAGATGACGCAGGAACGGAAATACCTCTGCCATCGTCTGACCGGCCTTGCGATCAGCGGACATCGCCACAATTTCCATCCCGGGATGGGTGGCGATCAGGCGCACCAGTTCTGCCCCGGTATAGCCCGAAGCCCCCAGAATTGCGATCCTTGCGGTCATGTACCGTTCCCTCCGCTACCGGGGAAGTGATGCGACACGCGCGCCAGCGGTGCAAGTCCGTTATGCGCGAAAGCGGGCCATCCGGCCCGCCCTGACGGTCACATCTGCGCGCGGCGGCGGCGACCGGCCATCATCAGGCCACCCAGTGCAGCCAGCACCATCCAAGCAGTTGCGGGCAGCGGAACCGTCGATACCAGCGGGGTGGATGCGGAAGGGGCGACGATCGCAAGGGCGTTGCCCGGCGCATCGATGCTGTATTTCAGCGTGCCGTAGGTACCAAAAAGCCCAAGATACAGCGACCCGGCAAAGCTGTCGCCCAAGTTGATCATATAGGTGAACGTATTGGCACGGTTCCAATGCTGGATCGAAACATTGGCCAAGTTTGTGCCTTCCCACGCGCTCCACTGAAAGGGCGTGGTCGTGTAAAGAACAGTGCCACCGGCCGAGAAGGAATAGTCCCGCTCGCCGATCTGGTTCTGCGGTGCAAAGGTCAGGGTGATGGTCTGGCTGCCCGATTTCAGGCCCGTGAAGGCCAGAAGATCGTAGTCGCCACGTTCGGCCCAGGTCCCCTCTACCGTCGTGGCGCCAGCGGTGATCACGCTCGGGGTGCGAAAGTTACCCGAGAAATCACCAAGCGTGGCTTCGGAAACGGTGGATGCCCCGGCGGCACCCGCGACGGCAAACCCCAGAACGGCGGCAACAGTTACAACCCAAGACATCTTCATCACACAACGATCCCAAACGCCCCGCGGACCATCCGCAGCGCTTGGCGTAGTTCGTTCAACTTCAGGTCAACTACAAGGCAAGGTTGTGGAAGAGTCGTGCCGTTTGCCCGATGACGCTGCGTCACGGCATTGGCCCGGCAGAACCGCCGTCCGGTCCGGTCAGGTCAGCGGATCGAGCGCCCCCGGACGTTCATGAATCGTCAGCCTGTCGACCACCGTTTCCGAGGCGCGGTTCATGCCGTGGATGCGAACCGGAATGCCCGAGCGGCCAAACTTCGACACCGCCATGTCCAGCGCCGCGACCGAAGAGATATCCCAGATATGCGCGTCCACGACGTCGATCACCACAGCATTGACCTTTTCGCGAAAATCGATGGCGCGGGTGAAATCCTCCACACTGGCAAAGAAAAGCTGCCCCACAACACGGTAGGTCCGCGTTTGGCCATCGTCCGACAGGCTGGATGTGATGCTGAAAAGCTGCGCGATCTTGCCTGCAAAGAAGATGCCCGAAAGCAACACCCCGACCCCCACGCCGATGGCAAGGTTGTGGGTGTAGATCACCGCCCCCACCGTCGCCAGCATCACGATCGAGGAAGAGGTGGGATGCGTCCGCAAGGCACCGACCGACGCCCAGGAGAAGGTCCCGATCGACACCATGATCATGATTGCAACCAGTGCGGCCATTGGAATGAGCCCCACCAGATCACCCAAGACGACGCAAAAGATCAGCAGCATCACCCCCGCGAACGCGCAGGAAAGCCGCCCGCGCCCGCCCGATTTCACGTTGATCACCGACTGCCCGATCATCGCACACCCCGCCATCCCGCCGATGAAGCCGGTCAGCGTGTTCGCCACGCCCTGCCCCACGCATTCCTGGTTCCGGTCCGACGGCGTGTCGGTCATGTCGTCCACGATGGTCGCGGTCATCAGGCTTTCCAGAAGGCCGACGACGGCGACAGCGATGGAATAGGGCAGGATGATGAGAAGCGTGTCGAAGGTCAGCGGAATATCGGGGATCAGGAACACCGGCAGCGTGTCGGGCAAAGCCCCCATGTCAGCCACGTTCCGCACATCAAGGCCGAGGAGCAGCGTCAGCGCGGTCAGCACGACGATGGTGACAAGGGGGGATGGGACGGCGCGGGTGAGCCGGGGGAAGAGGTAGATGATCGCAAGGCCCGCCGCCACCAGCACATAGGTGACGGGGGTGACAAGGCGGGGGTCAAGCTCTGGCACCTGTGCCAGGAAGATCAGGATCGCCAGGGCGTTTACAAAGCCGGTGATGACGGAGCGTGAGACGAAGCGCATCACTTGCGCCAGCCGCAGGTATCCGGCGGCGATCTGGATCAGGCCAGCGAGTACCGTCGCGGCCAGCAGGTATTGAAGCCCGTGATCGCGGACGAGGCTGACCATCAGCACGGCCGTTGCAGCCGTCGCGGCCGAGATCATGCCGGGCCGACCACCTGCGAAGGCAGTGATCAGGGCGATGGAGAAGGAGGCATAGAGGCCAACCTTCGGGTCCACCCCCGCGATGATCGAAAAGGCGATCGCCTCGGGGATCAGGGCCAGTGCCACGACGAGGCCGGAGAGGAGATCACCCCTGACATTGCCGAACCATTGTTCGCGGTAAGAGGTGAGGTTGGTCGTGCGGGACCGCATGCGACAAGCCTTTCCGGGGGGGCCAGTGGGGGGCATCCGCCGTGGGCCGTTTCAGGGGCCGTGTAGGGGATCGGGCCGGGAATGGAAAGGGCGCGGTGGTGCGCCGGATCGGATATCACGCGTGATATCTTCAAAAAATACTTCCAGAACATGGCCTTGAATGCGCATGTTAGGACATTCGCAAGGATCTGCGCAACGGGGACGGACGATGATTCCGGGCAGACATGCTGATGGATCGGGCAGAATTGAAACGACGCGGACGCTGCGAACGGCACCGCCAGACGCCGAAAGGTCAGACCCCGCAGTTTTCGTAGCGGATCAACTCGACCCGCCGCCCCGGCTGCTGGCTGGCGACGATATCGCCGAAGGGGCCGAAGGTGTAGACAAAGCTGCCTTCTGCCCAGCCATCCAGCTTCACGTCAGAGAAATGCATCCGGTTGCCACGCCGCGAGGTTTTGGCCTCGAGCCGGTGTGTCGGGCCGCGGGTGGACGATTGCACGACCGTGCACCGCCCCGAGATGCGGGCGCATTCGTGGGGATGAAACTTTTCGACCACGCCATTTGCCAGCTCACGCCGCACCAGCAACCCGTTGGCATCGTAGTAACTGGTCGAAAGGCGCCTTTTCGCGTCGAACGTGCCCGCCTGTGCAGGGCCGGGGTAGGAAAACACCACATGCTGGCCACCCTTTACGCCTGTATAGACCTCGATCACGTAGATCAGGCCCTTGTTGGTGTCTTCGATCCTCACGTGCTTCAGACAGCCGACGGGCATCCTGGCGAAGTTCGTGCCGCGCGTTTCGGCAAATGCCGCAGCGACGGGCGACAGAAACACGGCTGCGAGCGCAAGCGCGGAAAATTGACGCGATATGTTCATGGCGTCAGGCTTAAGACAGAGCGGCGGGCCGATCAACGCAGTTGTGGGCACACCGGCACCCGATCGCCTAGGCCGCCTCGAACACCACCTTCTTGCGCATGAACATGGTGGCACGGTCACCAACTGCCTGGGGGTTGCCTGTCGTCAGGTAGCGCGACACCGCGCCCGCACCCCGGAATTCAGGGCGCCGGGTCAGGTAATCGGCCAGCGCCTCGGCCACAAGATTGGCCTGGCTGAAAACGCGTACCTCGGGCCCCAGCGCCTCGGCGAAGACGGCCTCCATCAGGGGGTAGTGGGTGCAGCCCAAGACTGCAGCCTCGGGGTGGGGCATCCGGCGTTTCAGCGCTTCGACATGGCTGCGCACCAGCGCCTCGGCCAGAATCTCATCGCCCGCCTCGATAGCATCGACGACGCCGCCGCAGGGTTGCGCCTCGACATCGACACCGATGGCGCGGAAGGCCAGCTCTCGCTGAAACGCGCGGCTTGCGACGGTCGCCGGCGTGGCGAAAAGTGCCACATGCTTGACCGCCACTTCGCGCGGGGGGGAATTGTCGCCCCACTGGCGTTCGGTCAGCGCCTCGATCAAGGGGACGAACACGCCAAGCACGCGCTTTTCGGGCGGCACCCAGGTTTCCTGCATCCGGCGCAGCGCTGCGGCAGAGGCGGTGTTGCAGGCGAGAATCACAAGATCGCAGCCTTCGGCCCACAGCCGTTCCGTGGCGGCGCAGGTGAGGGCGAAGATGTCATCGGGCGTGCGGGTGCCATAGGGGGCATGCGCGTTATCGCCGAAATAGACGAACGGGGTGTCTGGCATACGGGTTTCAAGCGCGCGCAGGACGGTCAGCCCACCAAGGCCGGAATCAAATACGCCTACCGCCAAGATACCACCTCGTTGCGCCCTGCCCCTTGCAGACGTTGAACCAGAATGCAGGTCCGAAGGGAAGAAGTGCGCGGGCCTAAAGGCGCGAGCGGTACTTTTCCTCGAACTCGTAGCCGTAGTCGTAGGATTTCATCGGACGCGGCGACAGCGCATAGGTTTCGCGGCGCAGGAAATCCATCATCGCCTTGGGGTCGGATTTGAGTGGTGCCAGGCGTGTCGAGGCGATGGGCGCACCGATCACGACCTGCACGGGTTCATCAACGCGCGCGCGAAATTCCTTGATCAGCAGACCAAGGCGCAGCGTGGTGTGCAGGTGCGAGGCGATCTGGAAAAGGCGGCTGTTGTGGCCGGTAAAGAAGATCGGCACGACGGTCGCATCGGATTTGGCGATCATCTTGGCGGTGAAATTGCGCCAGCCCGGATCCATCGGGCGCGAGAAGGGCTTGGCGGCGGTAGATACGGTGCCGCCGGGGAAAACGCCGATGGCGCCCCCGTCAGACAGGTATTGAAGCGCCGCGGCGCGGGTGGCGAGGTTCAGCTTCACGGCTTCCTTCGTGTCGTCGAAGGAGACGGGCAGCACGACGCGGTTCAGCGCTTCGGCCCGGCGGAAGACGGAATTCGCGAGGATGCGGAAATCGCCCCGGATCGCATCCAGAAGATGGCCCATCATCAGGCCGTCTAGGATGCCGTAGGGGTGGTTGGAGATCACGATGAGGGGGCCGTTCGCAGGGATATGCGCCAGATCGCCGCCCACCACATCCAGCGACAGGCCAAAGCGTTCGGGAATCACCTGCCAGAAGCTGCGGCCCCGCTCGACCTCATTCTCATAGCCCTCGGCGCGGCGGATCAGGGAAATGCGGCCGGTGATGTTTTCCAGAACGCGGATCAGCGCACGCCCGCCCTTCGTCTGGGCAGAAGAGGCGTAGCTGATATCGCGCGTCACTTCCCTAACAGTCATGCCCCGATGCCCCCAAAGTGCCGTATGACAGTACCCCTGACCGTCCATCCTTGCCAGAGAAGATGACGGATACACGACAGAGTATCCACAAGCGTGATCGCCTGTGCACAAAATGTTGGAAGTGGGGCCGTCGTCTCGGGTGTCATTCGGCGGCAAGAGGGGCCGCCCTGCCCGTCTGGAGGGCCGTCAGGATGTCGGTTCGCCGCGCGGCAGCCTTGGCGGCATTGCCCTCTTTCACCGGACCGAAGCCACGGATCGACAGGGGAAGTTCGGCCAGTTCGCGCAACAGGGGCAGTTTCGCATGGCTGTAGTCGGCCAGCGCCATGGCGATGTCGCCTTCGTATTCCGCGATCAGGGCGCGTTCCATGCGGCGCTCGGACAAGCGGGCGAAGGGATCGGCCCATGTGCCGCGCAGGGGGCGCAGGCGGGCAAGGAGACGGAAGACGGGCACCATCCACGGGCCGAAGGCGCGTTTTTTGGGCCGGCCCTGCGCATCGCGACCCGGCAGAAGCGGGGGGGCGAGGTGGAA
>JBBSBE010000040.1:0-29664 GCA_038251625.1 Rhodobacterales bacterium
ATGTGCAACCCCGTCGAGATGCAGGCCTTGCAGGATCGCGCCGTAGGTCAGCACGCGGGCCGTCAGCGCCCCGGCACGAAGGTGCAGAGCCTCAACCGCGGCGCCGTTTGCCGTTGTGCCGAAGCGTTCGATGGCTGTCATTGACCGGCCCTCCATCGGGAAGGGGTGCCTGCGCGGCGTGGTGCGGTCAAGCCCCCGTCAGTTTGCGGCGAGGCACGTGATCAGTCCATCTGCAATCCCGGTCATCAGCCGGGCGTAAAGGCCGGGCCCGGGTTTCAGCGTGACGCCCTCGGGGTCGAGCGGGGGCCCAAGGCGCAGGCCCGACGCATCGGACAGTTGGCGGGCAAGCGCCGGATCGTGGTTCGGTTCGGGGAAGATGCAGCCTTGCTGGCCTTCTGCCGCGGCCTGCAATGCGCGCAGGCGCTTGGCAGAGGGTGCGGTGGCATCGCTGGCCGACAAGGCGCCAAGGCTGTTCAGCCCATAATGTGCAATGAAGTAACCGAAGGCGTCGTGCGTGGTGACGAAGGGCCGGCCCGCGATGGGGGCCAGGCGCGCGGAAAGGGATGCGTCGAGCGCGGCAATATCGTCCGCAGCCTTCGCCGCGTTGGCGCGGTAGGTGGCGGCATTTTCGGGGTCGGCCGCCGCCAATGCCGTTGCGATGGTGGAAAGCCAGAGCAGGGCATTGTCTGGGTCGAGCCAGGCGTGCGGGTTCGTCGCGCCATGGTCGTGGTCATGATCGTCGGGCGCCGTCTCTGTCTGCAAAAGGATCGTGCCCGCGCTGGCCAGAAGGTCTAGCCGGGGTTTTTCGGGCCCAAGGCCGGTCAGCGCGCGGTCGAGCCAGGGCGACATCTCTGGCCCCATCCAGACCACTAGGCCCGCGACCGCCAGACGCGCCGCCTGACTGGGGCGAAGCTGGAAATCATGCGGGTCGGCGCCTGGTTCCAGAAGCAGCACGGGCGTGGTCAGCGTGCCCGTCACCTCTGCCACCAGCGCCTGCACCGGCGGGAGGTCGGTCACCACGGCGGGTGGTTCGGAGAGCGCGGGGCTGGCAAGGAGGCTGGCGACGGCAATGGTTATGATATAACGCATCTCGGTGGTTCTTTCCGGTTGGACTCGGTGTTGAGCCAGTGTATGTTATATCATAACAAGTCAAGTCAAGGGACCTGTGATGAACGACGCGCCTGCCTTTCATGAACATGATCACGCCGATTGTGCGGGCAGCGTGATGGCACGGGCCGATGCGATGGCGTCTGCGCAGGGTTTGCGGCTGACACCGGTGCGGCGGCGGGTGCTTGAGGTGCTGCTGGAGGGGCACCGCGCGATGGGAGCCTACGAGGTGCTCGACCGGCTGGCGGCAGAGGGGTTTGGCAACCAGCCGCCCGTCGCCTACCGCGCGCTTGATTTTCTGGTGGAGGCGGGGTTTGCACATCGCATCCAGCGCCTTAACGCCTTTGCCGCCTGCATGCATCCGGGCGAGGCGCATGCGCCCGCGTTCCTGATTTGCCGTCTGTGCGACGCAGTGGCCGAGGCGCCCGGCGCCCCGGTGCGCGCGGCGCTGGATGCGGCGGCCGCAGGCGTTGGCTTTGTGGTGGAGCGCGCGACGGTTGAGGCGCTGGGGCTTTGCCCCGGTTGCCGGGACGTCGCGGCATGAGCCTGATCGCCGCCGAGGGGCTGAACGTGCACTATCACGGGCGCGAGGTGCTGCGCGACGTGCAGTTCCGCATCGCGCCGGCCGAGATCGTCACCGTGATCGGCCCCAACGGATCGGGCAAGTCCACGCTTCTGCGAGCCCTTCTGGGGATCGAGCAGGCAGCCTCGGGGCGGGTGATCCGGCGCGCTGGCCTGCGGCTGGGATATGTGCCGCAGCGGCTGGCGATTGACGCGAGCCTGCCCATCACCGCGCGGCGCTTTCTGTCGCTTCCCCGCCGGGTCAGCGATGCCGCCGCTGCTGCCGCGCTTGCGCGGGTCGGCGTGCCCGAGGTGGCGGCGCAGCAGATGGCGGATCTGTCGGGAGGGCAGTTTCAGCGCGTGCTTCTGGCGCGGGCTTTGCTGGCCGAGCCCGAGCTTTTGGTTCTGGACGAGCCCACCCAAGGCCTGGACCAGCCCGGCGAGGCCGCCTTTTATCGCCTGATCGAGGAGGTGCGGCGCGATACCGGCTGTGCCGTCCTGCTGGTCAGCCACGACCTGCACGTTGTGATGGCCGCGTCTGATCGCGTGATCTGCCTCAACGGGCATGTCTGCTGCGAGGGCGCGCCGCAGGTGGTATCGGCGGCGCCCGAGTATCGTGCGCTTTTTGGATTGGGTACGGGCGGAGCGCTGGCGCTGTACCGCCACGAGCATGACCATGACCACGACCATGCGCATGACCATCCCCACCTGCATGACCATGCTTGACGACTTTCTGGTGCGGGCGGGGCTTGCGGGCATCGGGCTGGCGCTGGCCACGGGGCCCTTGGGCGCAATGGTGGTGTGGCGGCGGATGGCCTATTTCGGTGATGCGACCGCGCATGCGGCGATCCTTGGCGTGGCGCTGGCACTGGCGCTGTCGCTGCCGCTGGCCGTGGGCACGCTGATCGTGTCGCTTGCCATGGCGGTTACCGTTTCCACGCTCGCGGCACGGGGGTGGGCGATGGACACCACGCTGGGCGTGCTGGCGCATGGGGCGCTGGCGTTCGGGCTGGTCGCTGTCAGTTTCGTGCCGGGCGCGCGGGCGGACCTGTCGGCGCTTTTGTTCGGGGACATTCTGGCCGTTTCGCGCACGGATCTGGCGTACATCTGGGGTGGGGCGCTTTTGGTGGTTGGGCTGATGTGGTGGCGCTGGTCGGCGCTCTTGACCGCCACGCTGTCGCCCGATCTTGCGCATGCGGCAGGCCTGAACCCGGATCGGGAGCGGTTGGTGCTGACGCTGGCGCTCGCGCTGGTTGTCGCCGTGGCGCTGAAGATCGTGGGGGCGCTCTTGATCGCGGCCATGCTGATCATTCCTGCTGCCGCCGCGCGCGGCCTTGCCCGCAGCCCCGAAGCGATGGCGCTGGGGGCGGTGGCGGTGGGGGCCTTTGCGGCCCTTGGGGGGCTTGGGATGTCGCTGATGCTCGACACACCAGCGGGGCCGTCGGTGGTGACCGTGGCCGCCTTGTGCTTTGTGGTTTCGGTGGTCGCGGCGCAGATGCGCCGCTAGCGCGTGGCGTTTCCACAATTGTGCCACACGCGGGGGCTATGCCACCTGTGGTTGCGGCAATTTGGGTATGACGATGCGTATTGCGATCAAGCTGGTCTTGCTGGCTTTTGCGGCTTTGTTGGGCCTGACGCTCGATTATTCGCTGGCCGCGAAGGCCGCGGGAGAGAATTACGATGTCTTGCGCCATGTGAAGGTGCGTCTGGCGGGGCTTGAGGCGCTGATGCCGGCACCGGCACTCGCCAAGGCGCTGCCCGCCGCACCGCAAGGGTGGACGGCGCGGGCGGTCAAGGAAACGGACAGCTTCCTCATCCTCGGCCAGACCCCGACACAGGTGCAACTGGCCAACGTCCGGAAAATCGAAGACGCGATGCAGGAGTCGATCAAGGGGATGCAAACCGCGCGTCGCTTCTATCAGCGCGGCGAGGAAATGATCTACCTCGATATCACTTTTGTACCCGCCAATGCGAAGGGAACGAAGGGGGCGCGTCTGTCGTCGTCACTGTTTGGTCTCTATGCCGCGCGGGCGGGTGGGCCGATCAACAGCGAGGCGGGCGCTTTTGCAGTGCGCCGGTATCAGACCAAGGAAATGGGGCTGGCGCGGATGTATTTCGCTGTAGTGGGCGAGCAGGTCTATCTTTCGGCGCTGAGCAATGCAGCGGATCCCTCAACGCTGGAGGTGCTGAACGGGGTGGATCACGCGGCGCTTTCGCAAATGATTTCGGACGATCCGACGATCAACGCGCCCGCCGTTGTTGAAAAGGCAGACCCGGGCAAGGGTGTCCCGGGGAAGGCGCAGGCCGAGGCAGCGTCCGGCTGTGTAACGCGCGGGGCGGCGAAGTTCTGCACCTCGGCGGGGAATTGACCGCCGCAAGCCGACAGGCCCGCGCTTGTGCTGCCATCGATCGCCCTTTCGGTTGCGTCGGTTCGTGGGCCTTGCACGGCGTGTGACGGTTGACCGCAGCCCTTCGGGTGGTAAGGGGCAAGGCGGGCCAATCGGAGTGTAGAAGCGTGCGCCAGTGGGTGGATCGGACAGCGTTCTGGATCGGGCTCTATCTTGCCTTTGGGGCAACATTTGCGGCGATCCGGCTTACCACACACCAGAGCGTTGGCGGGGATGAGGCGGAAAGCTTTCTCTGGTCGCTCGATCTGGCATGGGGCTATGGCGTGCAACCCCCGCTTTATGCGTGGCTGCAATGGGGGTTGAATCAGGTTTTCGGCGCAACCGTCCTGTCTGTTGCCGTCATGCGCTGTCTCTGCATCTCGGGCATCTACGCGGCCGGGTTTTTGCTGGCACGGCGGTTTGCGGGCGTTGCGGTGTCGGGCATGGCCGCACTGACGCTGGCACTGGTGCCAGAGATCAGCCAGACATTCCTGCGCACGCGCACCCACAACGTGCTTGCCGTAGCGCTGGTCATGGTTGCGGTCTGGGCGTTTCTGCGCGCGCTTGAAGGGGGCAGGCGTCGCGATCACGCGCTTTTCGGTGCGATGGCGGCGCTTGCCGTTCTGGCAAAGGCGACGGCGGCGGTGTTTCCGCTGGGCATGATCCTGGCCGCCCTCACGATACCAGGCGCGCGCGCGGCCCTGTTGCGGCCCCGGGCGCTGATTGGCCTTGGCGTCTTCATGCTGCTGATCGCGGGGCCCGCCCTCTGGTCCTGGCAGAATTTTGCGCTTGCCACCGCCTCGACCGCCAAATTCGAGGTCACGGGTGATCGGCTGGGTGGCTTCCTGCGATCGCTGCGCGCCTTGGTGGATGCCTTTGGCTTTGCCGCAGTGGCCATCGGCATTGGCTGGGTGCTGACCCGGGGGGCGGTTGAGGCGTCGGTGGAACGCAGGATTGTCTGGCGGGCCGGGGCCATTGCGCTGGCGCTGACGCTTGCCGGAGTGCTGGTCGCGGGTGCCACGGAAGTGAAAGAGCGGTGGATGGTAGCGGTGCTGGTGCCGATGGTGCCTGTGGTCGCGGCGGCGGTTTTGCAGCGGAATGGCTGGGCGCGGTATCTAGCCCCGGCGCTTGGGGCGCTGGCGGCGGTGGTGGCGCTGGGCAATGTGACGGGCCGCTATCTGCGCGCGCCCGATAGTGGCTATGCCGCCTATGCGCCGTTGGCGGATGCGTTGGCTGCCCGGGGGCCGGGTCTGATCCTTGCAAGCAAAAATATCGCGGCCAGCCTGGTGCTGTCACGGCCGGACCTGCGCGCGCGGGAACGGGTGGATGCGGGGCCCTTTCCTTGCGCTGGTGATGTGATTCTGCTGCGCCCGGCGTCGGAGCCCGACGACCGCGCCGATTTCCTTGCCCGGCTCGGCCCCTGCAGGGTGACGGTGCGCGAAGACACCACGTTGCCACAAGCCCCGCCTTTGCCCCCGTTGCAGCTTCTGCATTTGTCGCTGACGCCTGCGCCATAGGCCGATGTCGCTTTCCTCGGAGGAAGCGTCGGGGCGGCGGTGACGGCGCAGGCCGCATCGGGCATTGAAGGGGCGAAGCGAATGGAGGGCGGGCGATGAAAAGCCATGTGCGGGCATTGGTCGTGGGCGGCGGCGCGGTGGGCACAGGCATCGCCTATCATCTGGCCAAGGCCGGGTGGGATACCATGCTGGTAGAGCGGGACGAGCTGACCAGCGGATCGACCTGGCACGCGGCGGGCCTGCTGCCCCTCTTCAACATGTCGTACGCCACCACCCATATCCACAAGTATTCGGTGGATTTCTACAAGGGACTGGAGGCCGAGACGGGCCTCAACCCCGGCTTCTATGTTGTCGGCAACCTGCGCATGGCGCAGACCGACGCGCGGATGGACGAATACATGCTGTATTCGTCGGTGGCCGAGACGGCGGGGGTGTATCACGAGTTCCTGACGCCTGCGCAGATGAAGGACCGCTGGCCCTTGCTGCGCACCGATGATCTGAAAGGCGCGCTCTTCCATCCGCAGGACGGCTACATCAACCCCGCCGATGTGACGCAGGCAATGGCCAAGGGCGCGCGGCAACTGGGCGCCACGTTCGAGCGCAAGGTGCAGGTGCAGGGATATCGCTGGACGGGCAGCGAATGGATCGTGTCCTGCGTGCGGATGGTCGAGCAGGGCGGGCGGCTGGTGGCTTCGGATGAGGCCTTCGAGATCACCGCCGAGCATGTGGTGACTGCCACGGGCAACCACGCGCAGCGCACCGCGCGGCTCCTGGGGATCAAAAGTCCCGCGATCCCGGTCGAGCATCAGTATATCGTGACCGAGCCGGATCCGGCGCTGGTGGAATGGCGCAAGACCAATCCGCAGCATCCCGTTTTGCGCGATGCCGATGCCAAGTGGTATGTGCGCGAGGAGCGCGGCGGCTGGATCCTTGGGCCCTATGAGCGGAACGCCCCCGCGCGTTTCCCCTACGAGGTGCCGGAAAGTTTCCGCGCCGATCTGTTCCCGCTCGATCTGGAACGGATCGAGGCGGAGTACATGAGCATGATTCACCGCCTGCCCTCATCGGAAACGGTGGGGCTGAAGGACGATTTCAACGGCCCGATCTGCTATACCCCCGATGGCAACCCGTTGGTCGGGCCCGCGCCGGGCCTGCGCAACATGTGGCTGGCGGAAGGTTTCAGCTTCGGCATCACGGCGGCGGGCGGGACCGGGCACTACCTTGCGCAACTGATGACGCAAGGGGAAGCCGAGATCGACATGGCGAGCCTCGACCCCAGGCGGTACGGGTCTTGGATGACGACCGAATATGCGGTGCGGAAAAACGAAGAATGCTATGAGCATGTCTTCATCCTGCATCACCCCGACGAGGAACGCGAAGCCGCGCGGCCCTTGCGCACGGCCCCGGTGTACGACCGCCAGAAGGCGTTGGGGGCCCAGTTTGGCCAGGTGAACGGGTGGGAGCGGCCGAACTACTATGGCCCGGTGGACGCGGCAGAGGTGTTTGACCATGATGCGCGCAGCTTCCGGCGTGGCGGCTGGTGGCAATACGCCGTGGACGAGGCGAAGGCGGTGCGCGAGACGGCGGGGCTGATCGACGCCACGGCCTTTACCAAGCATCTGGTGCGCGGGCCGGGGGCCACGGCGTTCCTTGACTGGTTCACCTGCAACGCGCTGCCGAAGGTGGGTCGCATCAACCTGACCTATGCGCTTACCGCCCAAGGGACTGTGCGGACCGAATACACCATCGTGCGGCTGGCCGAGGATGAATACTACCTTGTCAGCGCCGGGGCATGGACAGCCTATGACGCGGATTTCCTGAGAAAATGCGCGGAGGACAAGCGGGCCGATTTTGGCTGGATCGACATTCACGACGTGACCACGCAATGGGGCGTCTTCGCGCTCGCGGGGCCTGCGAGCCGTGATATCCTGAAAGAGATCGCCAAGGACGCCGACCCCGCCACGGTGCTGTCGAACAAGCGGTTCCCCTGGCTTTCGATGCGCAATATCGAGCTTGGCATGTGCCCGGTGCGGGCGATCCGCGTGGCCTATACGGGCGAGTTGGGGTGGGAGCTGCACCACCCGATCGAGATGCAGCGCTACCTTTGGGATCAGTTGCTTGCGGCGGGGGCAAAGCACGGGATGCGGCTTGTGGGTGCCCGTGCCCAGAACTGGCTTCGGCAGGAGAAATCGTACCGCGCGTTTGGTAACGAGCTTGGCCGCGATGCCTCGCCGCTGGAAGGCGGATTGGACCGGTTCGTGGACATGTCGAAGGATTTTCAGGGCAAGGCCGCGATGGCGGCCATTGGCATCCGGTCGAAGTGCGTGACGGTGCTGATCGACGGCCCGGCGGATGCAGATCCATGGGGCAAGGAGGCGCTGCTGGTGGATGGCACCAAGGTCGGGCGGCTGACCTCGGGTGGGTATTCGGTGGCTTTCGGCAAGCAGATCGGCATGGGCTATGTGCGCCCCGATCTGGCGGCGGTGGGCACAAGGCTCAAGGTCAAGATGCTGCGGCAGGAATGGGATGCGGTGGTGGTTGAGGACAGTCCGTTCGACCCGTCCAATGCGCGTATCAGGATCGACGGCTAAGGTCCTGATCCTGCGCGAGCGGTGATTGCGGGAACGTTCGAATTTTCAAGCGCGGCCCGTCACCTTGGCAAGCCACCATCGGGCACCCACGAACAGGAACCGCCAGTCCGACAGGAACTCGGGCGGCTTGCCTTCGATGGCGTGGCCGATGAATTGCAGCGCCCAGCCTGCCATGAACAGCCCCAGCGCCCATGGCCAGAGCCCGGCGAAGAACAGCGAAACGACCCCAAGGACCAGCGACAGCCCGATCATGGGGATGCCGACAAGATGGGTGAGCCGGTTCAGCCGGTTCTGGTGGCTCTTGGAATACTGGGCGATCCAGTCGTCCCAACTGCGTCCGTTCATCATGGCGTGATCCTTCCCTGACCGATCCGGGCAGCGCGTAAATCCGATGCGCGCCGAAAACTATCGCGTCCGGCGCGTCAGCCAGTCGGCCCAGGCTTCGCGCGATCCGGCGAAGACGTTGATATCGGTCTTGCCAGCGATACCCGGCACCAGCCCGGTGCCGGTATACTGCCAGAACGTCCAGTGCCGCCCGGCATAGACATCCTGCGGATGCCCGGCCACCGACCGCAGCCAGAAATCGTACGGCCCCACGCGCCAAAGCTCTGTATCCTCGAAGAAATCGGGAGTGACGTAGATGATCGGGCGCTGGCCGTAGTGCCGCTCGAGCGCATCAAGGAAAATCTTTGCCTCGGCACGGACTTCGGCCGCAGGCGGGCGGACGCGGCAGGTGGGGGAAAACGGTGTCCATTCCATATCCAGCACCGGTGGCAGGGCTCCGGGGCTGCGGGGAACGTTTCGGAAGTACCAGCGCGCCTGCTCGATCGCAGGGCGGCAGTGGTACCAGAAATGATAGGCCCCGACGGGCACGCCAGCGGCACGGGCGGCGCGCCAGTTCGTCTCGAACAGGGGATCGACCACATCGCCGCCTTCGGTCGCCTTCAGAAAAGCGAAGTTGACGCCGTTCGCCCGCGCCATTCGCCAATCCACCGCGCCCTGCCAGCGGGAAATGTCGATGCCGTGGACGGGATAGCTTTGCGGGGTGCGGCCGTTGAAGGACACAGGCTTGACGTCGCCAAAGTTCGGCGCGGTGATCACGCCCGTCGCGATCTGCGGCGCGGGCGCGATGAAGTTGTAGGTTTCAGGGGCGCGCGCCCCGCAGGCGGCCAGGGCGAGGGCAAGAAGAAGGGCGGCAATGCGCATCGTCTGTCCGATATGCTGGGGGCACGTGCAGGGTGCCGGAAACGCGGGCCCGTGTCAGCGGAAAAAACGGCGGGCCCGGCGGAAGCTTGCTGCAACAGCCCGTCAGGGCCGCTGCGCGATGAAGATGAGGTTATTGGCGGGCATTTGCCGGGTCGTCACCGCAAGCCCCGCACCGGCAAGACACGCCGTGACCCAACCTGCATCCTTGTAGCCGATCCCGGGGTCTTGCGCGCGCAAGGATGCGTCGAAAGCGGCATCGCCGTCGCTGGTCGGGCGGCCGTCGCGCAGGAACGGGCCGTAGAAAAGGGCGACACCGCCCGGCGAAAGGGCAACTGCGGCCTCGGCGAGCACGGTTTTGGCAGCGCCTTCGGGGATAAGGTGCAAAAGGTTCACGGCGATCACCAGCGCCCGGCCACCGTGCGTGTTGGCCCAACCGGGGCGGCCCGCGTCCAGGATCACGGGCGCGCGCAGGTTCGGCCGTGCGGCAAGGGCCGCCCAAGCAGAAATGCTGCTGAGGTTCGCGGGGTTCACGTCCGTAGGCTGCCAGTCAAGGCCGGGATGGGCCGCGGCGAAGGCCACACTCTGCTGGCCGGTGCCGCTGGCGAGTTCAAGGGCTGTGCCAGCGGCGGGCGCGTGCTGCGCCAGCACCTCAAGGATGGATGCAAGGTTGCGCTCGGCCGATGGCGCCACGCGGCGCCCGTCGGGCAGCGGTTCTGCACCGCTGTCGGGCAGGCGCAGCGTCATCTAAAGCGCCCCGGCGCCAGAACGGCCACAAGACCGGGTGAAACCTCGGGCGCGCGCCCCCCGATCAGGTCGGCGGCAAGGCGGGCGGCGGCGGGGGCGGTCTGGAAGCCGTAGCCACCTTGCCCCGCGAGCCAAAAGAACCCCGGCGCGTCGGCAAAGCCGATCACGGGCACACGGTCGGGGGCAAAGGTGCGCAGGCCCGCCCAGTTCGCCAGAAGCCGGGTCACCGGGGTCGTCACCATCGCCTCGTACCGCGCCAGCCCCTCGGCCAGCACCATATCGTCGGCGTAGGCATCATGCGGCTTCATGGCGTGCTCTTCGGCGGGCGACACGATCAAGGCGCCGGCATCGGGCTTCATATACCACGTCTCTCCGGCGCCCATGACCATGGGCCATGCCTTGGGGTCGTGGCCCGGAGGGGCGGGAATGCGCGCCATTGATCGGCGGTGCGGGGTCAGCCCGAGGGGCGCGACACCGGCAAGGGCGGCCGTGGTGTCCGCCCATGGGCCCGATGCGTTCACGACGACTGTAGCCTGTGCCGCCCCCCCTTCCCAGATGGCACGCCATCCGGCACCATTGCGGGCAAGGCCCGTGACGCGCGCGCCCGTCAGGATCCGGGCGCCGTTGTCGCGCGCGGTACGGGCGTAGCCTTGGATCAGGCGGTCGGTATCAATATCATGCGCGTGGTCCGCGATGGCCGCGTAAGCAAGCACAGCCGGATCAAGGATCGGCACGATGGCGATCGCCTCGGTCGGCGATATCGGATCGATGGTCATGGCTGCCGCATCGGCAGCGAACATCGCAGCATCTTCGGCTGCCGCGACCAGCATCATGCCACGCGGTGACAGCACCCCGTCCATCGCAAAAAAGCGCGGACCGGACGCCATGGACAGTTCCACAACCGCCGGCGCCCCGTAGCGCGGTTCGTACAGGGCAGCGGACCGGCCAGAGGCATGGTGGGCAAGCGCGCTTTCAGCTTCAAGCAGCACCACCGACCCCAGGGCCGACAATTCCGCCGCCGCCGAAACCCCGGCTATGCCGCCACCGATGATAAGAAAATCGCTGTTCATGGGCGGCACCCTGCCATGCCGCCCATGGTTGCGAAAGGCCCCCTCAGTGCCGCAGGGCCGCTTCGGGCAAAAGGCTGCGGGTCAGTGCGGCCACTTCCTGCAACGTCTCGCGCAGGTCGTCCTGCGCGGGGCCGTCACCTGCCGCGCAAAGCTCATCCGTCCAGTGGCCGATGTGGCCGGTTTCGGCGTCCGTGATCGTGGACAGGTAGCGTGCGACGGCACCTCTGGCCGCGTCGCCGAAGGTGCTGCCACGGGGGATACGGTCGGTCAGCGCCACAGCCATGGCGATCTCGTACCTATTGAGCCGATGGACAACCTCGCCCCAGGCCAGCACTTCGTCCAGCGGCGCATCGAAGAGCGGCGGATGTGCCGTGGCGCTGGCCCAGCCCCGCCGTTCGGCCACGACCAGCGTGGCCGCACCGACCAGCGTGGTGTGGTAATGGGCCAGCCAATCCGGATCGAGCCCGGTGGCGACAAGGGCATCCTCGACGCGCATGTCCGGCCCCCGGATGAAAGGGGCGCCTGCCGTGTGGTCTTCGACCCAAGCGAGGATCATCGCCATATCGGCGCCATTCAACTGATCCATCAGGCCAAGGCAGAGCAGATACTCCAGCACGATGTCGCTGTTACGCTCGTAAAGGAAGCGCGCGACCGTCAGCGCGATCGTCATCCGGTCAAGCGGGTAGTCGATGCCGATGTCGAAGGCCGGATCCTCGGCGCCGAAATTGCGCAGGAACAGGATGTTGTGGGTGAAAGCGTAAGCTTCTGACAGGGTGCAATCAAAAGGTTCGGGCAAGTGCGCCAGCGACGACAGGGGAAGGATCGCTGCCGGGTCGAGCCAGCCGGGGCACCGGCGCACCACGGTAAGGAATTGCCAAAGGTCCATCATCCGGTGCGGACTGCGTTCCAGCGCATGAACCTGCGGGCGCGTCACGGCCTCATCAATCAGGGCCAGCGTCCGGGGCGTGGCCTGACCCTGCCGCACCACGTGCATCAGGGGCGCGGAATACAGCAAAAGCTGACGCGGACTGCGGCGGACAAGGCCATGATAGGCAGGGTCGTTCACGCGTTCTGCAATCAGGTTGGCCAAGGGGGCGGGCGTATCGGGGCCCAGCACATGGGCATAGACCGCAAGCTCTGCAAAGGCCTTGCGGCGCACGAAGGCGGCATCCTTGCCACCCCAGGTCAGCGGATCGAAATGGGTGGCGGACTGGCAAAGCCAGCGCTGGGCGGCATCAAGCATCGGCATCGTGGGTTCCTTTCGGGTGACAAGGGTCCCGGCAGGCCCCGGATGGAGCCGCCGGGACGGTCGGTCACTTGTTGACGGGGTTGGACACCAGCGCATCAGCCGCGATGATCGTCACATACTTTTCCCACGCTACGACATAGCCAGCGACCTCGTCGATGCCGGACGACCGGGTGATCTCCATCAGGTCGCTCAGCTTGGTGTTCATGTCGATCAGCTTCTGCTGCTGCATGAACTTGCCGAGAACGGCGCGTGCTTGCTTGTCAGCCATGATAGTCTCCAATGTTTTGGTTTCAAAATTGCCCCCGACAGGGAATCTGCCCGGCGCAGGATCATGGTGCGCGTCGGCGCGGCAGCGCGATACCCGCCATGCGCCTGCCTTTGACGGGTTGACGCAACTTTAACGCGAAAAATCTGCATAAGAAAAAAGGGGCACCCGTGCGGATGCCCCCCATTCGTCTTTCCCGGATTTGGCGTTTACTGCGGAATATCGCCTGTAACGCCTTCGACGTAGAAGGCCATTCCCAGAAGATCGCCGTCGGGCGCCGTCTGGCCCGCGGCCAGCCATGCCGAACCATCCTGCTTGTTGATCGGCCCCGTGAACGGGTGGTACGTGCCCGCCGCGATTGCATCGCGCATGGCCAGCGCCTCGGTCTTTACCTCTGCGGACACGGCTTCGGTAATGTCACCGATCAGCACCTCGCCGCCCGCGATGCCTTCCCAGGCATCCGCTTGCGCATAGGTGCCGTCCAAGAGCGCGCCCACGCGCTTGATGTAGTAGGGCGCCCAGTTGTCGATGATCGAGGAGACGCGCGGCGAGGGTGCATAGGCGGCCATGTCGGACGCTTGGCCAAAGCCGATCACGGCGCCGTTTGCCTTGGCGGCCTCTGCCAGGGGTGCGGTCGAATCCGTGTGGCTGGCGATCACGTCCACGCCCTGCTCGATCATCGCTTTCGCAGCGTCAGCCTCTTTCGCGGGATCAAACCATGTGTAGGCCCAGATCACGGTCAGTTCGACTGCGGGGTTCACCTTCTTGGCGTGCAGGTAGTAGCTGTTGATGCCCATGATCACTTCGGGGATCGGGAACGAGCCGATATAGCCGATCTTGTTCGACTTCGTCATCTTGCCCGCAATATGGCCCTGAATGGCACGGCCCTCGTAGAAGCGCGCGTTGTAGGTTGATACGTTCGTATGCTCGCGCTTGTAGCCGGTGGCATGTTCGAACATCACGTTGGGGAATTTGGCGGCCACGGCATTGGTGGCATCCATGTAGCCGAACGAGGTGGTGAAGATGATGTTGCAGCCCGACAGCGCCATCTGGGTCAGCACCCGCTCGGCATCCGCGCCTTCGGGCACGTTTTCCTGATAGGTCGAGGCATCGACCTTGTCGCCGAACGCCTCGATCACGGCAAGACGGCCCTGATCGTGCTGGAAGGTCCAGCCGCCATCGCCCACGGGACCCACATACACGAAGCAGGCCTTCACCTTGTCCATTCCGGCAGCAAAGGCGGTGCCGGAAAGGGCCAGCATGAGGGCCGCGCTGGTCAATAGCGTTCTGCGCATCATCGGTTTCATTCTCCCTGATGGGGCTCTCTCGGCCCCGGTTGATGTTTGGCCACCCTAGCGGGTGGCATGGAAAGTCTTGCCCAAGGCGGCGGGGGCGTTGGCGCTGGCGCGCTTTGGGTTCGCCGAGATGAGCACAAGCACAAGGATCGTTATCAGATAGGGGGACATCGACAAGTATTCGACTGGAATTCGGGCACCTGCTGCCTGCAAATTAAGCTGCAAGACCGAGATGCCGCCAAAGAGGTAAGCCCCGATCAGCACACGCCATGGCTTCCAAGCGGCAAAAACCACGATGGCAAGCGCGATCCAGCCTTGTCCGGCGGTGATCCCGTCTACCCATTGGGGCACGCGCACAAGGCTGATATAGGCCCCGCCGAGGCCTGCCATGGCGCCGCCGAAGGTGATGGCGGCCATGCGGATGCGCACGACCTTGTATCCCAGCGCGTGCGCGGCCTCGTGATTCTCGCCCACCGCCCGCAGGACAAGCCCGGTGCGGGTGAACCGAAGCACCGCCCAGACAGCAGCAATGATGGCGATGGAAATATAAACCATCGCATCATGGTTGAAGAGGATGCGCCCCAAGGCAGGAATATCCGCCAGTGGACCGAAAGGCAGCGCCGTTGTCGGCGGCGGCTTGATGCCCACGTAGCCCTGCCCGATCAAGGACGACAGACCAAGACCGAAGAGGGTAAGCGCAAGGCCGGTCGCCACCTGATTTGCCAGAAGGATCTGCGTGAGCACGCCGAACACAAGGGCCAGGGCGGCGCCCCCGACGATGCCACCAAGGAAACCCACCGCGGGGCTGCCCGTTCCCACGGCGGCGGCAAAGCCGCAAACCGCGCCCATGATCATCATCCCCTCGACCCCGAGGTTCAGCACGCCCGACCGTTCGACCACCAACTCGCCGATTGCGGCCAGCATGATCGGGACCGAGGCCACCATGAGCGAGGCGATCAGGACAGCCGGGTTGATGCCGCCAAGGAAATCCATCACGCCACCTCGCGCTTGGAGATGAACCGGACGCGGTAGTTCGACAGCAGATCAACCGCGAGGAGGAAGAAAAGAAGCATCCCCTGGAATGCTTGGATCGCGGCTGATGGCAGGCCCAGCATGAATTGCGCAAGCTCACCCCCGATGTATGTCAGCGCCATCAGAAGCCCGGCAAGCAGGATGCCGATGGGATTGAGCCGCCCAAGGAAGGCCACGATGATGGCGGTGAAGCCGTAGCCGCTGGCGAAATCGATGGAAATTTGCCCTGCGGGCCCTGATACCTCGAAAAGCCCCGCAAGCCCCGCCAGCGCCCCTGAGATGCCCATGCAGAGGATGACCAGTCGCCCCGGGCTGACGCCCGCGAAACGCGCGGCGCGGGGGGCCTGGCCCGCAAGCTTGATCTGGAAGCCAAGGATATGGCGCTGCAGAAGGATGAAAGACGCGATCACCGCGATGAAGGCCGCCACCACGCCCCAGTGCATGCCGGTTCCCGGCAGAAGTTCAAGGTTCGCGGCAGACGGATACTGGCTGAGGTTGCGGCTGCCTGGAAAGCCGCCCCCTTCGGGATTGCGCAGGCGGCCGAGCGCCATGGACGACAGGATCGTCTGCGCCACGTAGACCAGCATGAGGGACACGAGGATTTCGTTGGTGCGAAACCCCACCCGCAGGATCGCCGGGATCATCGCCCAGGCCCAACCGCCGAAGGCACCGCCCAGCACCATCAGGGGGAAGATGTACCACGCCTCGAGCGGGTAGAAGGCGAGCCCTACGGCCGCGCCGCAGATCGCGCCCATCATGTATTGCCCTTCGGCGCCGATGTTCCAGATGCCGGCGCGAAAGCCCAGCGACAGCCCGATGGCGATCAGGATCAACGGCCCCGCCTTGACCAGAAGCTGCGGCCGCGAATAGGCCGCGAACTGGGGATTGAAGAGCGGATCCCAGAAGATCGTGCGGATCGCCTCGACCGGGTTTTTCCCCAGAAGCGCAAACATGATCCCGCCTGCGATCATGGTCAGGATCACGGCCAGCACGGGCGTTGCGTACTGCCAGAAGCGCGACGGGGAAGGGCGCTTTTCAAGGATCAGCATGTCATGCGCTTCCCGAAATGCGGGGCGCGGGACGGGCCATGGCGCGCGTGGTCGCACGGTGCCCCCCCTCCCCATCGGTGGGAGGGGGTGGGGGGCGCCAGATCAGGGGCGCGAGGAGCCCCGCAGCCCCAGCCTTCGCCCACGAGGGGGGAGGAAGGCGGCAGGTGCCCGCTCGTGCGCCCGAGGAATGCCTCAATGCCCATGATGTGCCACCTCCATCCCGTGTGCGCCGCCCATCATCAGGCCGATCTCGTCCACCGTCAGGCTCTCGACGGGCCGCGCAGGCGTCAGCCGGCCACCGTTCAGGGCAGCGAAATTGTCTGCGATCTCCAGCAGTTCATCCAAATCCTGGCTGATCACCACCACAGCCGCCCCTTCCGCCGCGCGGTCGATGATCGCCTGCCGGATCGCGGCTGCCGCCGCGGCATCCACGCCCCACGTCGGTTGGTTGATGACGACGATCGTGGGGGTCTGGCTCAACTCGCGACCCACCACGAATTTCTGCAGGTTGCCACCCGAAAGGGCGCGGGCGGCCACATGGGGGCCGGGCGTGCGGACGTCGAAATCCTGAATGATGCCTTCGGCAAAGCGGGTGGTCGCGGGCCAGTCGATAAACCCCTGCCGCGTCAGCCCCTGCCGCACCGCACCCGAAAGAAGCGCGTTTTCCACAAGGCTCATGTCGGGCGCCGCGGCGTGGCCAAGCCGTTCCTCGGGCGCCGCCACCAGCCCTAACTTGCGCCGTTCGTTCGGGCCAAGCTGGCCCACGGGCGCGCTGTCGATGCGCACCGACGCTTCCGGCGTGCGCACCTCGCCCGAAAGGGCCAGCAGCAATTCATCCTGCCCGTTGCCCGCCACGCCTGCGATGCCCAAAACCTCGCCCCGCGCCACACGGAAGGACACATCCTTTAGCGACGTGCCGAACGGAATGGGCGAGGCGACCGAGAGGTTTGCCACCTCCAGCGCGACCGCCCCCTTCGCGCGCCCCGACCGGGCGGGCGGCGTGAGCGTGGCGCCCACCATCAGTTCCGCCATCTCGCGGGCGCTGCGTTCGCGCGGGGTGCAGGTGGCCACTACCTTGCCGCGCCTGAGGATCGTCGCGGCGTCGCAAAGGCTGCGGATCTCTTCCAGCTTGTGGCTGATGTAGAGAATCGCTGTGCCCTCGGCGCTGAGCTGGCGCAGGGTCTTAAAGAGGATTTCCACTTCCTGCGGGGTCAGCACCGAGGTCGGCTCGTCCATGATCAGAAGCCTGGGGTCCTGCAGCAGGCACCGGATGATCTCGACCCGTTGCCGTTCGCCTGCGCTGAGGTCACCGACCATCCGCCCGGGATCGAGGGGCAGGCCGTATTCCTCGCTCACCTGCCGGATACGGGCGGCCAAATCACGCATCTTCGGCGGGTTTTCCATGCCCAGTGCCACGTTTTCTGCCACGTTCAACGCTTCGAACAGGCTGAAGTGCTGGAATACCATCGCCACGCCCGCGCGACGTGCGGCGGCAGGCTCGGCGGGCGCATAGTCTGCGCCGCGCAGGCGCATGGTGCCCGCATCCGGCTTCACGAGGCCGTAGATCATCTTGACCAGCGTGGATTTTCCCGCGCCGTTTTCGCCCAGAAGTGCGTGAACCTCGCCCTCGCCGATCGAGAAGCTGACGTCGCTGTTGGCAACGACGCCGGGATAGGCCTTTGTCACGCCTTGCACCGCCAGAAGTTCGGGCCTTGTCATCCGGCATTCTCCTGTGCGGACCGCAGCTTTGGTGCGGCGAGGAAGGCTGAGGCCACGCCGATGGCGATGGCCTGCGGGTGCTTGCCCAAGGCGGGGTCGCCGATGGGGCAATCGATGCGGGCGATGGCCGCAGGGGCGTGGCCGAGGGCAGCAAGGCGGCTGCGGAAGCGCGCCCATTTGGTGGCCGATGCGATCAGCCCCGCGCGGGCAAAGCCGTGGGTCAGAAGCGCGTGGCAAAGGGCAAGGTCGAGCGCGTGGCTGAAGGTCAGGATCAGGTGCTCGGCGTCCTTCGGCGCGCCCAATACCGCCAGCGCCGGATCGGGGACAGGCACCACTGTCACGCCCTCGGGGATCGCCTCGGGAAAGCGGTCACGCGCCACATCCACCCAAGTCAGCGCAAGGCCCGGCAGCGGGGCCAGAACCGCCGCGATGGCACGGCCCACATGGCCCGCACCCCAGAGCCAGAGGTGTCGCGCAGGCTGCGCGACGGGTTCGACCAGCCAGCCTTGTACCATCACCGGCCCTGCGGGCCGCGTGCCCTGTGCCCGTGCCCTGTCGATCATCCGCGCGACCGCCAGTGGCATCGCCGCGCCACTGGGGCTGCCGATCACCAGCCCCGCCTGCGGCGCGGGCAAGTTCCCCTGGTGGAAGACCTCGGTCCACAGTGTCACCGCCCCGCCGCAGCATTGCTGCAAAGCGGGTCCGAGGGCCAGCCGCTCCACGCGCGGGCGTGGCGCTGTGTTGTCGGGCAAGTCTTCCTGCCGCGCGCTCATGTGCCTGTCGCCCATCCTTCCCCCGGTGGGGAGGGGGTCAGGGGCGCCCGGTGCGAGGCCGGTGTTCCCGGTTGGGCCTCGCGCCCCATCCCTTCTCCATAGGGGGGGAGCGAGGCGCACCGCCGTTTCCGCTGCGCGCGCGCCTGCCAGCATCGCACGTGCCTGCGTTACCGCCTCCCACTCCAACGCGCCGCCGCCGATGGTGCCGGACTGGCCGGTGTCCCAGACGAGCATTTCCGCCCCCGCCTCGCGCGGCACCGATCCCGCGCAGGCGGCGACGACGACGCGCGCCACCCGGCCATGGGCGGCCACGGCCGACCGCAAGGCGGCAAGATCAAACATGCCCGCGCACCTTTTGAACCGCAGCCAATACCCGTTCGGGTGTCGCAGGGGCGTCGAGTGCAGGATAGACCGTGCCATCGCCACAGGCCGCCACCGCATCCGAAAGCGCCATCAAGGCGGATATCCCCAGCATGAAGGGCGGCTCGCCCACCGCCTTGGATTTCCCCACCGTGGCCTCGCGGTTCGCAGCACCCCAAAGCGCCACATTGAAGATGCGCGGGCGGTCGGAAAAGGCCGGGATCTTGTAGGTTGAGGGCGCGTGTGTGGAAAGCCGCCCCTTGCCGTCCCACACCAGTTCCTCGGTCGTCAGCCAGCCTGCGCCCTGCACATAGGCACCCTCGATCTGGCCGATGTCGATGGCGGGGTTCAGGCTGGTGCCGGTGTCATGCAGAAGATCGGCGCGCAGGATGCGGTTTTCGCCCGTCAGGCTGTCGATCACCACCTCTGTCACCGCCGCGCCATAGGCGAAGTAATAAAAGGGTCGCCCGGTGCCCCGGATGCGATCCCACACGATCTTTGGCGTGGCGTAGTAGCCGGTCGACGACAGCGACACCCGCGCCTGATATGCTGAAAGTGCTGCTTCGGCGAAGCCGAGGTCCGCGCCCTTCACCCGTACGCGTCCCCCGACAAAGATCACCTCGGACGCCTGCGCCTGATGCTTTTCGGCAAGATGCACGGCGATGCGGTCGCGGATCGTCTCTGCCGCCGCCAGCGCGGCCATTCCGTTCAGGTCCGATCCGGAAGACGCGGCGGTGGCCGAGGTGTTGGGTACCTTCGCTGTATCGGTGGCGGTGATCTTCACGTGCCCGGCTTCGAGACCGAAGACCGCCGCCGTCACCTGCGCGACCTTCTGGTTCAGCCCCTGTCCCATCTCGGTGCCGCCATGGTTCAGGATGACCGAGCCATCCTGATACACATGCACCAAGGCCCCCGCCTGATTGTACCATGTCAGGGTAAAGCTGATCCCGAACTTCACCGGTATCAGGGCGATCCCGCGCTTCAGGATCGGGCTGCCCGCATTCCACGCGGCAATCGCCGCCTTGCGCGTGGCGAAGTCGGAGGTGCGTTCCAGTTCCGCCACCAGATCGTGCCCGATGAAATCCTCGACCGGCATGTGATAGGGCGTGGTCTGCGGTCCGATGTTTTCCGGTTTCGGCGACTGCGGCCCGCCGAACCTGCGTCCGGTGCCGGGGCCGGTGGGGACGGCGCGATAGAAATTCGCGCGCCGCACCTCCAGCGGATCGCGGCCCGTGGCATGGGCGATATGATCCATCACCCGCTCGATCCCCACCATGCCTTGCGGCCCGCCAAAGCCGCGAAACGCTGTCGCGCTGGTCGTGTTGGTTTTCAGGCGATGGCTTTCGATGCGGATGTTGGGAAGCCAATAGCAGTTGTCGGCGTGCAGCATCGCGCGGTCGGCGACGGGCAGCGACAGATCCTGGCTCCAGCCGCAGCGCATCAGGTGGGTGAATTCGATCCCCAGAACCCGCCCCTCGGCATCCACGCCCGCGCGGTACAGGATGCGCAAATCGTGCCGCTTGCCGGTGATCACCATGTCATCGTCGCGGTCATAACGCATGCGTGCAGGCCGCCCGGTGCGCGCGGCCACCACGGCGCAGGCGATGGCCAGCGCGTTCCCCTGGCTTTCCTTGCCCCCGAACCCGCCGCCCATTCGCCGGGTTTCCACCCGGACGCCGCTCATCGGCAGGTGCAGGGCATGGGCCACCTTGTGCTGCACTTCCGTGGGGTGCTGGGTGGAAGAGTGCACCAGCATGTCGCCGCCTTCCAGCGGGATCGCGGCGGCGACCTGGCCTTCCAGGTAGAAATGTTCCTGTCCCCCCACGTCCATGCGGCCTTGCACCACAAGGGGCGCCGCTTCGATGGCGGCAGCGGATTGACCGCGCGCCCAGATCACCGGGCCCGCCTCGAACCGGCTGTTCGCGGCCAGCGCATCGTCGACGGTCAGGAGCGCGGGGCGTTCGGCGTAGGTGATGCGGCCCAACCGCGCGGCCTTGCGGGCGGCAAGGTGGCTGTCGGCCACCACAAGGAAAACCGGCTGACCTGCATAGTGCACTTCGCCCAAGGCCAGCAGCGGCTCGTCATGGGCCGAGGGGCTGCAATCGGGCATTTCGGTGAAATCTTCCGCCGAAAGCACCATCACGACGCCGGGGGCGGCGCGCGCCGCCGAAAGATCCATGCCAGTGACCGCGCCATGCGCGACGGTGGACAGCCCGAAGGCCAGATGCAGCGCGTGGCCCGGCATGGGCAGATCGTCCACATAGCGCGCCTGCCCCGTCACATGCAGGGGGGCTGCATCGTGGGGCAGGGGTTTTCCAAGGCTCACGGCGCCACCTCCAGCACCGAAACGGGAGCGCCGGCAAGATCGTGAAAATAGCGGAGCATCAGGTTCTGCGCGGTTGTCAGCCGGTAGGCGGCAGAGGCGCGCATGTCGGATAGTGGCGTGAAATCGGTTGCCAGTGCGATGCGCGCCGCCTCGACCGTGGCAAGTGTCCACGGCTGGCCGGTCAGCGCGGCCTCGGTCGCCAGCGCCCGTTTCGGCGTGCCCGCCATTCCGCCAAAGGCGATCCGGGCGGCGGTGACGGTGCCGTTTTCAACAGTGACGTTGAAGCCGCCGCAAACGGCCGAGATATCCTGATCGAACCGCTTCGAGATCTTGTAGCAGCGCAAGGCAGGCGCGCTGGCAGGGATGGTCACGGCTTCGACGAATTCGCCGGGGCGACGATCCTGTTTGCGGTAGTCGAGAAAGAAATCCTCAAGCGGCAGATCGCGCCGCGCATCGCCCTGCCGCAGGTGTAGCGTGGCGCCAAGGGCGATCAGTGCGGGCGGGCCATCCCCGATGGGCGAGCCATTGGCGATGTTGCCGCCAATGGTCGCGGCATTGCGCACCTGTACGGATGCGTAGCGGCGCAGAAGTTCCGCGAACGATGGATGCAGCGGCTTCATCGCGGCCCAAAGCGCCGAGATCGTCACCATCGCGCCGATGCGCAGAAGGTCGCCACGCCGCTCGATCATGGCGAGGTCGGGGATGCCGTTCAGGACAGCGACGGATGAAAGGTCACGCAACGCTTTGGTGACCCAAAGCCCCACGTCGGTTGCGCCCGCGATCAGCGTGGCGTCGGGATGCGCGGCATACCACGTGGCCAGGTCGTCAAGGGTGCGGGGCGTGGCAACCCCCGCAGCCGCCTGCCCGTGGGCGCTTGTGTGGGCGCCCGTGGATGTTGCCGGAAACGACGCGGCGCCATCGTCATGCATCCAGTCTGGTATCGGCTGACTGGCGGCGGCCTCGGCCGCGCGCAGGATCGGGGCGTAGCCTGTGCAGCGGCACAGGTTGCCTGCAAGCTGGTCATCATGGTCGGTCGCGCCGTTCAGGTGCGCCGCCGCCATGGTGACGATGAAGCCCGGGGTACAAAAACCGCACTGGCTGCCGTGGTGGTCGATCATCGCGGACTGCACGGGGTGAAGCGTTCCGTCGGGGGCGGCGATGCCTTCAACGGTGCGGATCGCCTTGCCGTCAACCTGCGGCAGGAACAGGATGCAGGCGTTCAGCGCCTTCGCCCCGAATGTGTCTGTCACCATCACGGTGCAGGCGCCGCAGTCGCCCTCGTTGCAGCCCTCTTTCGTGCCGCAAAGCCCACGATCCTCGCGCAGCCAGTCAAGCAGGGTGCGCGTGGGCGGCGCATTGGCCACATCCACGCGGGTTCCGTTCAGCAGAAACGAAACGTCGGCCATATTCTCGTTCCGCCGCGGTCTCCCCGGTCAAGGCATGCTGCAGGACCGCCCGATGCGGCGTAAAGCGGGCCCTGCGCCCCCGGGGCCGTTTTGCCCCGCATTCTTGCAGATCATGAAGCCCGGCCCTGCACCACATGGCAAGCGAAACCACATTGACGCAAGGCGAAGCAGTTTCGTCTTTTGCCGAAAGAATGGGCGGCAGATGCCGGATTTTCGGGCGCGGCGGCGCGGCGGCTTTCGCAGGCGCGGGCGCCGCGCTAGGGTAAGGTCATGGCCGATCCCCGATTCATTCACCTGCGCGTCCACACCGAATATTCGCTGCTGGAAGGTGCCGTGCCCGTCAAGAAACTGGTGGGGCTTTGTGTCGATGCACGGATGCCCGCCGTTGCCGTGACAGATACCAACAACATGTTCGCGGCGCTTGAATTTTCCACGCTGGCGATGGCAGTTGGGGTACAGCCGATCCTCGGCTGCCAGATCAGCCTTGCCCACGACCCCGCGGCCCCCGGAGAGCGGCCCCGCACGCCTGCGCCCATCGTCCTTCTGGCGCAAAGCGAGGCCGGGTATCTAAACCTTCTGAAGCTCAATTCCGCCCTCTACATCGGCAAGGCGGGGCAGTTGCCGCAGGTCACGCTGGCGGAACTGACTGCCCATGCCGGGGGCCTCATCTGCCTGACGGGGGGGTCGGAGGGGCCGCTTGGCCGCTTCTTCGCCGCAGGGCAAGGCGCAAAGGCCCGCGCATTGGCCGAGGCGCTGGCGCGCGCCTTTGGGGACCGGCTCTATGTCGAATTGCAGCGCCATCCGGGCGAGGATGGGCGCCTTGCAGATACCGCGCGGGCGGTGGAGCGGGGGCATGTGGAACTGGCCTATGACATGGGCCTGCCGATCGTTGCCACCAACGACGTCTATTTTCCCAAGCCGTCGATGTATCAGGCGCATGATGCCCTCATCTGCATCGCCGAGGGCGCTTATGTGGACCAGCAGGCGCCGCGCCGCCGGCTCACGCCGCAGCATTATTTCAAATCCGAAGCCGAAATGGCCGCGCTGTTCGCCGATCTGCCCGAGGCGCTGGAAAACACCGTCGAAATCGCCCGCCGCTGCGCTTATGCGGCCAAGAAACGCGCGCCGATCCTGCCGAAATTTGCCGATAACGAAGTGGCAGAGTTGCGGCGTCAGGCTCAGGAGGGGCTGGTTGCGCGTCTGGCGATCATTCCTCACGCCGCCACGGTGGAAGTCTATCAGGCCCGGCTTGATTTCGAACTGAAGATCATCGAGCAGATGGGCTTTCCCGGCTACTTTCTCATCGTGGCCGATTTCATCCAGTGGGCCAAGAAGCAGGGCATTCCCGTGGGCCCCGGCCGCGGTTCGGGGGCAGGCAGTCTTGTGGCCTATGCGCTGACGATCACAGACCTAGATCCCCTGCGCTACGGCCTTCTTTTCGAACGCTTCCTGAACCCCGAGCGGGTGTCGATGCCCGACTTCGACATCGACTTCTGCATGGACCGGCGGGAAGAGGTGATCGCCTACGTGCAGGGCAAGTATGGCCGTGACCGCGTGGGCCAGATCATCACATTCGGCGCGCTTTTGTCCAAGGCCGCGGTACGTGATGTGGGGCGCGTGTTGCAGATGCCCTACGGGCAGGTGGACCGGCTGTCCAAGATGATCCCTGTGGAAGGGGTGAAGCCCGTGTCGATCACCAAGGCGCTGGCGGATGAGCCGCGCCTGCGCGAGGCCGCGAAGGAAGAGGTGGTCGCCCGGCTTCTGGATTATGGCGCGCAGATCGAGGGGCTCTTGCGCAACGCATCCACCCACGCGGCGGGCGTGGTGATCGGTGACCGGCCGCTGGACGAACTGGTGCCCCTCTACCAAGACCCGCGATCCGACATGCCCGCAACCCAGTTCAACATGAAATGGGTCGAGGCTGCTGGCCTTGTGAAGTTCGACTTTCTGGGCCTGAAGACGCTGACGGTGATCCAGAACGCGCTGGACCTGCTTCGCTTGCGCGGGGTGGATGTGGATATCAGCCTGATCCCGCTCGACGACCGCAAATCCTACGAGCTTTATGCCGCCGCGCGCACCACCGCCGTCTTTCAGGTGGAAAGCTCGGGCATGATGGATGCACTGCGGCGCATGAAGCCCACGTGCATCGAGGATATCGTGGCGTTGGTGGCGCTCTACCGTCCCGGCCCGATGGAGAACATCCCCACCTATTGCGAGGTGAAGAATGGCCTGCGCGCGCTGGAAAGCATCCACCCCTCCATCGACCACATCCTGAAAGAGACGCAAGGCATCATCGTCTATCAGGAACAGGTGATGGAGATTGCGCAGGTCATGGCGGGCTATTCGCTGGGCGGGGCAGATCTTTTGCGCCGTGCGATGGGCAAGAAGATCCCCGAGGAGATGGCAAAGGAGCGCCCGAAATTCATCGAAGGCGCGATTGCGAACGGGGTGACCAAGGACAAGGCGGGCGAGGTGTTCGACCTGCTGGAGAAGTTCGCCAACTACGGCTTCAACAAGAGCCACGCCGCTGCCTATGCCGTTGTCAGCTACCAGACCGCGTGGCTCAAGGCCAATCACCCGGTGGAGTTCATGGCCGCGGTGATGAATTGCGATATCCACCTGACCGACAAGCTAGCGCTTTACAAGCGCGAGGTCGACAAGCTGGGGATCCGCACCGTGGCCCCTTGCGTGAACGCATCCGAAGCCACGTTCAGCGTGCGCGATGGCGCTGTGGTCTATGCCTTGGGCGCGCTGAAGAATGTGGGCGTCGAGGCGATGCGCGCAATCGTGGCCGCCCGTGGGGACCGCCCCTTCACCACCCTGTTCGATGTTGCCCGGCGCGTGGACCTCAAGCGCCTTGGCAAGCGGCCGCTGGAAATGCTGGCCCGCGCCGGTGGTTTCGATGCGCTTGACGGCAATCGCGCGCGCGTGTTCGAGGCGCTGGACGGGCTGGTGGCCTATTCCGCCGCAATCCACGATGCGCGCGCTTCATCGCAGGTGTCGCTGTTCGGCGAGGCGGGCGCCGATGTGCCAGAACCCCGCCTTGGCAGCCGCGACGACTGGTTGGCGGTGGAGCGGTTGACCCAGGAACATCAGGCGATCGGGTTCTATCTTTCCGGTCACCCGCTCGACGATTACATGGGCGCGCTGAAACGGCAGGGCGTCCAGACGCTGGCCGAGGTGCAGGCGGCCGCCGAGCGCGGGCCGCTGGTGGCCAAGATCGCAGGCTCCGTCGCCTCGCGGCAGGAAAAGAAATCGGCGCGGGGCAACCGTTTTGCCTTCGTCGGGCTCAGCGATCCGACGGGGCTTTACGAAGTGACGGTCTTTTCCGACACGCTGGAAGCGGCACGCGACCTGCTCGATCCGGGGCGCAATGTGGTGCTGACCGTGGAGGCGACGCCCGAGGGCGAGAACGTGAAGCTTCTGGCACGGGCTGTGCAGGCCGTGGATGCGGTGGCGGAAGACGCCGCGCCGATGGGCCTGCGCATCCACCTCGAACGTGCCGAGGGTGCCGCCTCTGTCGCGGCCCTGCTCGCCCGCGTGCTGGCCGACGGCGGGCGCGCCCGTGCGCCCGTGCGCCTTTGCGTGTCCGATGCCGAGACGGGGCGCGAGATCGACATTGCCTTGCCGCAGGATTACCCGGTGACACCGAAGGTCAAAAGCGCGCTGCGTGCAGCGGCCGGCGTGCTGATGGTCGAGGATCTCTGAACCCCCGGCCGCGTTGGCGCGCTGAGAGCGCGGGGGAGGAAGGGGGGCGCTGCCCCCCTCGGCCTCTGGCCTCACCCCCCGGGATATTTTTGCAGAAAAGAAGATGGAAGGGGTACCTATCTGTGCTCAGGAAGGTCCGGCGCCCCGCTCGGAGAGTGCTCCAGCCGCGGGGCGCCTTCTCCTCTGGCGGTCATCGGCTTCCCAGCCTGTACCGCGTGTCAACGTTCGGCTGATTCTGACTAAGAAGACTATAAAAGCTCTTCTTCTCTGGAAAAATATCCTCGGGGGGTGAGCCGCGCACGCGGTGAGGGGGGCAGAAGGCCCCCCTTCTTCCCTCGCGTGCTTCGCTTGCCAACGCGGCCGGGCAGCTTGTGCTACCAGTGCGGCGGTCGCTGGTTCGGGTCGCCGGGGGCCAGTCCGTCTGCCTCTCGCGCCGCTTCCCGTTCCATCAGCATCGCGACGCGGCGGGTCAGCCGGTCGATCTCGCCGCCTTGCGCATGCGCGCGGTCCGACAGATCGTCCACCGCCCGCAGAAGATGCGCGATCCGTTCTTCCAGCGCCTCGATCCGGTCCATGCCTGCCGCCCCCATCCGCTTGCCGCCTTGCGGCCCATCCGTTACACGCCAGCGCACAGGACAGGATAGGGAAAATCCCCATGGCCAAGGAGAAACCCGCCCGCCGCCCCCGTGCCGAGACGCCGAAGGGCTTTCGCGACATTTTCGGGGCCGAGGTCGAGGCGCGGCGCGCGATGCTGGACACCATCGCCGGCGTCTATCACGCGCATGGGTTCGAGCCTCTCGAGACGAGCGCCGTCGAGACGGTCGAGGCCCTTGGCAAGTTCCTGCCCGATGTGGATCGCCCGAACGAAGGCGTTTTTGCCTGGCAGGACGAGGACGAGGCCTGGCTTGCACTGCGCTATGACCTGACGGCACCGCTCGCCCGGGTGGCGGCCCAGTACCGCAACGACCTGCCCTTCCCCTATCGCCGCTACGCGATGGGCCCGGTGTGGCGCAACGAAAAGCCGGGGCCGGGGCGGTTCCGGCAGTTCACGCAATGCGACGCCGATACGGTGGGCAGCGCATCGGTGGCGGCGGACGCCGAGATCTGCGCGATGCTTGCCGAGGCGCTGGAGGCGCTAGGATTGCGCGATGACACGGTGATCCGGGTCAACAACCGTAAGGTTCTGAACGGGGTTTTGGATCACGCGTTCGGCTGGCGCCCAGACCGAGAAAACGCACAACTTTCTGCAGTCTACGACAGGGTAACCAAGCGAGAAGAGGTTCTGCGCGCGATCGACAAGTTTGATAAATTTGGTCGGACTGGCGTGCTTCAGCTTCTTATGGAAGGCCGGGAGGACGTTTCCGGTGACTTCACCAAGGGCTGTGGATTGACTGCAGACCAGTCCGAGATCGTATTGGCATTTCTTGAAGCGCGCGGCTCGGATAACGCGAAAACGAATGGAACGCTCTTTGAAATCGTGGGGTCAACCGTCGCAGGCAGGGAAGGCGTTCAAGAGTTAGAGGCGATGGTGGAGCTTTTTGACCGGATGGGCATAGGCTCCAACAGTATTGTCATCGACCCTTCCGTCGTGCGCGGCCTTGGCTACTACACCGGCCCCGTGTTCGAGGCCGAACTCACCTTCGAAGTGCTCGATGAAAAGGGCCGCCCGCGCCAGTTTGGCTCGGTGGCGGGGGGTGGGCGGTATGATGATCTTGTGAAGCGCTTCACCGGGCAGGAGGTTCCCGCGACGGGCGTTTCCATCGGGGTGGACCGGCTGTTGGCGGCGCTCGCTGCCAAGCGGGGGGCAGCAGTGCAGGCGCCGGGTCCGGTGGTGGTGACGGTGATGGACCGTGACCGGATGGCCGACTACATGGCGATGGCGGCAGAGTTGCGTCGTGCGGGTATCCGGGCCGAGGTGTACCTCGGCAACCCCAAGAACTTTGGCAACCAGTTGAAATACGCAGACAAGCGGCAAAGCCCGGTGGCCGTGATACAGGGCGGGGACGAGGCGGCGCGGGGCGTCGTGCAGGTCAAGGACCTGATCCTTGGCGCGAAGATCGCAGCAAGTGCCAGCCTTGAAGAATGGAAATCCCAGCCCGCGCAGGTCGAGGTGCCGCGCAGCGATCTGGTTTCCACCGTGCGCCGGATGCTGGGCCGCTGATGGCCACCAAGGCTGAAGCCCGCGCGGTGGGCGCGCGCATCCTCGCGGCCTTTCAGGCGGCCGGTGCCGTGCCGGTCGAGCCCGACATCCTGCAACCCGCCGAGGCGATCCTTGATCTTTACGGCGAGGATATCCGCGCCCGCGCCTATGTAACCGCCGATCCCTTGCGCGGCGAGATGATGCTGCGGCCCGATTTCACGCTGCCCGTCGTGCAGGCCCATATGGCCGAGGGGGCAGAGCCCGCGCGCTATTGCTATCTGGGCGAGGTTTTCCGCAGGCAGGACAGGCCCGTGGCGATGCGGGCCAGCGAACACATGCAGGCGGGCTACGAGGTGTTCGACCGCATGGCGCCAGAGGCTGCGGATGCCGAGGTTTTTGCGCTTTTCGCCGCAATGCTCGCGCCACTTCGCCTGACGGCAACGGTGGGGGATATCGGGTTGCTGACCGCCGCTGTCGCCGGTCTGGATACGCTGCCAGAACGCAAGCGCGCGCTGATGCGCCACATCTGGCGCCCGCGCCGGTTCCATGAGCTGCTCGGGCGGTATGCACATACCGGCCCGGTTCCGCCCGAACGGGCGGCGCTGCTGGCCGGGGCGCGGTCGCAGGCGCCGTGGATCGGGCTGCGCAGCGAGGCCGAGATGGAGGCGCGCATCGCCGTGCTGGCCCGGGATGCGGCAGCCCCGCCAATCCCTGCCGCCGCGGTGGCGGGGCTTGATGCGCTTTTCGCGTTGCAATGCCCGGCCATGGAAGCGCCCCGGCGTTTGGCGGCGCTGGAGCTTCCTGCCCTCGCCCCGGCCATCGCGCGGCTGGAGCGGCGGCTTGCGGCGCTGGAAGCGCGGGGGGTGGACCCTGCGGCGCTGCGGTTCGAGGCGAGCCATGGGCGCACCAGCATGGAATATTACGACGGCTTCGTCTTCACCTTCACCGCCGCTGACGCGAGCCTTCCCCCCGTGGCCACAGGTGGGCGGTACGATGCGCTGACGCGGGTGCTGGGTCAGGGGCGCGAGATTCCGGCCGTCGGAGGGGTCATCCGCCCGGGCCTGGTGGCTGATCTGGAGGCGCGCGCATGAATTTGCGGCTGGGCGTGCCCTCGAAGGGGCGGCTGATGGAAGAGACCTTCGACTGGTTCGCCACGCGC
>JBBSBE010000041.1:0-29590 GCA_038251625.1 Rhodobacterales bacterium
CACCAATTTCCCGTCGAACCGTTCTGGCTTTGCCCGTTCTCGTGGCCATGTCCGGAAAAGCCATGGCAGAAGAGGTTGTCGGGGTGACCCTTGGCACCACAGGCGAAGGCAGCATCGAACGCGCTGGCACGCGCCAGAATCTGAAACCGGAAGATCCGATCCTGCAGGACGATACGATCAGAACCGGGGCTGCCGCCTTTGCCACGTTGCGACTGGTCACCGAAGCCCGCATCGACCTTGGGCCCCTCAGCGAAATCACGCTCGATGCCTTTACCGCCGCCCTTGGGGGCAGCCTGCGGATCAAGGGCAACATGGTCTTCGACCGCCCCGACGATCTGCCGCCGGTGGATCACACGATCTTCACCGCGTTTTCGCAGATCGGGGTGCGCGGCACACGTTTTTTCTATGGCATCAGCCACGATGTTCCCGCCGTCTTTGCTGCGCGGGGCGAAGTCTCTGTCACAAGGGGCACGCAAAGTGTCATCCTTGGGGCCGGTGACGGGGTCGAGGTATTGGGAACGGAACCCGGCGGCACAATCCTGCTTAGCCTTGTGCAGCGCTGGTCAGATGACCGCGTGGCCGCCGCCTATGCCTCTGTCGGGCTCTGATCGGCCAGGGTAAAGACCGCGACTTCCCCGAAACTGCGCACCTCCACGGCGCCGAGCGGCTGCAAGGAAAGGCTGGTCGCCGCAGCGGCCTTCGGTCCGATGCAGATCAGCGTGCCCAGTTCCTTGTTCAGGTCCTGCAACCGCGCGGCCAGATTAACCACATCCCCATAGGCCGTGTAGTCGATCTTGGCGCCGGACCCCACGTCGCCCAGCACCGCCCACCCTGTCTCCACCCCAATGCGCGTCCGCCCAAGGCCCGCGGCCGCCATGGCAGGTTCGCGCATCAGGGCATCGGTCGCGTCCTTGATCTCGGCGGCACACGCCAGCGCCGCATCGACATGGTCAGGCAGGTCAAGCGGCGCGTTGAAGAGGGCGTGCACGCTGTCGCCCACCATCTTGTCGATCATGCCGCCATGGCGCAGCACGATGCCGCAGGTCAGCGTGAAATACTGATCCAGCACCGCCACCAGCGCCTCGGGGCCAAGCCGGTGCGTCATCCCGCTGAACCCCTCGATATCCGAAAAAAGGGATGTCACCTCGCGCGCCTCGCCCTTCACCCGCAAAAGGCCCGGCGTCTCGGCCAGACGCGAGACGACGGCGGGGGGCAACAACTGGCCCATGCGCGCGCGCAGCGCCCGTTCCGCCCGCGCCGTGGCCGCTGCTTGCGCGACAAGGGTGGTCAACGCGATCAAAAGCGCTGCAAGCGCGGGAAACAGCGGATCGATCAGCACCCCCAACCACCCCAGCCAAAGGCCCCCCGCCGCCCAACCCCCGGCAAGCACGGCTGAAACGGCAAGGACAGGCAAAGCGGGCCACGCCCGCGCGAACAGAACCGACAGCAACCCCATGCCCGCCACAAAACCCGCTTCCCACCATGGCGCCATCACCGGCCGATGGGGCAGGGCACCCGCGATCAGGCCCGTTGCCAGATCCGCCTGCACCTGCACCGACGGTGTCACCGGGCTGGCTGCAGTGGCCCGCAGCCCGCCGCGCCGGGGCAGGCTGGACCCCACGAACACAACCGCCCCCGCTACCCGTTCACGCGCAAGGCCCGCCAGCACATCACCCGCGCCGATTGTCCGCGCGGCCCACCCTTCCGGGTCAGAGACGGCCAGCCGCAACTGTGCCGTCTCGTCCAGCGGAAACGTCTTTCCATCCAGCCGCAACAGCGGATCGGGATCCGCAGCGATCAGCGGAAGCGACCGCCCCCCCGCCAGCCGCACCGCCTCTGCCGCAAGGGGCAGGTACGGCTGGCCCGCGACCAGGGTCGCCGCAGGCACACGTCGCACCAGCCCGTCCGGATCCCCCAAAAGCACCACTGACCCCAGGCCCGCCGCCGCCCCGGCAAAGGCGGGGCAGGGTGCCTCTGCCCCGGGCACCTGCCACAACCGCCGCGCCCCCGCCTCCGTCAGCCCCAGCGCAGGCGCGGGATCGGGCGGGGCGCTGGCGCGATCGGTGAAAAGAAACCCCATCACCACGGGTACACGCATCAAGGCATCGGCCAATGCCACATTCTGGGGCGCACCATCGCAGTTTCCGGAATAAACGATATCCAATGCCACCACGGCCGCGCCTGCCTCTGCCAGCGCGGCAACAAGACGCGCGGTCGCAGCGCGGCCCCACGGCTGGCCGAACTCGTCGCTCTCGCCGATATCCACGACGATCACAGCGGGCATCCGATCTGGCGGCGGCGTGACGGCATCGAACACACGCTCTCGCACCGCGCGCATCGGCGCGGGCGGCGCCAGCAGCAGCGCCGCCAGTGCACCCGACAGCACCACAATCGCCAGCGCCAGCACAGGCCGCAATCCACGCCTCCGCCGCGCGCCCATCTTCGCCCCCCGCCATGCGTCGCGGCAAGCCTATCGCCGGCCCCGCGCTCCGGCAACGCCGCTTGCCGAAATCACACCTTTCCCTGCCCGGCCCCTTTCCGCTAGGTTGCGCCCAATCGCGGCCGGAGACAGACATGACACGCTATGAATACAAGGTCATTCCCGCCCCCCAGAAGGGCGAAAAATCCCGCAAGGCCCGCACCACCGAGGATCGTTTCGCGCTGGCGCTGTCAGGCGTCATGAACAAGCTGGGGCAGGACGGTTGGGAATACCTGCGGGCCGATACACTTCCCTGCGAGGAACGCGTGGGCCTGACGGGCAAGACCACGCATTTCCAGCACATGCTGGTTTTCCGCCGGACGATGGAGGCGCCAGAGGCCGCAAGTCCATCGGTGGTGGCCCCGGCACCCATCCCGGCCCCAGCGCCCACGCTGGCCGAGGCTGCGGCGCTTCTGCCCGAGGAAGAACCCTCTGCCCTTGATTCGCTGATCGAATCGCAAGCGCAGAAAACCACGCCACCGCTTCTGTTCCCCGGCCCCCGTCCGAACGGCCGCGCCTAACCCCGCGCGTCTGCCAGCGCCTGCGGCAAAGCCTCCGCAAAGACGGCGCGCATCGGATCGGGGCCAAGGCTCACGCGGATGCAACGGTCGTGCGGCGCGACAAAGGGCATCCGCACGAACACACCGCGCGCGATCAGCCCTTTCAGCACGGCCCGCGCAAAATCGCCGTCACGCCCGCAGTCGATCGTCAGGAAATTTGTGGCCGAGGGCAGGGGCCGCAGGCCCGCTTCCCGCACAACCGCGCCATAGGTGTCGCGCGCGGCCGCAACCTTTGCCCGCACCGATGTGATCCAGTCCTGATCGGCCAGCGCCGCCAGCGCCCCGGCCTGCGCCAGCCGCCCTACGCCGAAATGGTTGCGCACCTTGTCGAAGGCAGCAATCAGCCCTGGCTCTGCCAACGCATACCCGACCCGCAGACCGGCAAGGCCATAGCCCTTGGAGAATGTGCGCAAGCGGATCACGCGCGGATCGTCCGCCCCTATTCGGGGCGTCGTGCCCTCGGGTGCCAGATCCACATAAGCCTCATCCAGCGCCAGAAGTGCGCCCTCCGGCAGAGCATCGAGCATGCCCTCAATCACCGCGCCGGAATGGTGCGAGCCCATCGGATTGTCGGGATTGGCCAGATAGACAAGCTTTGCCCCGACCTCGCGCGCACGCGTCACAAGCGCTTCCGGGTCCTCGTGATCGCCCCGGTAGGGCACCTTGTGCAACGCCCCGCCAAAGCCCGTCACGTGGTAGTTGAAGGTCGGGTACGCCCCTTCCGAGGTCACCACCGCGTCCCCCGGCGCGATCAGCAACCGCACGAGGTATCCCAAAAGACCGTCAATCCCTTCGCCAACCACCACGTGCGAAGGCGTCACACCATGATGCGCGGCAAGCGCATGGCGCAGGTCATGCACCTCCGGGTCGCCGTACATCCAGGCCTCACCGGCCGCAGCCGCCATCGCGGCTACGGCGCGGGGCGAGGGGCCAAAGGCGCTTTCATTGGCGCCAAGGCGCGCGCGAAAACGCTCCCCCCGCGCGCGCTCCTGCGCTTCGGGTCCGACGAAAGGCACGCTGGCAGGCAGCGTCAGCACAAGGGGGGTATATCGCGGGCTCATGGCGCGACTTCAAACGTGATCCTGCGACGCTGGCAAGGGGGATGTATGGAGGCGGGTACCGGAATCGAACCGGTCTTCACGGATTTGCAATCCGCTGCGTAACCTCTCCGCCAACCCGCCAGTCGCCCGAAGTGGCGGCATGGATAGCGGATGCCGCCCCCGCGCGCAAGGGCGGCAATCCTGCAGGTCAGTCCTTGAAGAAGCGGCTTTCCTTGATCTGGTCCCAGGCCCAGACAACCTCTTGCAACCGGTCTTCGTCCGACCGGTCGCCGCCGTTCATGTCCGGATGAAGATCCTTCACCAGGCTTTTGTATTGCTTGCGAATCTCCGCCTTGGTCCAGCTATCGCGGGCATCCAGAATATCCAGCGCCTTGCGCTCTGTGGGGGGCAGCTTGCGGCCACTTGATTCGGGTCTGCGGCCGGGGTTCTGCGTGCCCTTTTCACCCAGAAGCTCGATCGGATCGTTGACGCCAAGCCGCGACCATACCCGCCCTTCGTCCGGTTTCTGGCCAAAGGGCTGCGTCGTGCGGCCCCAGACGCGATCCTTGTTCAGAAACTCCTGAAATTCTTCGTCCGTCGTGCCCTGGAAGAAGTTCCATTTCAGATTGTATTCCCGCACGTGGTCACGGCAGAACCAGAAATACTCATCCAGCTGCTCGGGCGAACGGGGCGCGCGATACTGCCCCTGCTCGGCGCAACCGGGAAAGTCGCAGGGGCGATTTGCATGGTCCGAAGCACCTGACATGCCCCGCCGTCCGGTCTTGCGGCGCTTCTTGTCAGCCGACACGCGCATGTCGAATTCAAAAGGGGTACGGTCTGCCATGCGGTTGCCTTTCCGACTCGGACACGCGACTTTAAACGCTCAGGCGCAGGATTGAAGGGGGAGCACGGAAAAATGCATATCGCGGACGAAATCACCGAGCGATTGACCGCCGCTTTCGCGCCAGAGCGGCTGGAAGTCGTGAACGACAGTCACCGCCACGCGGGCCATGCGGGCGACGACGGCACCGGGGAAAGCCATTTCCGCATCCTTCTGCGCGCTGCCGCCCTCGCGCCCCTTGGCCGGGTCGAACGGCACCGCAGGGTGCATGCGGCCTTGGGCGATCTTACCCATCGCGTTCATGCCCTGGCGCTGGATCTCGGCTGATCCGGCGCGCCTCCCTGCAACGGTCCGAGCAATAGCGCACCTCGTCCCACACCTTTTCCCATTTCTTGCGCCATGTGAACGGCCGCCCGCAGGTGGTGCAGGTCTTCTGCGGCAGATCGGATTTGCGCACGCCCTTCGGCATCAGAGATCAAGGCTCAGTTGTGCCGCCGGGGCAGGTCGTCGGCGGGGCGCGCGGTCATTGACGAAGCGCCCTGTGCCATCAGCGCGGCTTGCATGCCGCTCGACGATCCGGGCAGCCTCGGGCGCAAAACCCGGCTGGCCCCGCAATCCCCACACTGCCGCCCGCGCCGCCCGCGCCGCTTCCGCCAGATCGACCAGCGGCGCAGGATAGCGCAGGCGCGCAGCCCCAGGCCATTTCCAAGGCGTCTGCAACAGCGCATCCGGCACCGCCGCCAATTCGGGCACCCAGCGGCGGGTGAAGGCGCCCGCCGGATCCTGATCCTGCCCCTGCTTCACGGGATTGTAGATGCGGATCGTGTTGATCCCCGTGGTGCCCGATTGCATCTGCACCTGCGGCCAGTGGATGCCGGGCTCATAATCGGTAAACCGCCGCGCCAGAACCGCGCCTGTCGCGCGCCAGTCGAGCCAAAGGTGATACGAGGCAAAGCTCGTCACCATCGCGCGCATCCGGAAATTGAGCCATCCCGTCGCCGCCAGATACCGCATGCAGGCATCGACGAAGGGCACCCCCGTTTCGCCCGCCGCCCAGGCCGCAAGCCGCGTGGCATCGGCCTCGCGCGGGCGCAAGCCCTCTGTTGCCGGATGCAGCGCACGAATTTCTATGGAGGGGGCATCCTCCAGCTTCTGAGTGAAGTGGTCACGCCACGCGAGGCGGCTTTGAAACGACGTAAGGCTACCACCCCAGCCGCCCCCCGCCCGCGCAGCCTGCCGGGCCATCGTTGCCTGCGCCACCTCGCGCCCCGAGAGCGCCCCGACCGCAAGATAGGGTGACAGGCGCGAACACGCCCGCTCACCCGTCACGGGCGAGGACATGGCGGCACGGTACCCTTGGCCCCGCGTGGTCAGAAAGCTTTCCATCAGCGCCAATCCCTGCGCCCGACCGCCGGATTGCCGGTGCGTGCAGCGATCCGCCGTCAGCCGCAGATCGCGCGGAATAGGCCCCGGCTCAAACCCCGTTACCGGCGACAGCGCATCGGGTGCCGCGACCATTGGCAGGGTCACGAACGCATCCCGCGCCCGCGCCCACCCGTCACGTGTGGCAAGCCGCCGCTGCACCCCCGATTGGGGCACCTCATCCCACCGAATGCCCGCCGACCGCGCCCATGCAGCCACCCGCCTGTCGCGCGCATAGGTCCAGAGGTTCCCTGTCTCTTCATGGCTGACGATCCGGGTGATCTTTCCTTGCGCACAGACCCGCGCCAGAACCTCCACCGCATCCCCGCTTCGCACCACCAACGGGGCACCAAGGGTTGCCAGTTCACTGCGCAGATCGTCCAGACATTCGGCGGTAAAGGCCCATTGCCGGGCCGATGTATCGGGCAGCGCCCAGTAATCCGGCTCGATCAGGTAAAGCGGCAGAACGCGCCCCATCCCGGCCGCCACCGCCAGCGCGGGGTGGTCATGGACGCGCAGATCGCGCTTGAACCAGAGAAGAACATTCATGGAACAAAGACGTAGCACAGCCGCGGGATTCGTAAACCCCGAAGGTGCCTCAGCGGCGCCGGATCGCGGCCATCAGCCACAGCCCCACCAGCAGGGCCGACAGGATGGCATTCCACCCCGCCATCGAAATCCCCAGCATCTGCCAGGCAATCTCGTCACACCGCACCAACGGGGCGGCCAGGATCTGGTTCAGCAGATCCTCTGGCGCCACGCCCGCAATAGGGCCGGATGTGCAGGTCGTCGGACCCTCCCACCATTTCTGCTCGACCCCGGCGTGGAACACTCCGATCCCCGCCGTCGTGGCCGCTGCCAACGCCCCCAGAAACGGCCAGATCCGCCCCGGCAGCAGCAACGCCACCCCCCCGATCACCACCGCCGCCGCATGCGGCCAGCGCTGCCAGATGCACATCTTGCAAGGGGCAAGCCCGCCAAGGTGCTGAAACGCAAACGCCCCGGCCAGCAACGCCGCCGACCCGAGCATGGCCAGAAGGATGAACCGCGCCCGCGTCACAGCAGCTTCACCGCCGCAAAGCCGCCGATCAGCAGCACCAGCGCCGCCGTGAACATCAGCCCCAACCTCCGCTCGATGAAATCGCGGATGGACGGCCCGAATTTCCACAACAGCGCCGCCACCAGAAAGAACCGCAGGCCCCGCGCAACCACGCTGGCCGCCATGAAGACCGGCAACGACAGCCCGGTCGACCCCGAAAGGATCGTGATCACCTTGTAGGGAAACGGCGTGACGCCCGCGATCAGCACCGCCCACGCGCCCCAGTCATTATAGGTCACGCGGAACGTATCAAACTTGTCGGTCATCCCGTAGAAGGCAAGGATCGGCTGGCCGATGCTGTCGAACAGGGTGGCCCCGATCCAATAACCGAACAGCCCGCCCACCACCGATGATACCGTCGCAACCCCGGCGATCAGGAACGCCTTGCGCGGGGCAGCCACGATCATCGGGATCATCAGGATATCGGGCGGGATCGGAAACACCGAACTTTCCACAAAGGCCACCAGCGCCAGCCACCAGATCGCCCGGGGGTGCGCGGCAAGGGCCAGCGTCCAGTCATATAACCTGCGGATCATCGGGAACCTTTCGCCCACCCCGCGCCTTGCACCACTAAGGTGCGATGCGGTCAAGGCCCAAGCGCAAGCAACGATTGAGCGGGCAGGCGCATCAGCGTAACGTGAACGTGCAACTTATGGGGATGGCTGTCATGGATCTGCGTGGACGGCGGGAAAGCCGCAACATCGAGGACCGGCGCAGCCAGGGTCGGCGCGTGGGCGGCGGCGTGCAGGTCGGCGGCCTTGGCCTTCTTGCCATCGTCGTGGTCGGATGGTTCTTCGGCGTCGATGTCACACCGCTTCTGCAGGATCAGGGCGGCGGCGCCCCCGTTTCGCAGGAATTGACGGCAGAGGACCAGGCGGAACTGACATTCGTCTCGCGCGTCCTTGGCGTCACCGAAGATGTCTGGACAACCATATTCCGCGAACAACTGGGCGAAACATACACCGCACCTGTCCTCGTGGCGTTCAAGGATTCAACCGCATCGCCCTGCGGCGGCGCCAACGGGGCCACCGGCCCGTTCTACTGCCCCATCGACCAGAAGGCCTATCTCGACACCGGCTTTTTCGTTACGCTCGACCGCCAGCTTGGCGCCAAGGGCGATTTCGCCGCCGCCTACGTAGTGGCGCATGAAATCGGCCATCACGTGCAGAACGAACTTGGTATCCTCGCCAAGGTGAACACCCTGCGCGCGCGCGTCTCAGAGGCGGAGTCGAACGAGCTTTCTGTCCGCACAGAGCTTCAGGCCGATTGCTTTTCCGGCATCTGGTCGCGCGCGGCGCGCGATCAGATCGGGGTGCTGAGTGCGGGCGATGTGGAAGAGGCCGTGAACGCCGCCCGCCGCATCGGCGATGACGTGCTGCAAAAGGCCGCCGGGCGCCGCCCCATGCCCCACACCTTCACCCACGGCACTGCCGAACAGCGGTCGCGCTGGTTCGTGACCGGCTTCAAATCCGGCCAGATCGGCGATTGCGACACCTTCACACCCAATCGCATCTAGAAGATGGGCTTGAGTGCCGCGCATTGGGGCGCTAAGGAAACCCTCGCCCCCGCCTGATCGGCGCTACCATGGGGCGAACGGCGCGGGTGTGGCGGAATGGTAGACGCGAAGGTCTCAAACACCTTTTCCGCAAGGAGTGTCGGTTCGAGTCCGACCACCCGCACCAGCCCCTACAGCTTGAAGTGTTTGCCGAGCTTCAGCCCCTGACCCTGATAGTTCGACGCAATGCCTTGCCCATAGAGCGCATCCGGCACCTCTGCCATCCGCTCATAGACCAGCCGCCCCACCACCTGACCGTGTTCCAGCACGAAGGGCGCCTCGTGGCAGCGCACCTCCAGCACGCCCCGCGATCCTGCCCCCCCGGCGGCGGCCCAGCCGAAGCCGGGATCGAAAAAGCCCGCGTAATGCACGCGGAACTCGCCGACCATGGCCAGATAGGGCGCCATCTCTGCGGCATGTGTGGGCGGGATCGTCACGGCCTCGCGCGAGACCAGGATATAGAACGCACCGGGATCAAGGATCACGCGTCCCTCGTTGCCGCGCAGAGCCTCCCAGAATTCGGCCGCCGGATAGTGCCCTATCCGGTCAAGATCGATCACCCCGGCATGGGGCTTTGCGCGATATCCCATCAGATCGCCGACGCGTGGCCGCAGATCAACCGAAAACCCAAGGCCCCCTGCGATGACCGGCGGCAGGTCCACCAGCGGGCTCACGGCGTGCAGGGCGGCCAGCTCGGCATCCGACAACACCGCATCGCCCATCCGCAGGCGCAACTGGTTGAGCCGCATGCCGGGCCGCACCAGCACGGAAAACGACCGGGGGCAGACCTCGGCCCAAAGGGGCCCTGCATAGCCCGCCGCGATACGGTCGAACTCGGTTCCCCGGTCGGTGATCGTGCGCGTCAGAAGGTCCAGCCGCCCGGTCGATGACTTTGCATTCGCCACGGCTGTCACGCCTGGCGGCAGCGCCAGCCGCTCCATCAGCGGAATCACGTAAACGCAACCCTTTTCCAAGACCGCGCCGCCCGACAGGTCCATCCGGTGCATCTCGAACTCGGCCAGCCGGTCCTCCACCCGCGCCTCTGCACCGGCAAGGAACGAGGCCCGCACGCGGTACGCCGTCGTGCCGAGCCGCAGATCAAGGCTGGCGGGCTGAACCTGCGCCGGGGTCACGGCGCTGTCGGCGGCAATGCCCCCGTCGGCAATCAACTGCCGCAACGCCTGCGCAGGCAGTACGCCAGATGCCATCATCTTCCCCCGGAAAACGAAACCGCCCGCGCATCCCCTTGGATGGCGGGCGGATTTCGGTGTTGGTCGGGCCGGAGAGATTCGAACTCTCGACCTTCCGCCCCCCAGACGGACGCGCTAACCAGGCTGCGCCACGGCCCGACGAGGCGGATACATACCGATATCTCGGGCAGGGGCAAGCGCGAATACATGCGCGTCAGCGGCGCGCAAGCCGGCCGCGTTCCACCATCGCGGCGCGCAGGATCGCCAGCCGTCCAGCCAGCGGCGACAGGGCCTCTGCCCGCGCAATCAGCACCTCGGCCGGCAAGGCGCGCAGCCGCGCCGCGATAACCGGGGCTTCGCCCGGCGCGGGCCGGTCGAAAATCGGCATCGTCTCGGGCAGGGGGGGCGCCTTGCGCAGCGCCAGAACCTTCAGCAGCGGAAGCGGCTCTTGCCGGGGGGCCGGCTCATCATCCACTGCCTCGGCATCCTCCGCCTCTTGGTCGATATCTATATCAACATCCGGGACGGCGGCGTCCGACGCTGCCACGGCCGCTTCCGGCTGCTCCTCGGCAGGCGCGGCAACGGCATCATCCACCAGTGCCGCCACGTGCCGCACGCCCTGTTCGCGCAGGATTTTCTGCACGCCCCGGATGGTCAGCCCCTCGTCATGCAAAAGCTGCTTGATCCCCGCAAGCAGGGCCACATCCGAGGGCCGGTAATACCGCCGTCCGCCCGCCCGCTTGACCGGGCGCACTTGCGGAAACCGGCTCTCCCAGAACCGCAGCACATGCGCAGGCGTTTGCAGGTGGTCGGCCACTTCGCTGATGGTGCGGAAAGCCTCGGGTGATTTATCCACTCACCTGCCTCCGGACCTCAGGATTTCGCTCCGGCTGCCACGCGATCCTTCATCAGATGCGAGGGCCGGAAGGTCAGCACCCGGCGCGGGCTGATCGGAACCTCGTCGCCCGTCTTGGGGTTGCGCCCCACGCGGGCGGACTTGTCACGGATCGAAAACGTGCCAAAAGACGATATCTTCACGCTGTCGCCCGACGCCAGCGCGTCCGACACATGCTGCAAAACGGATTCGACCAGTTGCGCCGATTCGTTGCGGCTCAGGCCCACTTCGCGAAACACCGCTTCGCTCAGGTCCATCCGCGTCAATGTCTTGTCACCCATAACCATCCCCCGAAGTTTCGCGTGGAAGGATGCGCGCGCAAATTTCTCAAGTCAATATCAGGCGCTTGGCGGACAATGTTCAGAGCACGGATTTTCGCCGAGGCAACGCCCTACCAGCGCAGCACCACAGCACCCCACGCCAGCCCTCCGCCAATCGCCTCTGCCACGATCAGATCGCCTTGCTTGATCTGCCCCCGCGCCCGCCCCACCGACAACGCAAGCGGGATTGACGCCGCCGATGTGTTGCCATGATCCTGCACCGTCACCACCACCCGGTCCATGCCCACGCCCATGCGCTTCGCGGTCGCTTCGATGATGCGGATATTGGCCTGATGCGGCACAATCCACGCCACATCGTCGCTCGTCGCCCCAGCCTTTTCCAACGCGGCATGGGCGGTTTCGGCAAGCTTTTCGACGGCATGGCGAAACACCTCGCGCCCCTGCATCCGCAGATGCCCGGTTGTGCCGGTCGAAGTGCCGCCATCGACATAAAGCAGATCACGGTGCCGCCCGTCGCTGTGCAGATCGCATGCAAGGATCCCGCGATCCGCTGCCGTGCCCATGCCCTCGGCGGCCTCCAGAACCAGCGCTCCCGCCCCATCCGCAAAAAGAACGCATGTCGCGCGGTCGGTCCAGTCCATCAGGCGGCTGAACGTTTCTGCGCCGATCACCAGCACGCGCTTCGCCATGCCGCCACGGATCATCGCATCGGCGTTCGTCAGCGCGTAGACAAACCCTGCACAGACCGCCTGCACGTCGTAGGCAAAGCCCTGCGTCATGCCCAACTCGGCCTGAACCATCGTCGCGGTGGAGGGGAATGTCAGATCGGGGGTCGAAGTGGCCACGATGATCGCGTCGATGTCCCCCGCCACCATCCCTGCATCGGCCAGTGCCGCGCGCGCCGCACGGGTGGCGATATCGGTGGTCGTCTGGCCCACGGCCACGAAATGGCGCCGCTCGATGCCAGACCGCGCCCGGATCCACTCATCCGATGTATCGACCAGCGATTCCAGTTCCGCGTTCGGGACCACCCGGTCGGGCAGGTAATGCCCGACACCCCTGACAACCGCGCGCACCATCATTGCACTCCCGTCCCTTCGCGCGGCGCATCCTGCCCAGCCCGTTCGGTGGACGCAAGACGCGCCGCCAGACGTTCGTTGAAGCCCGATTTTGCCAATTGGAACGCCAGTTTGATCGCCGCCGACACGCCCGTCGCATCGGCAGACCCGTGCGATTTCACCACCGTGCCGTTCAGCCCCAGAAAGACGCCACCATTCACCCGGCGCGGATCAATCCGCTTTTGCAGCCGCCGCAGCGACGTGATGGCAAGAAGCGCCGCAATCCGGCTGAGAAGCGTGGCCCGGAACGCCTCTTTCAGGAAATCGGCAATGATCTTGGCCGTGCCTTCGCCGGTTTTCAGCGCTATGTTGCCGGTGAACCCGTCGGTAACGATGACGTCCACCCGGTCGGACGGGATATCCCCGCCCTCGACAAAGCCCACAAACTCGTACCCGCCCGCCTCGGCCGCCATCGCCATCTGGTCATGCGCCAGCTTCAGTTCGGCCCGGCCCTTGTGCTCTTCCGTGCCCACGTTCAGCAGGCCCACACGGGGACGCTCCAGATTCAGCCCGTTGCGCGCATAGGATGCGCCCATGGTCGCGAATTGCAGCAGGTCGGGCGCATCGGCGCGGATATCGGCGCCCACGTCCAGCATCAGGTTGAACCCACCCGGGTTGCGGCTGGGCCAAAGGCAGGCGATGGCGGGGCGGTTGACGCCCGGCAACTTGCGCAGGCGGATCATGCTCAACGCCATCAGCGCGCCGGTATTGCCGCAGGATACGGCCACCGTCGCCTCGCCGCTTTTCACGCTTTCCACGCAAGACCACATCGATGTGCCCTCGCCATGGCGCATCACCTGGCTTGGCTTGTCGTGCATCGTCACGACGCGCGGCGCGTGGCGGATATCGCAGCGCCCATCCAGCACGCGTCGCTTGGCCACAAGCGGCTGCAGCACCGCCTCGTCGCCATGCAGCACAAAGCCGATATCGGGATTCTTCTGCGCCGAACGCACAAGGCCCGCCACCACGGTGGCAGGCCCCCGGTCACCGCCCATGGCATCGACCGAAATCACAATGCGTCCGCCAGTTTCAGCGGGCCCTCGCGCAGCGTCGGCTTGTGCCTCGGTCATGGCGGCAGGGCAACCCCTTGGGTCTTACGCGGCGTCGTCGTCCAGATCGACATCCTTGACGGAGGCGACCACTTCACGCGCATCATAGTGGCCGCAAGCGCCGCACACGTGGTGCGGGCGCTTCAGCTCGCCACAATTCGCGCAGGCTGCGGGATTCGCGGCAACCAGCGCGTCATGCGCGCGGCGCATGTTGCGGCGGGATTTCGTGGTTCGGTTCTGCGGGACAGCCATGTCTCGACCTCGGGGTACTGAGGGGACAGGCCCCTGATTTTCAACAAAGATACGGGCGCCTTGGCCAATTTCGGCCACGCCGTCCGCCGCATCTCGGATAAGGCGCGGAACATACTGCGATTCTGACAGGGCGCAAGCCCCTTTTCCGCAAGGGCCAACGCCCGCCTCAATCTGCGCCCGACCCGCCTTTGCCCAGCTTGTCGCGCAGGGCCGCGAGTGCGGCAAAGGGCTTCTCGGTCGCGGCGTCGATCGGTGCGGCTCCCGGTGGGGCAAAGGCCGCCGCACCCAGTTCCGCCCCCGGCGCGCGCGGATAGGGCGGCAACGCCAGCGCCAGCGCCTCGGTGGCCACGGCGGCCAGGTCGATGATATCCGGCAGGGGCTCGGTGCTGTCGTCCTCCGGAACCTCCACCTCGTCGCCGTCGGGCTCTTGCCAGTCCTTCAGGTACGTGCGCCTCACCGCCTCGCTTATCCCGGCCCGCACGGGCACCAGCGTTACCACGCACGCTTGCACCGCCACCGCCTCCAGCCGCGCTTCCAGCCGCATGTCCCCCTTGCCCTGCGGGATCACCGCACCTGACAGACGCAACGCTGGCAACCCCAGCAGGCCCAAGGCATCGGCCATCGCCTCGCGCGCCGCCGCATCGGGCGCAAACGCAAAGCGCGTGGTCTTGCGCTGCGACAACTGGCGTACAACCAGGCTGGCGGGATCGGGGGCAGGGTCGGTCATTGGCAGGCTCCGGCATGGGGGGCGCCCGAAACCCCGGGGCGCGTTCCTTCCTTGAAGAGCCGTCCGACACCCTGTAAGTCAAAGGTCAGGGGTGACGGCCCGTTCCGGCTTAGGCCCGGTTGCGGACCAAGACAAGAGGATGCCGATGACAGGGCAGTGGGGCAGGGGCAAGACGTGGGCAACGCGGGTCGTGGGCCTGGCAGCCCTTCTTGCATTGATGGCCTGTGCGCCGCAAATCCGCAATCACGGCTACGTCCCGACCGATGAAGACCTGGCCGCGATCAAGGTCGGCGTCGACACGCGCGACAGTGTGGCCAGTGCGGTTGGCCGCCCCTCGGCGCAGGCACTGCTCAGCGATACCGGATGGTACTACGTGCGCAGCACCTACCGCACCATCGGCCCCCGCGAACCGAAAGAGATTGACCGTCAGGTCGTCGCCATCTCCTTCAGCGACACTGGCGTTCTTGAAAACGTGGAACGCTTCGGGCTGGAAAAGGGGCGCGTGGTGGTCCTGTCACGTCGCGTGACAGAGACCAACATCAAGGGCGTCAGCGCACTGCGCCAGATCTTCTCGAACTTCGGCCGCTTCAACGCCAGCGATTTCATCCGGCAGTAACGGCTGCCCGGAGCATCATGCTTCGGGCACGAAATTCAGCGCCACCCCGTTGATGCAATAGCGCAGGCCGGTGGGCTTTGGCCCGTCCGGGAACACGTGGCCCATGTGCGACCCGCACCGCGCGCAATGCACCTCTGTCCGGCTCATGAACCAGCTGCGATCCACGCTTTCGCCCAACGGCGCACCCTCGGCCGGTGCCCAGAACGATGGCCAGCCGGTGCCGCTGTCAAACTTCTGCGCCGCATCGAAAAGCGCAGCACCACAGCCCAGGCACTCGAACCGCCCCGGCTCTTTGGGAAAATTGTCATGGGTAAAGGCCCGTTCGGTGCCGTGGTTGCGCATGACCTTGTAGGCCAGGTCGCTCAACTCGGTCCGCCACTCGGCGTCAGATTTCTCGATACGATCGGTCGTGTCGGTCATGCCACAAAGGCTCCTCTGATAGCGCGCGCTGTCACCCATCCGTCACGCCTTGCGTGGTAGGCCGCGCTCGCACATATGTAGGTCGGACAGGACCGGTCGCCAAGACAATGAGGAGCCTGCCAATGCTCTCGCTTCTCCGGGGCCGCTACCGCGCCCGCACAGCCGAAACGCCCGAAGACATCGCCGCCGCCCAGGACCTGCGCGGCCTGACCTTCCGGGGCGGCACCCGTGATGCCGATGCCTTCGATGCGATCTGCACCCACATCCTGATCGAGGATACCCGCACCGGTGCGCTGGTCTGCTGCTTCCGCCTTCTGCCCCTCACCGATGGGGGCGAGATCGCGCGCAGCTATTCCGCCCAGTTCTACGATCTGGCGGCATTGACGGGATATGAAGGCCGGATGGTCGAGATGGGGCGGTTCTGCATCCACCCCGACAGCCGCGATGCCGATGTGCTGCGCGTGGCGTGGGGTGCGATGACGGCATGGGTGGACCGCGAGGGGATCGAGTTGCTGTTTGGCTGCTCGTCCTTCCATGGCACCGAGGCAGAGGATTACCTCGATGCCTTCGCCATGCTGAAGGAACGCCACCTCGCCCCCAAACGCTGGTTGCCGCGCGTGAAGGCGCCGAATGTGTTCCGTTTTGCCCAAAAGCTGCGCCTGCGCAAACCTGACGCGAAACGCGCCATGCTGGGCATGCCGCCCCTCTTGCGCACCTACCTCATGATGGGTGGCTGGGTCAGCGATCACGCTGTGGTGGACCGCGATCTCAACACCCTTCACGTCTTTACCGGGCTCGAGATCCGCGCAATCCCGCCCGCCCGCGCACGCCTTCTGCGTGGCGTGGCGGGCTAGGGCGCGGCCTCAGACCGCCCCGGCGTATTCGCCCCGCGCCGGATACTCGTTCTTGATCGCGAAATCGAGCGCGCCCAGCAACTCGCTGAAATGGGGCCGCACGAAGGGCATCGTCTGCACGCTCATGTAATAAAGCTTGCGCCCCGGCTGCACCATGAAAAGCCCGGGCTCCGAGAAAAGCGCAGGCTCCTCGATCCCGATCGAGGTCGTGCCGCGCGAGGTCGAGATATAAAGCCCCCACTCCCGCGCCAGACCAAGCGGCAGCCCGTACGCAAGGCGCAGCGCCGAAGCGCTGATCTTCTCCGCCATGCCCTGGGCCCGATCCTCGGTATCGGATGACACTGCCACCGTCGCCACGCCGCGGGCGGCAAATTCGGGCGTCAGCCGCTCCAACTCCTTCAGATAGGTCGCGCAGATCGGGCAGTGCAGGCCCCGGTAGAAGCAGACCACCGTGCCCCGTTCGGCCGTCTCTGCCGACAGCGTGAACGTGCCACCGCCCAGAAGGGGCAGCGAAAGGTCGGGCGTGGTCTGGCGCGGCATCAGCATGGATCATCCTCCAAGGGGTTGCGGTGGGGTCCTGATTACCGCAGGATCGGCATGGAAAAGTTCCATAAACCCGGCAGATCGTCCCATCATGCGCCTTGATCGCCTCGCCACCCTTCTGTCCGGCCTGACGGTCGAGGCTGCCGGTCCCACGGTGCCGGACGCCACGCTTACCCTGTCCGCCGATGGCCCCGACTTCCGCATCGCGAATACCGCAACCGCCCCGCTCTTTGCCGCACGCCTGCGGTGGGGCAGCGCCGCCCGCCGCCTTTGGGAGGCCGCACCTCCGCTTGTGACCACGCCCGGCACGGCCCTGCACGCGCTCGCCGGCCTCATCGTGGCCGAGGCGGCCACACCCCGCTGCGGCGCCGACGCACTCCTCATGGGATATGCCAAGGCGCTGGTCGTCCACCGCCTGCGACATGCCATCGAAGGGGGGGCTGCGCAGGGCGGCCTGCTCGCAGGCCTCGCCGACCCCCGCCTTGCCCGCGCGCTGACCGCCCTTCACGACGCGCCCGCAAGGCTCTGGCGGGCCGAAGACATGGCGGCAGAGGCGGGGATGTCGCGCTCGGCCTTCCTGCGCGCCTTCACCGCCACCCTCGGCGAGCCGCCCGCCACCTATCTGCGCCGCTTCCGGCTTGACCGTGCGCGCAGCGACCTTGCGACGGGCGCCCGTGTGGCCGAGGTTGCACGCCGCTACGGCTACCGCTCGCCCGACGCCTTCACCCGCGCCTTTCGCAAGGCCGACGGCCTGGCGCCCTCTCGTGCAGCACAATCCTCGCGCAAGATCTGAAGATCAGGCCGCAAGCCCCTGCAGATGCAACTTCTTCTCTGCAAAAATATCCATCCGACACCACAACCCGCAATGTCGGTGAAGGCTCATCCCTGCCGGGGAATCGTCTGCATCAACCAAAAAGACAGCGCCGCCAGCACCGCGATCCCCGTCGCCAGCGGCACGGGCGTCCCGTCGAACGCCAACCCCAGCGGCACCGCAATCGCCACCGCTGCGACGGTCGAGATTGCTCCCACCACCGAAGCGGCCATCCCCGCGATGTGCCCCACAGGTTCCAGCGCCAGCGCGTTAAGGTTGCCCATCGTCAGACCGGCCATGAAGAAGACGCCAATCGTCCAGATCAGATAGGCCGGAAAAGCCAGCATGTCGGGCCAAAGCCCCGCCGCCGTCATCACCGCCATCCCGCCCGACACGATCACCTGAACCCCCAGCGTCGCGGTGATCATCAGCCGCATGCCAAGCCGCACCACCAGAGCGGCGTTCAAAAGGCTTGCCGTGCCTGCCACCAGTGCGATCACCGCAAACCAGCCGGGAAACTCCGCCCCCCGCCCAAACCCCTGATCAAAGATCGGCTGGGTCGAGGATAGCGTGGCGAACAGCGCACCGAAGACCAGCGATTGCACGATGATGGTCGTCACGATCACCCGGTTCGTCAGAACCTCCACCAGCGCGGCCCAGAGCGGCGCCAGCGCCAGCGGGCGGCGCGCATCGGGCGGCAGGGTTTCAGGCTGGCGCTGCATGAACCACACGATCGTGACCGCCGAAAACGCAAGGAACGCGGGAAAGATGCCTCGCCAGCCTGCAACGGTGATGATCTGTTGGCCGATCAGGGGCGCGATGGCGGGCACAAGCGTGAAGATCATCATCGCGAAGCTCACAACCCGCGCCATCTCGCGCCCCTTGTAAAGGTCGCGCACCATGGCAAGCGAGACGATCCTTGGCCCCGCCGCCCCGATGCCCTGCACAACCCGCGCCAGCAACACCAGCTCCAGCGATGACGCAACCCACGCAAGCGCCGCCCCGATCACATAGAGGATGGCCCCGACCACGATGATGCGACGGCGCCCGAACGTGTCGGACAGAGGCCCGGCAAAGAACGTGCCGATGCCCATGCCAAGAACAAAGCTCGTGATGATCAACTGCGCCCGGTTCGGCGCCTCCGGCGTCAGTTCGGCGGCGATCTGGGGCAATGCAGGCAACATTGCGTCGATCGAAAACGCGATTGTCGCGAAAAGAACCGCGATCAGGGCGATGAATTCTGTCTGTCCGAGGGGCTTGGTGGGCGGCATGGAATGCTCCTTCGCGGCGCCGCTATCACGCCCGGCCCGAACCCGCCAGCGCCGCTATTGCGCCGCCGACGCCGTCTCCGCGATCTCGTCGATCACGGTCTGCCAGGTTTCCACCGGCTGCGCGCCCGACATGAAGTAGCGCCGGTCGATCAGGAACCCCGGCACCCCCGTCAGCCCCTTGCGGCGCGCGTCGGCATCGCGCGCGGCCATATCCTCGCGGTCGGCCTCGCCTTCCAGTAGGCGCGCGACCATGGCCGCATCCATCCCGGCCCGTCCCGCCACATCGGCCAGCACCTCTGCCGATCCGATGTCGCGCCCCTCGCGGAAATAGGCCCGCATCAGCGCGGCCTTCACCGCATGCTGCCGCCCCTCAAGACCCGCCCAGTGGATCACCCTGTGCGCGTCCAGCGTGTTCGGCGTCCGCTCGATCCTGGCAAAGTCGATGTCCAGTCCCGCAGCCTTTGCCGCCTCTTCGATCCGCGCATAGACCTGCACCGCCTGCGCCTTGCCGCCGAACTTCGTCTCCAGATACCAGCGCCGGTCGACGCCTTCGCGCGGCATGTCGGGGTTCAACTGGAACGGATGCCATTCGATCTGAAACGGATGATCGGGGCGGCTTTCCAGCGCGCGGTCAAGGTTCGCCTTGCCGATGTAGCACCACGGGCAGATCGGATCGGAAAAGATGTCGAGGCGGACAGCGGCGGCCATGGCGGGCTCCTTTCGGGCGGGCAGGTAGGGTGGGTGACCCACCCTACGTTCGGGGCGGGCTCTCGGCGATCATCGCGCGCACGGCCTTGCGGTTCAGCTTGCCGTTCGCGGTGCGGGGCAGGGCGGAAAGATACAGAAAAAGTCGCGGCTGCTTGTAGCGGGCCAGCCGCGTTTCTGCAAATGCCGCCAGTGCCGCCTCACCAATCGGTGAAGGCCCCGCATAGGCCAGCGCAATCACCCGCACACCGGGACGCACCTCTTGCTCCACCGCCGCGCAATCGCCAAGCCCCGGCATCGCGCCAAAGGCCGCCTCGATCTCCAGCGGCGAGACACGAAAGCCGCCCGCGTTCAGCATGTCGTCGGCCCGCCCCAGATAGGTGATGGCACCGTCTGCGCCCATCGACACCATATCGCCGGTCAGAAACCAGTCGCCACCCGTCCGCGCAGCCCCGGTCGCATCATCGCCGAGATAGCCCATGAACATCCCCGGATCGCCACGGTCCACGCCCAGCATACCGCCCATGCCACGCGCGACGGGCACGCCCTCGGGCGACAGGACCGCCACCCGTCGCCCGGGCTGCGCATAGCCCGCCGTCCCCTCGGGCGCCGGGCGCGCCGGACTGCCCGAGATGAAGGTCGAACACTCGCTCATCCCCAGGGCCTCGTGCAGATCCGTCCCCGTCGCCGCGCGCCACGCATCGCGCAGCGCCGGCGACAGGCTTTCCCCCGCCGCAAGCCCGTGGCGCAGGCGTGGCAAAGGCGGCATCCCCGCCCGCAGCATCTGGCGAAAGACACCCGGCGCAGCGGCCAGGATCGTCGCGTCGAAGCGCCGCGCCAGCAGCACCAGTTGCCCCACCTCCACCCCCGCCACCGGCACCAGCGCGGTTGCCCCCGCCACCCACGGATCCATCAGCCCGGCTCCCAGCGTGTAGGTCCAGTTAAGCGCACCGGCGTGCAGCATCCGGTCACCCACAACCAACCCCTCCCACCCGTCGCGCATCATCGCGCGGGCAAGGATGGCGCGGTGCGCATGCGCCACGGCCAAGGGCCGCCCCGAGGTGCCAGAGGTGAAAACGGCATAGGCCAACCGGTCGGCAGGCCCCATCGCCCAGTCGCAGGGCGGCAATTCCGCCATCGCAGCGATGCGGTCGGCGCACAGCACGGGGCAGGGCGGGGCCGCGGGCAGCGCCAGACCGGCCCCCGCCACGATCAGCCGCGGCGCGATTACCGGGATCAGCCGCGCCACCTCGCCTTCGGTCAGACCAGCAGCCGTCGGCACCGGCACAATCCCGGCGGCAATCGCCCCCAGAAAGACCAGTGGAAACTCCACCGCATTGCCGACCCGCATCAGGATACGGTCGCCCGGCGAAAGGCCCGCGCGCAACAGACCCGTGCCCACACCGCGCACCGCAGCCTCTAGCCGGGCATAGCTCCACCGCTCGGCGCCTTGGGGCCGCAACAGCTGCAACGCCACGCGGTCAGGCCAGCGTGCCGCCCCTGCCAGCACATGGGCGGCAAGGTTCATCCGGTCAGGAACAGGAGGCGGCGCACCCTCGGCGGTGATCGACAGCATCCGCCCAGCTATCCGGGCTTCACGCCAAAGCGCAAGCCAGCCGCGCTAGAACCAGCTCGCCACCCGGTTCGACGCGCCCGATATATCCCGCCCGATGCCATCCACCGTACCGCACCCTGCCAGCGCCACCAGCGCCAGCCCCAAGATCATTGTCCGCATTGCCTGCCTCGTCTTCGTTTCTTTTTTGCTCAGTCCGCCTGATACCACCAGACGTCCGGCTGGAACCCGATCCAGTCTCCATAGATCGGAATGTAGTCAGGATACCGCAATTCCCGCCGATGCGCGAGCCGCGAGACATCCGAATACCAAATCGGTACAACATAGCGGCCCGCCGTCAACACCCGGTCCAGCGCGCGCGTCGCGGCAAGGAAGTCCGCGCGGTTCTTTGCGGTCAGCATCGTGTCGATCATCGCATCGGCCGCGCGCGATGTGATGCCCGCCCAGTTGCGCGAACCCTGCACCTCCGCCGCCGCCGAACCCCAGTAAAGCGACTGTTCATTCCCGGGGCTGAGCGAGACGGACCTGATGTAATGCGTCATGTCGAAATCGAACTTGCCCGTCCGCTCCACATACTGCGCGGCATCGACCGTGGTGATGCGCACGTCCATCCCCAATCGCTTCAGCGCCTCGACATAGATGCTGGCCACCGCGATCAGGTCGTCAGATCCGTTCTGCAACAGGATCTCGAAGGCAAAGGGCGCACCCGCCCCATTGACCAGACGCCCGTCCACCACCTGCCAGCCTGCATCCTCCAAAAGCCGCGTGGCGGCGCGTATGCCCTTGCGGTTGGCCTCTGTCCCGTCCGACACGGGCAGCGCATAGCCCTCCATCGTGCCCGGCACGAGCTCGGCCTTGAACGGCGCCAGCAACATCGCCTCGGCCTCGGGCGCAGGCGTCCCCGGCGTCATCCCAAGCTCGGAATTCGAGAAATAGCTCGTGATCCGGGGCAGGGCGCCCCCGTTCAGTGTCTGGTTCACAAGCTCGAAGTTGAACGCCTGAATCATCGCCTCGCGCACCCGCCAGTCGGCAAAGATCGCACGGCGCGTGTTCATCGCCAGCCCCTCGATGCCCGACGGGCGCTTGTGGGGGATCTCGGATTTCACGACCTGGCCCAGCGTGACCGCCGGAAATTCATAGCTTCCGGCCCATTTCGCGGGGTTCGTCTCCCGGTAGCTGGTGATCACACCGCCCTTGAACGCCTCGAACAGCACGCCCCCATCACCGAAGTAATCGGTGCGTACCTCGTCGAAATTCTGCTGGCCCCGGTTGAACGGCAGATCGCGCCCCCACCAATCGGGGTTACGCTCAAAGGTGATGTAGCGCCCCGCCTCATAGGTGCCCACCGTATAAGGCCCCGATCCGATGGGGGCCTCCAGCGTGGATGCGGTGAAATCCTTGCCCTCCCACTGCGCCCTCTTCAGAATCGGGCGCAGACCAAGGATCAGCGGCAATTCGCGGTCTTGCGCGTTAAAGTCAAAGCGCACCGAACGCGGGCCGGTCACCGTGGTCGCCCCCACCTTGGCCCATGCGGCGGCGTAGCGCGGGTTGCCTTCGACCCCCAGCTTTTCGAACGACCAGATCACATCGTCCACCGTCACCGGTGACCCGTCAGAGAATCTCGCGCTTTCACGCAATGTAAACTCCACGTAGCTTCGCGCCTCGTCGGTATCGACCGATTCGGCCAGAAGGCCGTAAAGCGTGAACGGTTCATCGTAGCTTCGCCCCATGAGGGACTCGACCGTCAGCGCAGCCAGGCTGGATGGCGCCCGGCCCTTCACGATGAAGGGGTTCAGCGAATCAAATCCCCCAGGTTCGCCGAAAACGATCCGTCCGCCCTTGGGCGCATCCGGGTTTACATAGGGTAACGACACAAAATCGGGTGGAAGAGCGGGCTCGCCATACATAGCTATGCCGTGCCTTGGCTCGGCCAACGCACCCGTGGCCCACAGGCCCATGATGAACATGGCACCAAGCCACGCCCGTTTCGGCAAACACTGCATCCTCATCGCGGCAACTCTCCTGCGGTGCCTTGCGTTCCTGCGGGCGAGCGTACGGGTGCCCCCCAGCATTATCAAACTTTTATCTTGGCCACCGCGAACGGACGGCGTATAACACCCTCACTGCTCGATAGGTTTCTTGCCTGTATGAAACCTGCCTCAACGACTTAACGCCGGCTTCGTGCCGGCGTTTTTTTTTGCTCCGTCGGTCCGCCCGATGATGTGATCCAAGCCCCTGTTTCCTTCGCTGCGCTGCCATGACACGATGCTGCAAATGCAGCATGGAGGATAGACATGACGCTTTCAGGAAAACGGGCGATCGTGACCGGATCAAATTCGGGAATCGGTCTTGGAATCGCCGAAGAACTGGCACGCGCAGGCGCCGACGTCGTGCTGAATTCGTTCACCGACCGCGCCGAAGACCATGATCTGGCTGCAAAGCTGGCCAAGGAACACGGCGTGACCGTGCGCTACATCGCCGCCGACATGTCCAAGGGTGATGATTGCCGCCGCCTGATCGGGGCGGCGGGCGGTTGCGATATCCTTGTGAACAACGCAGGGATCCAGCACGTGGCCGCGATCGAGGATTTTCCGGTCGCGAAATGGGACCAGATCATTGCGATCAACCTGTCCTCCGCCTTCCACACCACGGCGGCCGCCTTGCCGGGGATGAAGGAAAAGGGCTGGGGCCGTATCGTCAACATCGCCTCCGCGCACGGCCTGACCGCCTCGCCCTTCAAGGGCGCCTATGTGGCGGCCAAGCACGGCGTCGTGGGCTTCACCAAGGTCACCGCGCTCGAAGTGGCGGGCAAGGGCATCACCGCCAATGCGATCTGCCCCGGTTACGTCCTCACGCCGCTTGTCGAGGCGCAGATCCCCGACCAGATGAAAACCCACGACATGGACCGCGAAACCGTGATCCGCGAAGTGATGCTGGATCGCCAGCCGTCCAAGGAATTCGCCACCGTCGAACAGATCGGCGGCACCACCGTCTTTCTCTGCTCGCCCGCCGCAGATCAGATCACAGGCACCACGATCAGCGTCGATGGCGGCTGGACCGCGCTGTGACCGGGGCGTCAGCGACCGGGGCCGACCGGCTGGATATTGCCGACCGCGATCTTGCCGGATCGCGGCTCGCCCGGGTGGACCTGTCGCACAGTACCCTGTGCGACGTGAAGATGCGCGCCACGGTGATCGAAGATGCCGATGCCACCGGTCTGGCGATACGAAATGCCAACCTTGCGGGGCTCAGCTTGCAGGATGTGAACCTCAGCGGTGCCACCATCGCGACATCGAACCTCACCGGCCTGTCGATCCGCGATGCAAATCTTGCGGGGATGACGATCGACGGCATCCTCGTCACCGATCTTCTGGCAAGGTGGCAGACCCCATGACCACCCGTATCTCACTGGCGCTGCAAGGGGGCGGTGCGCATGGCGCCTTTACCTGGGGCGTGCTCGACCGCCTGCTGGAGGAAGAGGATATCGAGATTGCCGCGATGTCGGGCACCTCTGCCGGCGCACTGAACGGGGCCGCGCTGAAGCAGGGCCTGCTGACCGGCGGGCGGAAGGGTGCGCGCGAAAGCCTAGATACGCTCTGGCGGCAGGTCGCGCGGGTGGGCGATCTGCGCATGGCCGGATGGGTCCGCGCCTCCGCCCCCTACATCACCGCCTGGACCGACGCGTGGGAGGCTGCGGTCCCCTTTTCCCCCATGGGCATCGCCGCACAGCTTGTCTCGCCCTACGCCATGGGCGAATTCTGGCAAAACCCCCTCGAACCCGTGGTCCGCCGCCTCGATTTCACCCATGTCTGCAGCACGCAAGGGCCAGAGCTTTATGTCGCCGCCACCAACGTGCGCTCGGGCAAGGTCAAGGTCTTCAGCGGTGACGCGATCACGCCCCTCGCGCTGATGGCATCCGCCTGCCTGCCCACCGTCTTCCAGGCCGTCGAAATCGACGGCGAGGCGTATTGGGACGGCGGCTATTCGGCCAATCCGGCCCTTTTTCCGCTTTATGCACAGAACCTTCCCGATGACCTTGTGATCGTGCAGGTCAACCCGATCCGGCGCGAACGCCTGCCCGAATCCCCCGTCGAGATTCAGGATCGCATCAACGAGATCGGCTTCAACGCGCCGCTGCTGCGCGACCTTCGTGCCATCGCCTTCGTTCACCGCCTGATCGCCGAAGGGCGGATGCCGGACGGCGCGATGAAGAACGTGCGCCCCCACATGATCTCGGACGACGCGCTGATGAACAGCCTTTCGGCCTCGTCGAAACTGCTGCCATCGCCTTACCTGATCTTCCGCCTGCGCGCTGCGGGCCGCAAGGCCGCGGCCGGATTCCTCAAGGCGCACGGCGCAAAGCTCGGCCACACGGCCAGCCTCGATCTTGTCGAACTCTATAACTGACTATTCCGCCGCCCGCGCCGGGGCTTCCACCAATTCCTGATCCTTGGGATAGACAAGCCCGGCCGAGATGATCAGCTTCGCCGCATCCTCGATCTTCATGTCCAGCATCCGCACATCCCGCGCGGGCACGTAAAGCAGAAAGCCCGATGTCGGGTTCGGCGTCGTCGGCAGAAACACCGACAGGATCTCGTCCCCCGGCGGAAACCGCGCCGCGATCTCACCCTTGGCGCGGGTCGAGATGAAGCCGATGGCCCAGATCCCCTCCTTGGGGTATTCCACCAGACAGGCACGCTCGAAATTCTGGTCGGTCTGGGCAAACACCGTCTCGGCGATCTGCTTCAAGCCATTGTAGATCGACCGCACGATGGGCATCCGGTCCACCAGACCCTCGGCCCACCGCAGGAAACTCCGCCCGATCAGCCCCTTGGCGATCCAGCCCACCAGAATGGAGAACAGCAAGAACACCACCAGCCCGACGCCGCGCACGTTATAGCTGGCCTCGGGGCCAAACCAACGCTTGAACAGCACCTCGGGATGATAGGCAGACGGGATGAACGGCAGCACCCAGCTGTCGATCCACCCCGTGACCGTCCATATCAGATAAATCGTCAGGCCGATGGGCAGAATCACCACCAGCCCCGTCAGGAAACTGGCGCGCAGGCTGCCGACGAAACTGCGGCGATGGGGGTGTTGGCTCATGCGGCTCCTCCGATTGCGGTTATGTAGGAGGGCCGTGCCCGGCGCACAATGGAATTCGCCCCCTAAACCGGCAGGCTAATGGCCGCCTGCCCGCATCCGCGCCAGTTCGCCCGCAATCGCGGCACCCAGCCGCGCATTGGCCCGCACAAGGGCTATGTTGGCCACCAGGGATCGCCCCTTTGTGATCTCGAAAATCCGGCCCAGAAGGAACGGCGTCACGGCCTTCGCGGCAATTCCCTGCGCCTCTGCTTCGGCCAGCGCCGCCGCAATGGCAGGCCCGATCACAGCGGGCGCGATCTCGGCCTCCACCGGAATGGGGTTCGCCACCAACTGCCCCCCCGGCAGCCCCAGCCGCCCCCGCATCACATGCGCCGCCGCGATGGCCCCGGCACCATCCATCCGCAGCGGCGCGCGCAATCCGCTTGAGCGTGACCAAAAGGCGGGAAAGTCATCCTGACCAAAGGCAATGACCGGCACGCCAAGGGTTTCCAGCACCTCCAGCGTTTTGGGCAGATCAAGGATCGCCTTCGCCCCTGCCGCGACCACCGTCACGGCGGTTTCCGAAAGTTCCCGCAGGTCGGCCGAAATGTCGAAGCTTTCGGCCGCACCCCGATGCACCCCGCCGATGCCCCCGGTCGCAAAGACCTCGATCCCCGCAAGCCGCGCGCAGATCATCGTGGCCGCAACCGTCGTGGCGCCGATGCCCCCGGTGGCAAGGCACGCCGCCAGATCCGCGCGCGACAGTTTCGCCACATCGCGGGCCTGTCCCAAAGCCTCCAGATCGGCGTCGCCCAATCCAATACGGATCGCGCCCTCCATCACGGCGATGGTTGCTGGCACGGCACCGCCCGCGCGCACCTCATCCTCGACCGCCCGCGCAGTCTCTACATTCTGGGGCCAGGGCATCCCATGGGTGATGATCGTGGATTCAAGCGCCACGACCGGCCCGCCGCCCCGCAGGGCCTGCACCACTTCTGGCGACAGAACCATCGGAACCGCCTGATTGTTCACACTCACGATCCAATCTCCCCCGATACATGCTCTGCCGCTGCCCGAACCGCCGACGCCAGCGCCGCCGCACGGTCCGCCCCGCGCCGCTCTGCCACCAGATGCGCGGCCATGAAGGCATCCCCCGCACCGGTCACCCGCGCGACCATCACCGGGGGAGGGGTGTCCACGATCACGCCCCCCCCCGCCAGCGCATCCGCGCAGGGCTTCCCGCCATCCGTTACCACCACCCGCCGCGCCCCGCGCGCGATCAGCGCCTCTGCCGCCGCCTGCGCCGTGGCGGCTTCGCTGCGTGCCAGCAGGTTCGCCTCTTCCCGGTTCACATACAGCGTAACCCCGGGATGCCCGATCAGCGGCATCAACCGCTCGGCCTTGCCGGGGCTCGCGGGCGCCACGCGCAGGTCGGCGGCGGCAAAAAGGGGCGAGGCGGCAATCCCCGCCAACAGCGCCTCGGTCAGGTTGCCGTCCAGCGCGATGGGGCCGCCCCAGGGCGCCCGCGCCGATCCCAGCCGCCCGTCGCCAAGCGGCCGCAGCACCTTGTCGCCCGCAGCCTCCAGCGAATGCGCATCCGCAATCGCCGCGATCAGCCCGTTGGCCCCCTCGACAGCCATGTACCTGTCAGTCGGCAGATCGTCCGAGCGGTAAATATGTTCAGTCAACAACCCCATGCGCGCCGCCGTGGCCACCAGTTCATCACCTTCCGCATCCCGCCCGATGGCCGTCAGCAGGGCAGGGGTCAGCCCGAACCGCCGCAGCGTCATCGCGATGTTCATCGCCACGCCGCCCGGCACCCGCACGATCCGCCCCGGCACGTCCGATCCGATCCGCAGCGCGGCAGGCGCGCGCCCGATGATGTCCCACAGGACCGAACCGATGCAAAGGATGTCAGGCGCCATGGTGCAATCCTGCAAAACAATCGCAGCCACAAAAGATAAAAGAAAAAGGATTTGTCAACATTGCGTGCGGGTGGCATTATTCGCCCCATGGTTGCATTCTTGGGGGGATGCCGTCTGCAGGTTTTGCAAAGGTACAAGGTAGAATGATGTCCACGCACGCAAGGATCCTGCCCGACGCACGCCCCGTCCCCGGACCGAACGGAAATTCGCCGCCCAGACGCGGGTACTGGATCGCAGAGATCGAGGTTCTCGATCCCGTGCGCTATCACCAATACGTCGAAGCCATGATCGAGGTGCTCGATACGCTTGGCGCAGAACTTCTGTTACGCACGCCCAAGGCGCCGCAGCCCGACAACCAAATGCGCACCGTGGTGATCGGATTTGACAGTTTCGTTGCAGCCCAGATCGGCTGGAACGATCCGGCCCTCAGAAAGGCCCGCGACATGTTCGCCGATGTCTGCCGCTATGACGTGCAGATCGTCGAGGGCGAAGATCTTGGCAGACCGTACGTTGCAGCTTAACGCCCCGCGCGTCGGTACAGATGACCGACGCAAAACCGACGCGCGCGGGACGGAAAACTGACGGCGTTTTTCGCTCAGGATCAAAAGGTTAACCCCCCAATCGGGGCGGACTGAAAGGTTTACGCCTTTTCCCCGTACCCCACCTTTCCGCTTGCGCCCACGCCACACTTCCGCTAGATGCGCGCCACTTCACAGGCTAGGTGCGGGCCGATCGGGGGAGACATCCCCGACGGTCCACCGGTTGGGGGAAACCCTGAATCACCTTGCCGAGGCGCAAACCGGAAAGGAATTTGGACATGGCGCTCCCCGAGTTTTCCATGCGTCAGCTGCTTGAAGCTGGCGTTCACTACGGCCACCAGACGCAACGCTGGAACCCCAAGATGGGCGAATACATCTATGGGGATCGCAACGGCATCCACATCATCGACCTGACGCAGACGGTGCCGATGCTGGACCAGGCGCTCAAGGTCGTGCGCGATACCGTCGCCAAGGGCGGCCGCATCCTCTTTGTCGGCACGAAGCGCCAGGCCCAGAAGGCAGTCGCGGAAGCTGCTGAAAAGTGTGCACAATATTACATGAACCACCGCTGGCTCGGCGGCACGCTGACCAATTGGCAAACGGTGTCAAAGTCGATCCAGCGCCTCAAGCAGATCGACGAGCTGATGGCAAACGGTGCCGAAGGCCTGACCAAGAAAGAGCGTCTCAACATCGAGCGCGAGCAATCCAAGCTGCAGGCCAGCCTTGGCGGCATCCGCGAA
>JBBSBE010000042.1:0-29502 GCA_038251625.1 Rhodobacterales bacterium
GACCCGCAGACGGTCGATCTTTTCCCAAAGCTTGGTCATCCCGCGTGCGTAAAGCACCTGCAACTCGAACCGCCCCAGCTTTTCCAGCACCGCCCGGCCGCGCAACTCCATCAGCACGGCCAGCGCGGGGATCTCCCACAGCATCACCTCGGGCCAGCGCCCCTCGAAGGTCAGCTCGTACTGCCCGTCGCGGCGTTCAAGGTGATAGGGCGGCAGGCGCAGCCCCTCGAACCATTCCATGAAGTCCGACCGGAACATCTGGCGCTTGCCGTAAAAGGTGTTCCCGCGCAGCCAGGTGCTTTCCCCCCGGCTGAGGCTGAGGCTTCGCACATGATCCAGTTGTTCGCGCAATTCGCCTTCGTCCACCAGTTCCGCCAGCCGGATGGACTTTGTGCGGTTGATCAGGCTGAAGGTCACGGTGGTGTCGGGCTTGTTGCGGAAAATAGACTGGCACATCAGAAGTTTGTAGAAGTCCGTATCGATCAGCGACCGCACGATCGGGTCGATCTTCCAGCGATGGTTCCAGACGCGGGTTGCGATATCGGCCATTACGCGCGCCTCACGCCTGCGGCTGCCAGCTTCGCCCAGGCCTCGGCCAGCGAGCCGTCAAGGTCGATGGCACGGCACGCCGTCTCGACCACCGTGACGCCAAACCCCAGCCGCGCGGCATCGAGCGCCGAATAACCGACGCAGAAATCGGTGGCCAGACCACAAAGCGTAAGATCGGTGATCCCGCGCGTGCGCAGATAGCCCTCAAGCCCCGTGGGCGTGGTGTGGTCATTCTCGAAAAAGGCCGAATAGCTGTCGATGGCGGGGCGAAACCCCTTGCGGATCACCATATCCGCACAGTCCACGGTCAGCCCCGGATGGAACGCCGCGCCGTCCGAACCCTGAACGCAATGCACCGGCCACAGCACCTGCGGGCCGTAAGGCATCTCCACCACCGAGAAAGGCGCCGCTCCAGCGTGGCTCACGGCAAAGCTCGAATGCCCCGCCGGATGCCAGTCCTGCGTCAGAACGACAGCCCCGAATTCAACCATCAGCGCATTTGCCAGAGGGACCACGGCATCGCCTGCCGCCACGGCAAGATGTCCGCCAGGGCAGAAATCGTTCTGCACGTCGATCACGATCAGCGCTTCTGTGGCAGGTCGCATGGGCAGGCTCCTCGGTTCTGCCCATGGGTAAGGTTGCACCGGCCAGGGGTCAATGGCCCGGCTCTCCGGCCTGCATGTCCTCGGCGGCCTCCGTCGCTGCCGTCCGCAACTGCCGCGACTGCGCGCGCAACGTCAGCGGCGAGGCGCGCGGCGGTTCGGACCAGCCAGCATCGCGCAGCTTGCCCATGTTCGCCATCCGCGACCGATCCCGCGCCAGATCCTTCGTGGCGTCGTTCAGCGGCCATAGCCCGACAAGCCCGTCCTCGGCGCCCGTCATCCGCTGAAACATGCCCGCCTGCACTTCGGCCACCGACCGCGCGACGTTCCAGACGCGCACCTCCTCGATGAACCCCTGAAAGTTGTGGCTGATGGTGGGCCTTGCGCCGATCCAAAGCTTGTTGGCCGACGCCCGCAGTGCCCCTTCGCGCTTGAAGCGTTTCGGCGACTGGCCGTTCACCGTGGCAGTGATCTGCCCGTCGCTGGAATTGAAGCTGATCGCGACATGCGTCCAAACATCCTGTGGCGCTAGCAGCCCGGTCGGAACCCATGCCCAGCTTGGCTTTCCCGCATAGGCAAGGGCAAAGCGGATCATGCCCCCCGGCTGGCGGTCGATCTCGTAGGCATGGTCCTTGTTCAGGATGATCCCGCCATTCCCGGCATCCCCGGGCCCCGTCGGGTAGATCCAGGCCTCGAAACAGGCATCCGTCTTCAGGTCCAGCCCCTTGGTCGATTGCACATCGACATAAGACGTCTTTCCCGAAAGGCTCAGCGCATAGGTGCTGTTGCGATAGCAGTAATCCTCGAAAGCGGCCTCTGCCGCCGCCTGCAACGCCTTGTCTTCAAACAACTTCCAGATCTCTCGCAGCGTATAGCCGCGATTGGCGGGATTTTTCCGGATCGTCTCGGTCCAGGCGACATAGGCGGCGGGATCGTTCTCCATCTGCCCGACCTTGGTGGTATCGCCGCCGCTCAGCCGGATCTGCTTTTCGCTGTTTTCCTGATAGGCCTTGCTCTGCTTCGAACGCTCCGCCGACCCACCGCCCTTGAACGTGGCACCATATTCGATCTCAAGCTGGGCCTTGATGGTGGAAGAGGTCATCTTCGATGATTTCCGCACGATCGCGGTGACACGGCAGAAGCCGCCTACGCGGCATCCCGAAATGTAATGCGTGCCGTAGGTTGCAAAGAAATCGTCCCAGGCCTCGCGCTCGCCCGCGCTGGTGCTGGCGCGTGGCAGCGCCTTCATCGCGGCTTTCATGCCGGGTTCCAGCGGTGCCACCACCTCGACCAGGTCGCGCGCCAGCGACAGGGTCCATAGCGTGATCTCCGATGTGCCGGACGCAAAGCTGTAGCTCTGGGTGCCTTCACTGCGCGCGGCATAGCTGGCGTTCACTTCGGCCCGGAAAAGACCAAAGCCGCCAGAGGCGTGCGCTTCGGCGGCCAGACTGTCTTCGACGTCGCTCTGGCGCTGGAACACGGCACTGCGGAAGGCGCCCGTCGATCCCGCCGGATCGATCATCACGCCCTTGGGCACGGAATAGGTGTCGTTGGCCTGTGATTTGTAGGTGCCCGCCCGGGATGCATCGCTGTAGGGTGCAGCGTCGCCGGTATAGTCGAACGTGAACAGCCTGCGCTTGGTGGCTTCGATGGCGGTGTCAAAGGGATTGAAGCCGCAGCCAAGCGCGTTCACGCCAGGCAAGATATCATGTGTCGGCATTGCCGGTCCTCCATCTGCGTTGGATGTCGATTGCGCTCGGGGCGCCGCTGCAGGGTAACAGCTCTGCCGCCGCGTCCTGCACGGCCCGGCGCTTTTTGACGGGAATTGACGGTACCGCCACCTGTCGGCTTGTCGTTCAGCCCGCTGCGAGCGTAAGACCGCCGCATGTTCACCGTCGCCGCCTTCTATCGCTTCACCCGGATCGAGGACCCCGCCGCGCTGCGCCCGGCCTTGCGCGCCATGGCGGAAGGGCAGGGCGTGCGTGGCAGCATCCTTCTGGCGCCCGAGGGGATCAACGGCACCATCGCCGCCCCTGCCGCCGGTATCGACGCCATGCTCGCGCATCTGCGCACCCTGCCCGGATGCGCCGATCTGGACGCCAAGCTTTCCCTTGCGCCCACGATGCCCTTCGGGCGGCTGAAGCTGCGTCTCAAGCGCGAGATCGTCACCCTTGGCCGCCCCGAAGCCGATCCTGCCCGTGCGGTCGGCACCTATGTGCCGCCCGCCGCGTGGAACGCGCTTGTGTCCGACCCCGGGACGGTCCTCATCGACGCGCGCAACGCCTACGAAGTGGCCATCGGCACCTTCCCCGGCGCGCTCGACCCCGGAACCGAAGCCTTCGGCGACTTCCCCGCGTGGTGGGCGGCGACCCGTGACAGCCTGAAAGGCAAACGCATCGCCATGTTCTGCACGGGCGGCATCCGCTGCGAAAAGGCCACGGCACTGTTGCGGTCCGAGGGGGTGGAGGATGTCTTCCACCTTCAAGGCGGCATCCTGAAATACCTGGAAGAGGTGCCCGCCAGCGAAAACCTGTGGCAGGGCGAATGCTTCGTCTTTGATGGGCGCGTGTCGGTCGGCCCGGGCCTTGTGCCGGGCGACGCCACAACCTGCGCCGCCTGCCGTCGCGCCCTGACGGCAGAGGATCGCGCACACACCCTGTACGAAGAAGGTGCTGCCTGCGCCGCCTGCATCGACGAACACACCGAAGCAGACCGCACCCGCTTTCGCGAACGGCATCGCCAGATCGGCCTTGCCGCTGCGCGCGGACAGCGCCACCTCGGCGGTTGATGCCACGAGGGGCAACCAATCCTGCCCCCCTTGGCTTCTTCTCTGCCCAAATATCCCCGCCGGAGGCTCCCCCGTTGAAGCCCGCTATCCGGCAGACGGCAACGGCCTAGCGCAGCCGCTTGCCCGCAGCATCGGCGGCAAAGAACAGCGCGTCAGACGGGTCGAACCTCACGCCTACCCGGTCGCCCGCGCGGATCTTCGGGTCGTCCCTGCTTTCGATCACCAGCTTTTCGCCCGTCGACGCGCTGAGGTGGATAAAGCTTTGCCCGCCCAGCGCTTCGGTCATCTCAACCCGGTGGCTTTCCCCCGGCACCAGTGACAGCGCCTGCGGGCGCAAACCCAGCACCACCTCTGTGCCGGTCAGGCCCACCCCGGTTGCCACATCGGCCGCCAGCCCCTCGGCCCGCACATGGCCCGGCGCTGTTACCTGCGCGGCCACGAAATTCATCGCAGGGCTGCCGATGAACCCCGCCACGAAGCGGTTGTCGGGATTGTGGTACAGGTCGAGCGGCGCCCCCACCTGCTCAACCCGCCCCGACCGCAGAACCACGATCTTGTCGGCCAGCGTCATCGCTTCAACCTGATCGTGCGTCACATAGATCATCGTGGCACCGATTTCCTTGTGCAAACGCGCAATCTCGACCCGCATCTCCACCCGCAACTCGGCATCGAGGTTGGAAAGCGGCTCGTCGAACAAGAACACCTCCGGCCCCCGCACGATGGCGCGGCCGATGGCCACCCGCTGCCGCTGCCCGCCAGACAGCGCCTTCGGCTTGCGCGCCAGCAGGGGCTCCAGCTTCAGGATGCGCGCGGCCTCGGCAACCTTCGTCTCGATCTCGGCCTTGGGATGCCCGGTCATCTTGAGCCCGAAGCCCATGTTCTCGGCCACGCTCATGTGGGGGTAAAGCGCATAGGTCTGGAACACCATCGCCACCCCGCGTTCGCTGGGGTCGGCCTTCGTCACATCGCGCTGGCCGATGCGAATCGCCCCCTCGCTGGTTTCCTCCAGCCCCGCGACCATGCGCAAAAGCGTGGATTTCCCGCAGCCCGAGGGGCCGACGAAGACGCAGAACTCGCCATCATCCACCACCAGATCCACCCCGTGGATCACCGTCGCCTCGCCAAAGCGTTTGACAACGCGGTTCAGCGTTACCCCTGTCATGCCCGTCCTCCCTCCAAATCCCCTTCCGGAAAGCGCCAGCTTTCCGCCTCAGCCGCGATCCTTGCTGCGGTCTCCCTGATCTCGGGGGCAAGCTCTGCCAGCCCCAAAAGCCCCGTCCGTGCCGTGGTGGATGTCACCGACAGCGCCCCCAGCACCCGCCCGCCGCCGGATAGAATAGGCACGGCCACGCAGATGATGCCCGCCTCGTGTTCCTCGCGATCAAAGGCATATCCGCGCGCCCGGATCGCGGCCAACTCGGCGCAGAGCGCATCACGGGTGGTCAGCGTTTCCGGGGTGAAGCGGTGGAACGATTGCCGCGCCATCGCGTCCCTCAGCGAAGCGTCGGGCAGATGCGCCAGCATCGCCTTGCCCACCCCTGTGCAATAGGCGGGCCCCACCTTGCCTGCGCTGCTGAACATCTCCACGGGCCGCGCGGCGTTGCGCTTGTCGACGTAAAGCACCTGCCCCTGATCAAGCTGTGCCAGATGGATCGTTTCGCCCAAACGCGCTGACAGCGCATCAAGATGCGGCCGCGCCAGCGGCGCCAGCGACGATTGCGCCCAGGCCGCATGCGCCAGCCGCACCAGCCGCAGACCCAGTGAATAGGTCCCCATGCCGGGGTCGTAGGCCAGCATCCCCTGATGCACCAGCACCTGCAAGAAACGGTACAGCGTGGCCTTGGGATAAGGGCTGTCCACCAGCATTTCGGCAAAGCGCAGCGGGCGCCCCGCGCGGGCCACCATGTCCAGCACGTCAAGCGCCTTGCCCACCGTGCCGTCGCCCGCCGCAGTTGCTTCTGGTGCCGTCTGCGCGCCCATGATCCCTCCATCCCCGGTTGACAGGCTAGCCGAAGGCGGGCATGATTTCAACATTCAAGACTAAGTTTCAAATAATGGAACCAAAGGGAGGAAACCATGGTCCATAAGAAAGCGGGCGCCCTTGCGCTCGTGGCGGCGCTCGCGCTGTCCACATCCGCCTTCGCGCAGCAGCGCGTCCTGAAATACAACGCCGACTTCGACCCGATCCCGCTGGCCGCATTCGAAGCGCTTATCGCCGATTTCGAGGCCGCGAACCCCGATGTCGACGTGCAGCTCAACAACTTCGACCATGAAGGCTACAAGACCGCGATCCGCAACTTCCTGTCCGCAGATTCGCCCGATCTTGCCAACTGGTACGCCGGCAACCGCATGGCGCCCTTCGTCAACGCGGGCCAGTTCCAGGACGTGTCGGACGTGTGGGAGGCGAACGGCCTCAGCGATAGCCTCGCCTCCGCCAAGGCGTCGATGACCATCGACGGCAAGCAGTGGGGCGTGCCCTACACCTATTACCAGTGGGGCATCTACTTCAACCGCGACGCCTACAAGGCCGCCGGCGTGGAAGTGCCCACCACCTGGGCCGAATTCGTGTCCAACTGCGAAAAGTTCTCGGCCGTGGGCATCGACTGCCTGACCACCGGCACCAAGGCGCTGTGGCCCGGGGCAGGCATCTTCGACTACATGAACCTGCGCACCAACGGCTACGATTTCCACATGGATCTGGCCAACGGCAAGGTGGAATGGACCGATCCGCGCGTCCGCGCCACCTTTACGGAATGGGCGAAGATCCAGCCCTACATCACCAAGAACCACGCCGCGATCGACTGGCAGGATGCCGCTGCCCTTCTGGTGCAGGGCAAGGCCGCCAACTACGTGATGGGCAACTTCGCCGTCGGCGTCTTCAAGGAAGGCGGGATGACGAACGACAATCTCGGCTTCATGCAGTTCCCCGAAATCACCGCCGGGGTGCCGCGCGCCGAAGAAGCGCCGACCGATACGATCCACATCCCGGCTGGTGCGCAGAATGTCGATGACGCCAAGAAGTTCCTGGCCTTCGTCGCCTCTGCCGATGTGCAGACCAAGCTGAACGCCGCCCTCGGCCAGCTTCCCACCAACTCGGGCTCGACCGTGCCGCAGGACGATCCGTTCCTCGTCGCGGGCTTCGAGACGCTGTCGACCGCCACGGCGCTTGCGCAGTTCTTCGACCGCGACGCCCCGGCCGAAATGGCCAAGGTCGGCATGGAAGGCTTTCAGGAGTTCATGGTGAACCCCGACCGCCTCGATGCGATCCTCGACCGGCTCGAAAAGGCCCGTCAGCGCATCTACAAGTAAGCCTCCCGCAGGGCGCCGGGGGTCATTCCCCGGCGCCCTGAACACCTCTTCCGGGGTGCTTGCCCCCGGAAGCTTCTTGTCGCCTCGGGGGTGCCGATGCTCGCCTACTGGAAAAAGAACCAGCTTGCCCTGTCGCCGTGGCTCTTCCTCGCGCCCGGCCTCGCGATGTTCGCCATCTACGTCATCATCCCGATCTTCCAGTCGATGTGGATCTCCTTCTACGACTGGGATGGCCTTGGGCCGAAAGAGTGGATCGGCACCGCCAACTACGCCGAACTGGTGGATGACGAAGCGTTCTACACCTCGCTCAAGAACAACGTGCTGTGGCTTCTGCTCTACCTTCTTGCAGTGCCCGCGGGCCTCTTCGTCGCGATCTTCCTGAACCAGACAGTGCGCGGCATCCGCATCTACAAGTCGCTCTTCTTCTTCCCCTTCGTGATCAGCCAGGTCGTCGTTGGCCTGATGTTTTCGTGGTTCTACGCCCCGAATTTCGGCCTTTTCTACAAGCTGATCGAAGCCGTGACCGGCACCGGGGTCGCGGTCCTCGCCGACGAACACCTCGTGACCTACGGGATCATCGTCGCGGGCCTCTGGCCGCAGATCGCCTATGTGATGATCCTCTACTTGACCGGCCTCAACAACGTTGCTCCCGATCAGGTCGAGGCCGCGCGTCTGGACGGCGCCAAGGGCTGGCGGATGCTGTGGTATGTGATCCTGCCGCAACTGCGCCCCGCCACCTTCATCGCCGTGGTGGTCACGGTCATCGGCGCGCTGCGCAGCTTCGACCTTGTCTCGATCATGACGGACGGCGGCCCCTACGGCTCGTCCCGCGTGCTGTCGTTTTACATGTACGAACAGGCGCTGTCGGAATACGGATACCGGATGGGCTATGGCGCGGCCATCGCCGTGGTGCTTTTCGCCATCATGATGATCTTCATCTCGGGCTTCATCTGGAAGATGTGGCGCGACGAGACGGAGCGCTGAGATGTTTCCACGCCCGATTGAACAGACCTCGCCCACCACCCGGACGCTCTACAAGATCGCTTTGCCGGTAGCGCTCTTCTTCTGGCTGCTGCCGCTTCTCGGCGTCGCGATGACATCCGTGCGCCCCGCGGCCGACCTTGCACAAGGCAATTACTTCGGCTGGCCGTCCTACTTCGCCTTCGAGAATTACGCCGACGTGTTCCGCAACACGCCGATGGCCAAATACATCGTCAACTCGTTCTGGGTGACGATCCCCACCGTGATCGGCTCGGTGGCACTCAGCTTGATGACGGGCTTTGCGCTGGCGGTCTACAAGTTCCGCTCGAACCTCCTGATCTTCTTTCTGTTCGTGGCGGGCAACTTCGTGCCGTTCCAGATCCTCATGGTCCCCGTGCGCGACCTCACGCTCCAGCTTGGCATGTACAACACCTGGTATGGCCTCGCGCTCTTTCACATCGCGTTCCAGACGGGCTTTTGCACCCTCTTCATGCGCAACTTCATCAAGGCCCTGCCGTTCGAGCTTTTCGAGGCCGCGCGGGTCGAAGGCGTCGCCGAATGGCGCATCTTCTGGTACATCGTGCTGCCCCTGATGCGCCCTGCCATCGCGGCGCTCTCGGTGCTGATCTTCACCTTCATCTGGAACGATTTCTTCTGGGCCACCGTGCTCACCTCGGGCGCCGACAACCAGCCCATCACGGCGGGGCTTTCCTCGCTCAACGGCCAATGGGTCGCGGCATGGCACCTTGTCTCGGCAGGCTCGATCCTTGCCGCACTGCCGCCCGTCCTGATGTTCTTTCTGATGCAACGGCACTTCATCGCGGGCCTCACCCTCGGCGCCGTGAAGTGAACCCCTTCGCCGGGTAGGGTGGGTGCACCCACCCTACCTTGCAACCCCCATCACGCCGGCGGCATCCACCCCCCCCGGCCCGCACGGCGCACCTGAATGAACACCTACCGCCTCGACACACCCCTTCAGACGATGGTCCTCGCCACGGCGGGCGGACTGCCCGAGGTGATCTACTGGGGCCCACCGCTGCCCGCCGACGAAAACCTCTCTGCCCTCTTTGCCGCCACCCTGTCCGACCTGACCGGCGGCATGCTCGATACGCTCCCGCCCCTCTCGCTGACGCCCGAGCCTGCCCGCGCTTTTCCCGGCGCCCCTGGCCTTGTGGCCAGTGGCGCGGGCGGCGCGCCACTGGCGCCCGCCGTCACCTTCACCCGCGCGCAGAAAACGGCCACCACACTTGCCCTCGTCAGCACCGCCGATGGCCTCACACTGACCCATCACCTCGCCACCCGCGAAACCGGCGTGATCACCCTGCGCACCGCCCTCACGTCCACCACGCCCGTCCGCATCCAGTGGCTGGCGGCCCCCGTCCTGCCCGGCCCGCAATCGGGCGATATCCTCGATTGCGCGGGCAAATGGACACGCGAGTTTCAGCCGCAGCGCACCCCATGGTCCCCAGGTCAGCGCGTGCGCGAATCACGCTCCGGCCGCTCGGGCCATGATCACCCGCCCTATGCGATCTTTCCGGCACTTGGCTGCACCAACACCACAGGCACCGCCCATGCCCTTGCCTACGCATGGTCCGGCGGCCACCGCATGATTGCAGAAGAGCTGCCTGACGGTCGGCGCCAGATCCAGTTCGGCCATGCCACCGGCGCCGAACCCGAACCCGGCACCGATTTTGAGACTGCCGACCTCATCGCCGCCGTCTCCACCACCGGCCTCAACGGCATCGCCGCCACCTTCCAGCGCGACACCCGCGACCGTATCGTGCAATGGCCCGACGCGGCCCGCCCCCGCCCCGTCCACTACAACTGTTGGGAGGCGGTCTACTTCCGCCATGACCTGCCCACCCTCGCCGACATCGCCACCCGCGCCGCCGCACTGGGCGCCGAGCGTTTCGTGCTCGATGACGGCTGGTTCGGGCGCCGCGACAACGACACGACCAGCCTTGGCGACTGGACAGTGGACCGCCGCAAATGGCCCGATGGCCTGCACCCTCTCATCGCCCATGTCCATGCGCAGGGCATGACCTTCGGCCTGTGGGTCGAGCCCGAGATGGTCAACCCCGTGTCAGACCTCTACCACGCCCATCCCGACTGGGCGCTGGGGCCGAAGGACCAGACGCTTGGCCGTCACCAGATGGTGCTCAACCTCGCCCTTCCGGCGGTGCAGGACCATCTCTTCGAGGCGCTCGATGCGCTTCTTGCCGAATATCCCATCGATTACCTCAAGTGGGATCACAACCGCCTTCTGCCGGTGTCGGACGCGGCTCAGACGCACGCCGTCTATGCCCTTCTCGCCCGTCTCCGTGTCGCCCACCCAAGCGTGGAAATCGAAAGCTGCGCCTCCGGCGGCGGGCGCATCGATGCAGGCATCCTCGCCCACACCCACCGCGTCTGGCTTTCCGACAGCAACGACGCGCTGGAACGCCTGGCGATCCAGGCCGAGGCCGCGCTCTTCCTGCCTGCCGCCGTCACCGGCAGCCACGTCGGCCCCCGCCACTGCCATACATCGGGGCGCGACCTGCCCATGTCCTTCCGCGCCCGCGTGGCGGCGCAGCGCCACATGGGGTTCGAGATGGACCCCCGCGAACTGACGGATGCGGAAGCCGCCACGCTCACCGCCGTCACCGCCTGGTGGAAGGCTAACCGGGATTGGATGCTCGCAGGCACGATCCAGCGCCTCGACAGCCCCGACCCGGCGGTGACAGCCGAAATGCATCTTGCCGCCGATGGTGCCCGCTTCATCCTTTTCGCGGGGCAATCCACCACGTCCGCTCAGGTCCTGCCCCGCCCTCTCCCCCTTACCGGCCTCGACCCTGCCGCGCGCTACGACGTCACGCTTCTCAACCCCGAAGACGCCGCCCGCCACTCCCGTGGCCCGAATGCGCTCAAATCAGGCCACCTCACCCTGACCGGCACCGCCCTCATGCAACGCGGCCTTACCCTTCCCGTCGCCTGGCCCGCCACCATGTGGATGGTCGAAGGCCGCCGCCTCGCATGACCTTGCAGCTTCTTCTCTGGCCAAATATCCCCGCCGGAGGCTCCCGCCCCCCCAACCCGCAGAACGCATCAGAATGAAAAACCTGCCCACCTTCCCGGACCTGCAGGGCGCCTCCGTCTTCATCACCGGCGGTGGATCGGGCATCGGCGCCGCACTGACCGAAGGGTTCCTGCGTCAGGGCGCGCGCGTGGCCTTCTGCCAGCGCCGCGATCCCGCCCGGTTCTGCGATGCGATGGAGGCGGCCACCGGAAACCGCCCCTTGGGCCTCACCTCTGACATCACCGATACCGGCGCCCTGCGCGCCACGCTCGCGCAGGCGGCCGATGCCCACGGCCCCGTCACCCGCCTCGTCAACAACGCAGCCAGCGACCAGCGCCACGCAACGCTGGAGACGACGCCCGAGTTCTGGGACGCGTCCATGGCGGTGAACCTCAGGGCCTATTTCTTCGCGGCCCAGACCGTCATCCCCGGCATGATCGCGGCGGGCGGCGGCGCCATCGTCAACTTTTCCTCGATCAGCTACATGATGGCCGATACCGGCTACATTTCCTACATCTCCGCCAATGCAGGCATCATCGGCATGACCCGCAGCCTTGCCCGCGAATTCGGCCCCCGGCGTATCCGCGTCAACGCCCTTGCCCCGGGTTGGGTGCTGACCGAGAAGCAAAAAGAGATGTGGGTGACGCCGGAAAGCCTGCAAGCCCATCTCGCCACGCAGTGCCTGCCCGATCCGCTGTCGCCCGAGGATGTGGTTGCAGGCTGCCTGTTCCTTGCCTCTGACGCCGCGAAGATGATGACCGCGCAAAGCCTTGTCATCGACGGTGGCGTGGTGGTGACGGGATGATGCGCAATGGCCGGACCATGAATGTCGCAGGGACGCCGGGCATCACGAAATGCCGTGCCGGCAACGGTTGGGGGTGCGTCGCGTGAGCCGCTGGATCGCCGTCGATTGGGGTACCTCGAACCTGCGCCTCTGGGCGATGGATGATGCGCGCGTCTTGGACGCGGCTGCCTCCGATCAGGGGATGGGCGGCCTTGCGCGCGACGGGTTCGAACCCGCCCTTCTGGCCCTCGCCGATCCATGGCTGCCAGCGGGCGTGCAAACCCCCGTTGTCGTCTGCGGCATGGCCGGATCGCGTCAGGGCTGGCACGAGGCGCCCTATCGAGCGGTGCCTTGCGCCCCCGTTTTGGCGGCAAGCCTTGTGCCCGTGCCGACCGTCGATCCCCGCCTGTCTGTCCGCATCGTGCCGGGCCTGAAGCAATCGCCCCCCGCCGACGTGATGCGCGGCGAGGAGACACAGATCGCGGGCGCACTGGCGATGGATCCCGGCTTTGACGGCGTGCTCTGCCTGCCCGGCACGCATTCCAAATGGGTCCATGTTTCGGCGGGCGAGGTGGTCAGTTTCCAGACCTTCATGACGGGCGAGGTGTTCGCGCTGCTCGCGGGCCAATCGGTTCTGCGCCATTCGGTGTCGGGCGACGGTTGGGATGACGCAGCCTTTGCCGAGGCCGTCTCCGATGCGCTTTCGCGGCCCGAACGCCTGGCCGCCCGGCTGTTCTCCCTCCGCGCGGAAAGCCTGATCGCGGGTCTCGCGCCGCCACAGGCCCGCGCCCGCCTGTCCGGCCTGCTGATCGGGGCAGAGCTTGCCGCCGCGCGCCCCTATTGGCTGGGCCAACCCGTGGCCCTGATCGGGTCCGACCGTCTGGCCCGCACCTATGCCGCCGCCCTTGCGCTGCAAGGCGTCACCGCCCGCCTGATCCCCGCCACCGAGGCCACCTTGAAAGGCCTCGCCGCTGCAGGAGCCACGCCATGACCCACCGCCCCCTGATCGCCATCCTGCGCGGGATCACCCCGCCCGAGGCGCTGCCCGTTGCCCGGGCGCTCATCGACGCAGGGATCACCCGGATCGAGGTGCCGCTGAACTCGCCCGATCCCTTCGCCTCGATTGCCGCCATCGCGCGCGGATATCCGCAGGCGCAGGTCGGTGCGGGCACGGTTCTGACGATCGCCGAGGTTGCCCGCGTGGCAGAAGCGGGCGGCACCCTCGTCGTCTCGCCCAACGCCGATTCTGCCGTCATCACCGCCACGCGCGCCGCGGGCATGGAAAGCTGGCCCGGCATCATGACCCCGACCGAGGCGTTTGCCGCCATCGCCGCAGGGGCCACCGGCCTCAAGCTCTTTCCCGCCAGCCTGATCGGACCTGCAGGCCTCAGGGCGATGAAGGCCGTGCTGCCCACGGGTTGCCCGGTCTACGCCGTGGGCGGGGCAGGCCCCGAAAACTTTGCCGAATGGGCCAGCGCCGGGGCTGCCGGCTTTGGCATCGGCACAGCGCTGTACACGCCCGGGCTTTCCGCCACGGATGTCGCGGCACGGGCGCGCACCATCGTATCCGCCTGTGACGGGGCCTTCGCATGACCGCCCTCACCTTCGACACGCGCCCCTGCGCCCTTGGCGAGGGCCCGCTCTGGCACCCCCTGCGCGGCCAGCTTTTCTGGTTCGATATCACCGGCCGCCGCCTGCTGACCCGCATTGGCGAAGCGGCGCAGGAATGGCATTTCCCCGAAATGGTCTCTGCCGCCGGATGGACGGATGAAAACGGCCTGCTCATTGCCTCGGAATCGCGACTCTTCCACCTCGACCTGACCACCGGCACCCAGAAATCGGTCATCGCGCTGGACGCGGGCAATGGGGGGACCCGCTCCAACGACGGGCGCGCCGATCCGCAGGGCGGCTTCTGGATCGGCACCATGTCGAAATCCGAAGCGCGCGGCGCGGGCGCGATCTGGCGGTACTACAAGGGCGAACTGCGCCGCCTCTACGCCCCCATCTCGATCCCCAATGCCATCGCCTTCCCGCCGAACGGGCAAAGCGCGCAGTTTGCCGATACCGTCACCGGACGGGTGATGCGCGTGGAACTCGATACCGCCGGCTGGCCCAAGGGCGAACCGGAGGTGTTTCTCGATCTGACCGCCGAACGGCTCAACCCCGATGGCGCCGTCTTCGATGCCACCGGTCGCATGTGGCTGGCCGAATGGGGCGCGTCGCGGGTGGCGGCCTATGCGCCCGATGGCACCCGGGTGGACACCATCGCCTTTTCCGCCCCCCACACCTCTTGCCCCGCTTTCGGGGGCACAACGCTTTACTGCACCACGGCGCTGCACCTCATGTCCGCCGAGGCCCGTGCCGCCCATCCGCAGGCAGGCCATACCTTTGCCGTGCCCGGCGTGGCGCGCGGCCTTTCCGAACATCGGGTGATCCTGTGAACCGCACGCTTGGCGTCTGCTACTACCCCGAACACTGGCCCGAGGCGCAATGGGCCGACGACGCCGCCCGCACGGCCGGGATCGGCCTTACCTGGGTGCGGATCGGGGAATTTGCATGGTCGCGGATGGAACCCGCTCCGGGCAAGCTGGATTGGGGCTGGCTCGACCGCGCCATCGAAACCCTGGGCGCCGCCGGGCTCAGGGTCGTGCTGGGCACGCCCACCGCCACGCCGCCGCGCTGGATGCTGACGAAACACCCCGACATGCTGGCCGTCGACAGCCAGGGCCGCACGCGCGGCTTCGGCTCGCGTCGCCATTACGACTTCAGCCATGCGGGCTATCTGCAGGAATGTGAACGGATCGTCACATTGATGGCCGAACGCTATGGACCAAACCCCCACGTCGCCGCATGGCAGACGGATAACGAATACGCCTGCCATGATACCGTCCTGTCCTATTCCCCTGCCGCCCGTCAGGCCTTTCGCAACTGGCTGGCGCAGAAATACCAGTCGCCCGAGGCGCTGAACCGCGCGTGGGGCAATGTGTTCTGGTCGATGGACTACGCTGATTTCTCTGAAATCGACCTCCCCAATCTGACGGTGACAGAGGCGAACCCCGCACACGTGATGGATTTCCGCCGCTTTTCCTCGGATCAGGTCGCCCGCTTCAACCGCGCGCAGACCACGATCATCCGCCGTCATACGGACGCGCCCATTGCCCACAATTACATGGGCCGGATCACGGATTTTGATCATTTCGCCACCGGTGCCGACCTCGATATCGCGGCGTGGGACAGCTACCCCCTTGGCTTTCTGTCCGACCGGATGGAAGCCACACCCGAATTCAAACGCCTGTTCGCGCGGCAGGGTCACCCCGACCTGCAAGCCTTCCACCACGATCTGTACCGCGCCGTGGGCCGGGGCCGCTGGTGGGTGATGGAGCAGCAGCCCGGCCCGGTGAACTGGGCCCCCTCGAACCCCGATCCCCTGCCCGGCATGGCCCGCCTCTGGGCGTGGGAGGCGTTCGCCCACGGGGCAGAGGCTGTCTGCTATTTCCGCTGGCGTCAGGCCCCCTTCGCGCAAGAAGCGATGCACGCGGGCCTTCTGCGCCCCGACAGTGCCGCAGCCCCCGCCTATCACGAGGCGGCAACCGTGGCGCAGGAACTGTCCATGCTGCCGCAGGCCGAAACCGGCCCCGCGCCGGTGGCCCTCATCTTCGACTATGCCTCTGCCTGGGCCTGGGCCACGCAACCGCAGGGCCGCGATTTCGATTACTTCCGGCTGGTGTTCGATGCCTACCGCGCGCTTCGTGTGCTTGGCCTGTCGGTGGATATCCTGCCCCCCGACACGGCCGACCTTTCGCCCTACAAGCTCGTGCTGGTCCCCGGTGTGGCCACGCTCCTGCCGTCTCTCAAGGCTGCGCTCGCCGCCCACCCCGGCATCGCGATCCTCGGCCCGCGCACCAATGCCAAGACCGCCGATTTCGCCATCCCCGTGCCGCTGCCGCCTGCGCTTGATGGCCTTGCCTGCACCGTCGCCCGCGTCGAAAGCCTGCCGCCCGACCTGCCCGTTCCGCTGACGGCAGGCGGGGCCTTCCACCTCTGGCGCGAAAAGTGCGAGGGCGGACCAGTGATCGAGGAAACCACAGACGGCTGGCCCGCCCTCATCGGCGGGCGTCTGCGGTATCTCTGCGGCTGGCCGGACGATGCAGCCTTCCAGCGCATCCTCGCCGCCGCCTGCACCGACGCGGGCATCGACACCGACCCCCTGCCACAGGGCCTGCGCTGCCGCACATCGGGCGGCCACCGCTTCTGGTTCAACTACGCCGCAGACCCCGTCACCCACCGGGGGCACAGCCTGCCCCCCGCGGGCGTAATCTGGGAGCCGCTGTAAACCGACCGGCCGTTGCGTGTCGGTACAGATAACCGACGCTTGCCATACGCGGGCGGTACGCCTGCGGGACAGATGCCATACGCGCATTGCGGCCATCACAAATCTGCATTTGACGCCGCCCGACCGTCGCGGCACCGTCAGCCATTCCCTTGCTTCAAGGCACAGCATGACCAAAGCCCCGCTCTATACCCCGGTCCTGATTGCGGGCAGCGCGATCCTCATGATCGGCTTTGCGATCCGCGCCAGCTTTGGTGTGTTCCAGATCCCGATTGCCAATGAATTCCATTGGTTGCGGTCTGATTTCAGCCTTGCGATTGCGATCCAGAACCTGGCCTGGGGCGTGGGCCAGCCGATCTTTGGTGCCCTTGCCGAACGGTTCGGCGATCGCCGCGCGATCATTCTGGGCGCACTCATGTATGCGGCGGGCCTTGTGCTGTCCAGCTTCGCCGTCACGCCGGGGCAGCACCAACTTCTTGAAATACTTGTAGGTTTCGGGATCGCAGGCACGGGCTTCGGCGTCATCCTTGCCATCGTGGGCCGGGCATCCGCACCCGAACATCGGTCGATGACGCTTGGCCTTGCCACGGCGGCGGGCTCGGCGGGTCAGGTGATCGGCGCGCCGACGGCAGAGTTTCTATTGCAATCAATGCCCTGGCAATCGGTGTTTCTGATCTTCGCGGTCGTGATCCTGGCTGCGCTGGCGCTTCTGCCCTTCATGCGCACGCCCCGGATGGCCACCCGAACGGAACTTGAGGAATCGCTGGGGCAGGTTCTGCACCGCGCTTTCCGCGACCCGTCTTACATCATGATATTTCTTGGTTTTTTCTCTTGCGGCTATCAACTTGCCTTCATCACAGCGCACTTTCCCGCCTTCATCACGGAACGCTGCGCCGTGCCCGATCCCGGCGGGATGCTCGCAGGCCTTGGCATTACGACCACCTCTGCCATCGGTGCGATCTCTATCGCGCTGATCGGGGTGGCCAATATCGGGGGGACGATCCTTGCGGGGTATCTGGGCAAGCGATACACAAAAAAGTATTTGTTGGCAGGGATTTATGCGGCCCGCACCCTTGTTGCTACCGCCTTCATCCTGACCCCGATGACGCCCGGCACCGTGATCCTGTTCTCGCTGGCCATGGGATCGCTCTGGCTTGCAACCGTTCCGCTGACCTCGGGCCTTGTCGCGCATCTTTTCGGCCTGCGTTACATGGGGACGCTTTACGGTCTGGTGTTCTTCAGCCACCAGCTGGGTGGGTTTCTGGGCGTGTGGCTGGGCGGGAAAATGTACGATCTGACAGGCAGTTACAACGAGGTTTGGTGGATCGGCATCGCCGTGGGCGCGTTCTCGGCCATCGTTCACCTGCCGGTCAAGGAACCGCCCCCCGTCGCCATGGCGACCTGACCCCGCGACGCCGCAAACCGCGCGCCCCGGCCTTCGGATTGGTCCTTGTGGCATACGCGGGGACAGGCCACGCTGCCGCCGCCCCGGGGAGGGGGCAAGGATGATCGGTGGTCTCGCAAGCCTTGTCGCAGCCTATGTCCTCAGCCAGTTTTTCCGCGCCTTCCTTGCGGTTCTGGCGCCTGCGCTCAAGGCCGATCTGGGCGCCACGGCACAGGATCTGGCGGCGGCTTCGGGCCTTTATTTCCTGACCTTTGCGATGATGCAAATACCCGTCGGCTGGGCGTTGGACAGGATTGGCCCGTGCCGGACGGCGGCCGCGATCTTTGCTGTGGGCTGCGCAGGCGGGGCGCTGATGCTGTCTTTTGCCGGATCGCCCATGATGCTGAAACTCTCTGTGGCGCTCATCGGCGTCGGCTGCTCGCCAGTGCTGATGGCCAGCTATTATGTCTTTGCAAGGGTTTATCCGGCGGCGGCCTTCGGCACGCTCGCGGCCTCGATGATCGGTATCGGCAGTCTTGGCAATATCGCCGCCTCGTTACCGCTGGCATGGGCGGCGGATGCCTTGGGTTGGCGGGGGGCGATGGCGGCACTTGCGGGTGCGACCCTTGCCGTTGCCGCCGCGATTGCGCTGACCTTGCGTGATCCGCAGCGTGCACCGGGTGCGGCGGAGGGATCGCTGCTCGATCTGCTGCGCATGCCCGCGCTCTGGCTGATCCTGCCGGTCATGGCGGTGAACTATGCCCCTGCGGCGGGGCTGCGCGGGCTGTGGATCGGGCCCTACGCGGCGGATGTGTTCGGCGCAGATGTGGCGGGCATCGGGCGGCTGGCGCTGGTGATGGGGCTGGCCATGGTGGCGGGCAACTTCGCCTATGGCCCGGCAGAGCGGTTTCTCGGCAGCCGCAAGGTGGTGATCTTCTGTGGCAATACCGCCATGGCGCTTTGCCTATACGCGCTTTGGGCCTTTCCCGGTGCAGGTCTTGGCCCCGCCACCGCCCTGCTTGCCGGGGTCGGTTTCTTTGGCGCTTCCTACGGCATGGTGATCGCCCATGGCCGCGCCTTCATGCCGCCGCATCTGGTGGGCCGGGGGGTGACGCTTTTCAACCTGTTCGGCGTGGGTGCGGTCGGGCTGGCGCAGGTGGTGACGGGGCGCATCCATGCTGGCGCCATGCCCGACGGGCCAGAGGCGGCCTATGGCGCGCTTTTTCTGTTCTTTGCCGTATCGGTCACGCTTGGTCTTGCCGTTTACGCCTTTGCGCGCGACCGGATCGATTGAAACGCCCCCTTTCGGCGACCGGCCCGTTGCGTTAAGGGGGCATGCTTATCCCAAGGAGGGCCAAATGGGCTATCGTGTCGTCGTCGCGGGCGCCACCGGGAATGTGGGCCGCGAAATGCTGAATATCCTCGCCGAACGGGAATTTCCCGTGGACGAGATTGCCGCGCTTGCCTCGCGCAAGAGCCTGGGCACCGAGGTCAGCTTTGGCGAAAAAACCCTGAAGACCAAGGATCTGGAAACATTCGATTTCACCGGCTGGGATATCGCGCTTTTTGCCGTGGGGTCGGAAGCCAGCAAGATCTATGTGCCCCGTGCAGCCGCGTCGGGCTGCGTGGTGATCGACAATTCGTCGCTCTACCGCTACGACCGTGACGTTCCGCTGGTTGTGCCCGAAGTGAACGCCGATGCGGTGTTGGGCTACCAGAAGAAGATGATCATCGCGAACCCCAACTGTTCGACCGCGCAGATGGTGGTGGCGTTGAAGCCCCTGCATGACCGTGCGCGGATCAAGCGGGTGGTGGTGTCGACGTATCAATCCGTGTCTGGCGCCGGGAAAGAGGGTATCGACGAGCTGTGGGACCAGACCAAGGGCATGTATGTGCCCGGTCAGGAAGTGGCACCGAAGAAGTTTCAAAAACAGATCGCCTTCAACGTGATCCCGCAGATCGACGTTTTCCTTGATAGCGGCGAGACCAAGGAAGAATGGAAGATGGTGGCCGAGACGAAGAAGATCCTTGATCCCAAGATCAAGGTCACCGCCACCTGCGTGCGGGTGCCGGTCTTTGTTGGCCATTCCGAGGCGATCAATATCGAGTTCGAGGATTTCCTCGACTGGGAAGAAGCGCAGGACATCCTGCGCGAGGCGCCCGGCGTACTGCTGGTCGACAAGCGCGAGCCCGGTGGCTACGTCACGCCCATCGAATGTGTGGGCGACTATGCCACCTATGTCAGCCGCGTGCGGCAGGACAGCACGATCGAGAACGGTCTCAACCTCTGGTGTGTGTCTGACAACCTGCGCAAGGGCGCGGCCCTCAACGCGGTGCAGATCGCCGAGGTGCTGGGCAACCGCTGCCTCAAGAAGGGCTAGGCCAGGCCGAAAACGGGTATCCTTTTGCGTCAGCCGTGCCACATTGAGGCATTGATGATGCAAAAGGATGGTTCATGACACTTGAAGCGAAGCCCCGCACCGCCGACGCCAATGGAAAGCTTTGGGGCCATTCTGCCCGCGACTGGGCCGAGGTACAGGAAGGAAAATTTGCCGCAGGCTACCATGCTGCCTTTCTGGCGGCAGGCGTAGAACCCGGCACACGGCTTCTGGACGCCGGATGCGGCGCTGGTGGCGCGGCAGTGGCTGCAGCAAGCCTTGGCGCAGAGGTCGCGGGGATAGATGCCGCAGAACCGCTGCTCGCGATTGCGCGGGAACGGTTGCCAGAGGGCGATTTCCGCAACGGCGATCTGGAAACCTTGCCGTTCGGCGACGCTGCCTTCGATGTGGTGACCGGGTTCAATTCCTTTCAGTTCGCGGGAAATCCCGCGGTTGCCTTGTCAGAGGCGCGGCGCGTGACGCGCCCGGGTGGCCGCGTGGTCGTGATGACCTGGAGCCCGCCTGAAGGGATGGAAGCTGCGGGCGTCGTGGCCGCGCTCAAGGGTATCCTGCCCCCGCCACCACCGGGTGCCCCGGGGCCCTTCGCCCTTTCGGATGAGGCGAAGTTGCGTGCGTTCGCGGCCGAGGCGGGCCTGACTGCACTGACCGTGCAGGATGTGGACAGCCCGTGGGTCTATGCGGACGAGGCGACGGCGCTGCGCGGTCTGGGATCGTCCGGCGTGGCCGCGCGCGCCATCGGCATTGCAGGCAAGGCTGCGGTCGATGCGGCGCATGTCACCGCGCTCGCGCCGTTCCGGCAGGCGGATGGCAGCTTCCGGATCGGGGCAAGCTGCCGGATCCTGCTGGCCGAGGCGCGCTAGGGCAGGAATGCCAATGATGTGATCACCTTGGGGTTACGATCTGGTTCCACGCGTCCAGGCCGCGCCCGAGGCGATCATCCAGACGGTCAGCGCAAGGTATCCTGCGATGGTGGCCATTCCGAACACCGCACCCCCGGCACCCAGCGCCAGTGCCACGCCCTCCTGTGCCCCGACAAGGACAAGTGCGGCCGTCACGGCCCCGGCTGAGGCCAGCGCGCGGCGCCCCTCGCGTGCCTGAATGGCCGCTATCAGGCCAACGTGCAGGGCCGTCAGGCTCATCCCCAGATGCTCACCGATGGCCACGCCGGCATAGGCATGGATCAGCGCAAATCCATTGCTGTCGCCGATGCGCGCCAGTTCCGGCACCACCATGACCCACCGCAGAAGCCCCATCGCCTGGGTGACGCCGGCAAGCGCCGCCGTGGTGGCTGCCGCAACGGCAAGCGCCGGCAGGGCGGTGACGCGGCCCCCGGCCAAAGCGTGGGCCATCCCCACGGGCACGAACAAAAGCGCCGCGAGGGCAAAGGCATACCATGTGGCGATCAGATCTGGCCCGCCCGCGCTGAAGCGGTCCAGCACCTCTGCCGCCGGATGGCGCAGGATGGCAGGGTACTCGAAGATCACAGCCAGCCGCGCGTAGGGCAGGTTGAAGGCGATTGCCAGTGCAATGAGGGCGCCACCGGCCACCATGTCGGGCCCTTGGGAAGGGTTGAGGCGGGTGGAAATCATGGCAGCGGCCTTTCGCGTTGCAAATGTCACTAATTGGGGACATACAGGGGGTATCGGCAACCCGCAAGCAAAAAGTCACCATACGGTGACAAATGGATCCATCGCATGCAACCCCCCCCTCTTTCCCCGCCATCCGCAGTGCGCGCAACGCGCAACCGCGATGAAACCGAAGCCCGCATTCTGGACGCCGCGCTTGACGTGCTGACGACCGAAGGCTTCGGCGCATTCGGCGTGAACGCCGTGGCGCGCCGGGCTGGCTGCGACAAGAAGCTGATCTATCGCTACTTCGACGGACTTGATGGCCTGTCCAGCGCGATGGGGGCGCATGTGGCCGCAACACTTGCCGACGCGCTGGAGAAGGCGCTGGAACCGGCGCCGGACACCTACGCCGATCTGATCGAACGGCTGGCGATGGCGCTTTTCCGGCATCTGCACGGGAATGCAGCGTGGCGCCAGTTAAAGGTGATGGAACTGACCGCACCGTCGCCCGCGACGGCAGCCTTTCAATCGGCGCGCGGCAAGGTGCTGGCAGACTGGATGGCACGCGCCCGACATGGCCTGACCGCGCCGCCCGGACGGGATGCTGCCGCGCTGAATGCGGTCTTGATCGCGGCGGTGGAGGGGTTGGCCGTTCTGGGGCCAGCGGGTCTTGATCCCGATGATCCGGCAACAGTCGGGCGGCTTGAGGCGTCGGTCCGGGCACTGACGCAGCGGGCATATGGCGCCTGATGGAAGGGTGCCGCATACGACAGGAAAAGTCAGGTCACTTGTCAACGCCCTGAAACTTTGCCCGCCCACGGGTCGTATGGGCTGATGTGGGTGGGGGCCCAAAATGCGGAGTCAGATGATGACCATCGTTGCCCGTTCCCGTGCTGCCTGCTCATTCCTGTCGTCTTATGCCTTGCGGGCCATACGGGCTTCGGCCCGGGCACCGTCTGCGGCAAAGCATTCAGACAGGCTGCGCGGCGATCACGTGACCCGAGACGAGATCGCGTCGATCTTCGCAAGCGATCTTTACTCTTTCGCTGTCTGACGTTCGCCGTCTGACCGCCGGCACGCCCGGCAACTTCGCCTGCCGACTACAGGGCCACGAACCCGCCCTGCGCCGGATCATAGTGGGAAAGGCCGCCTGCGCCGGTATCCGACCAAAGGCCGTGCAGGGTCAGGTTGTCTGCCTCGACCTCGGCCTGGACGAACGGGAAGGAAAGCAGGTTTTCAAGGCTGCCCACCACCGCCTCTTTCTCCAGCGCCTGCGCCCGTTCACCCAACGGAAGATGCGCCACCCGGTCATAGCCGGGGCGCAGGATATCCATCCAGCGACCGACGAAACTGGATTTCGCCTCCAGTTCCGGCGCGTGGCCCGAACACATGTCAAGGCATCCCTTCACGCCGCCGCAGTTGGAATGCCCAAGGACGATCAGATGCGCCACCTTCAGCGCGGTCACGGCATATTCCACCGCCGCCGATGTGCCATGATAGGCGCCATCCGGCGAATAGGGCGGCACAAGGTTGCCCACATTGCGGTGAATGAAGAATTCGCCCTCATCGGCCCCGAAGATCGAGGTCACGTGGACACGGCTGTCGCAGCAGGAGATGACCATTGCGCGCGGGTGCTGCCCGCCCTCGGACAGACGGCGGTACCAGGCGCGGTTTTCCTGATAGGTCGTGGCGCGCCACCCAAGATAGCGTTGCTGAAGATACGCAGGAAGCGGGCGGGCGAGGTCCATCGACTGTCCTTTCAGGCACAACGCTCGTTCTTAGGCTCTGGGTCCAGACAATTCGAGGGGTTTCCTTTGGCGGCCGCAACCTTTTCTTCAGCACGCCGGGTCAGTGTGCAGATGGGGCGTGACTGAATGGTGTGGGTTTGAACATGGGCTTTGTGATGGCCTTGCGGCCAAAGGAACGCGTGCGGCAGGACAGTGAACCCATCGCACTGATGTATCGCAATATGGGCACTTCCGCCGCCGAACAGGTGGTGTCGCGCGCTTTTTCGGAGCTTGCGATCACCATGGCGGCGCTGGTGGCGCAGGTCCGGGCGAACGACCGCACGGACCTGTCCAAGCGCATGCGCCGACTGCAGCGCATGGCCGAGCAATTGGGGCTTGTCAGCCTCGGGCAGGTTGCAGCGGATGTCCGGTTTTGCCTTGATACGGGTGACGAAACGGCCCTTGCTGCGGTCTGGGCGCGCCTTGTGCGTGTGGCAGAAAGCTCGCTTGCCGCCGACAAGGCGTTGCTGGATCAGGCGACCTGACGCAGGCGCGGGCTTGCGGGTGCGCGGGGATGGGCTAGTCTGGCGCTTCCCTTACCGGAGCCGCCCATGCATCCCGAATTCGCAGCACCTGACGCCACTTCCCTGCCGCTACTTGCCATCCCAAGCGATGGCTTGGGGGATGCTCTGTCCAGCCTGCCACCAACCGCGGCCGCCTTCCTGCGCGCGACGGGGTTTGAAGGCGCGCTTGGCGATACGCGGGTGTATGCAGGCCCTGATGGCGCCGCCGCTGGCGCCGTGATCGGCCTTGGCACCAGTGGCGCGCGTGCGCGCAGCCGATTTGCCCTCGCCCGTGCGGCAGGCGCCTTGCCCGGCGGCAACTGGCGGCTGGAGGGGATTTCCGATCCCGCCGACCGCACCGAGGCGGCGCTTGGCTGGTTGCTGCAATCTTACCGGTTTGAACGCTACCGCAAGGCAAGCGCCAAGCCCGTGCCACGGCTGGTGCCGCCCGAAGGCACCGATCCCGCCCGGTTGCTGGCGATTGCCGAAGGCGAGTTTCTGACCCGTGACCTGATCAACACCCCTGCCTCCGACATGGGCCCGGAAGAGTTGGAAGCCACCGCCGCAACACTGGCAAGCCGTTTTGGCGCGGACAGTACCGTGACCATGGGCGAGGACCTGCTGGCACGAAATTTTCCCATGATCCACGCCGTCGGTCGCGCCTCGACGCGGGCACCACGATTGATCGACCTGCGCTGGGGCACGGATGGGCCCACGCTGACGCTGGTCGGCAAAGGGGTGTGCTTTGATACCGGGGGGCTGGACATGAAACCCTCTGCCGGCATGCTTTTGATGAAAAAGGATATGGGGGGCGCGGCCACTGTGCTGGGCCTGGCACAGATGATCATGGCGCTGAACCTGCCATTGCGCCTGCGCGTTCTGATCCCGGCGGTGGAAAATGCCATTTCGGGCAATGCGATGCGCCCGCGCGATATCCTGACCTCGCGCAAGGGCCTGACGGTCGAGATCAACAACACCGATGCCGAAGGGCGGCTGGTGCTGGCCGATGCGCTGGCCTTCGCCTGTGAAGAGACGCCCGACCTTCTGGTCTCGATGGCCACGCTCACCGGGGCCGCGCGGGTGGCCGTTGGGCCGGACCTCGCCCCTTACTATACCGACGATGTGGCCACTGCCCTTGCACTGGAAGCAGGCGCCGTGTCCGCGCGCGATCCCGTCTGGCGGATGCCGTTCTGGGAACCTTACGAGGCGATGATCGAACCGGGGATCGCGGATCTTGACAACGCCCCCCCCGGGGGTTTTGCGGGGTCGATCACAGCGGCCCTTTTCCTGCGCCGCTTTGTGGAAGGGGCGCGGTATATCCATTTCGATATCTATGGCCACCAACCCGCCGATGCACCTGGCCGACCCAAGGGCGGTGTGGGGCAGGGCGCGCGGGCGCTTCTTGACGCCTTGCCGACGATCCTGGGGCTCTAGGATGGATCGCCGCCTGACGCCCGCCACGAACCGCATCGCCCATGTCGCGCTGAAGGACGTGATCGACGCCCCCGCCTTCACCGAAGGCGAGCCTTCTCAGGTCATCACCCCACTCGCCGACCTGCGCCGCGGCCCGGGCGGATCGCGCGATCTGCAGCTTCTGCTGGGGGATGCCTTCCTGGTGATCGACCGCGAGGGCGATGCCGCCTTTGGCATGGCCCTGAAGGATGGCTATTGCGGCTGGGTTCCGGCGTCGTCTCTGGGGGCGCCAACCAAAGTCAGCCATTATGTGGCCACCCTTGGCACCCACATCTATCCGACGCCGTCGGTCAAGGATGAACCCGTGGGCAGCCTCACGCTGGGCACCCGGCTGCGTGTGATATCCCAGCAAGGCTCCTTTGCCGAAACGCCGCAGGGCTTTGTGCCCGCCGGGCATTTGCGGCGTCTGGGCGACTGGCATGCCGATCCGGCAGAGGTTGCGACGCTCTTTCTGGGCGTTCCCTACGTCTGGTCTGGCAACAGCCGCGACGGTCTTGATTGCTCGGGCCTTGTGCAGGCGGCCATGCTGGCCTGCGGCCATCCCTGCCCGCGCGACAGTGATATGCAGGCGGGCATGGGACAGCCGCTTGACGGGTCCGCACCGCTGGAGCGGGGCGATCTGGTCTGCTGGAAGGGGCATGTCGGCATGATGCTCGATGCGGCCATGATGATCCACGCCAACGGATTTCACATGACGACGGTGACAGAACCATTGCGCGAGGCCGCGGCGCGCATCGAAGCGTCGGGTGGCGGGCCGGTCACGGCGCTTCGCCGCCCCTGACCGACCGGGCGGCGCAGTGGGAAAGTCCCTTGCCAAGCGCGCCCCGCCGCGCCAAGGATGCCATCGGGCTTGTGGCGATGGCGTCGCTGCAGGGGGAAACCCCGCTGTCCCTTGTCCGTCCTGAACGCCGGGATCTTTCGGGGTCTTGTGCTGCGCCAGACCCCTTGCCGCGAGGTCTGACCATGAACGATCGTCCCACGTCCTACCGCTTCCACAATGGCCAGAAGGCACCTTTGCCCTTCGCGCCCGAAGAGTTTGAGGATCGCCTGTCGGGTCTGCGCGATGCGATGGAACTGCATTCACTGGATGCGGTCGTCCTGACCTCGATGCAGAACGTCGCCTATTACTCGGGCTTTCTGTACTGCACCTTCGGGCGGCCTTACGCTTGCGTCGTCACCCCCACCGACTGCGTGACGATCAGCGCCGGGATCGATGCGGGCCAACCGTGGCGCCGCTGCCACGGCGACAACATCACCTATACCGACTGGGCGCGCGACAATTTCTGGCGCACGGTGGCGTCCGTTACTGGCGAGGGAAAGGCGATCGGGGTCGAGGCTGATCACCTGACGATGGAACGCGCCGAAAAGCTCAACACCTTTCTCAAACCCGCACGCGGGATGGATATCGCCCCCGCCACCATGGCCCAGCGGATGGTCAAAAGCCCCGCCGAGATTGCCCTGATCAAGCACGGGGCAAACGTTGCCGATGTGGGCGGCTATGCGATCCGCGAGGCGGTGAAGGTGGGCGCGACCGAACTTGAGGTTGCCATGGCCGGGCGCAACGCGATGGAGGCCGAGATTGCCCGCCGCTTTCCTGATGCCGAGTATCGCGACACCTGGGTCTGGTTCCAGTCGGGCCTCAACACCGATGGCGCGCACAACCCGGTGACAAACCGGAAACTGGCGCGTGGCGATATCCTCAGCCTCAACTGCTTTCCGATGATCTCGGGCTATTACACCGCGCTGGAACGGACGCTTTTCGTGGGTGAGGTTGATCCCGCCTCGCTTGGCTACTGGCAGGCAAACGTGGCTGCCCATGAATACGGGATGAGCCTTCTTGTCCCCGGCGCCTCTTGCGCCGAGGTGACGGCCAAGATCAACACCTTCCTCGTCGAGCGGCAGCTTTTGCAGTACCGCACCTTCGGCTATGGCCATTCCTTCGGAATTCTCAGCCATTACTACGGGCGCGAGGCGGGGCTGGAACTGCGCGAGGATATCGAGACGGTGCTGGAACCCGGCATGGTGATCTCGATGGAGCCGATGCTGACCATTCCCGATGGCCAGCCGGGGGCGGGCGGATACCGCGAGCATGATATTCTGGTCATCAACGAGGACGGCGCAGAGAACATCACAGGCTACCCATACGGCCCCGATTTCAACGTCGTCGGCTGATCCTGCGGGCGCAAACCATGGCCCGCCCTGCCGGGGCGGGCTTCATCCAACTGTCACGTCACTGTCATTCCGCTTTCATATAGGCCCGCCATTGCTCGGTTGGAAATTTGCCCCACACGAGGATTGGCCCCCATGCGCTTGCGTTTTGCCTGCTTGACCTCTGCCCTGGCTCTGGCCACCGTCATGCCTGCCGCCGCCGAGATGACCTTCAACCGCATCGCGACTTTTGCGACACCGCTGAATATGGCGGAAGGCGAGGACAAGAGCCGCGAAACCTCGGCCGAGATCATCGCAGTTTCGGAAGACGGCATGACGCTGGTCTATACCGACAGCCCGCTTGGCGTGATCGGTTTTATCGACATTACCGATCCCCGCAGCCCCAAACCGCTGGGCAATGTCGATGTGGGGGGCGAGCCGACCACGGCGCAGATCATCGGTGGCAAGGCCTTTACGGCCGTGAACACCTCGGAAAGCTACACCGCGCCTTCGGGCAAGCTGGTGACGCTCGACATCGCGTCGGAAACGATCACCGCCGAATGTGATCTGGGGGGGCAGCCGGATTCGGTGGCCCGCGCGCCCGACGGCAGTTTCCTCGCCATCGCCATCGAGAACGAGCGTGATGAAGACCTGAACGATGGCGCGCTTCCGCAGATGCCTGCGGGCTATGTGGTCAAGCTGCCGGTGGTGAACGGTGAGGTGGATTGCGCAGGTCTGCAAAAGATCGACGTGACGGGCCTTGCCGAGGTGGGGGGCGACGACCCCGAGCCCGAGTTCGTGTCGGTCAACGCGGCGGGCGAGATTGCGGTAACGATGCAGGAAAACAATCACATCGTCATCATCGGGGCCGATGGCGCGGTGGCCTCGCATTTCAGCGCGGGTAGCGTCGATCTGGCGGGCATCGATACCAAGCGCGACGGACGACTGGATTTTTCGGCCGAGAAGAAGGGCGTGGCGCGCGAACCGGATGGGATCAAGTGGATCGATGCGGATCACGTAATGTTTGCCAACGAAGGCGACTACGAAGGTGGGTCGCGCAGCTGGTCGGTTTTCCGCAAGGACGGCACGATGATCTATGAAGATGGTCCGGCGTTCGAACATGCCATCATCGAGATCGGCCACTACCCCGAGCATCGCTCGCGGTCCAAGGGGGTCGAACCCGAATCGGTTGAATATGCCACGTTCAATGGCACGCCGATGGGCTTTGTGGCGTCCGAGCGGTCGTCGATCATTGGCGTCTATGACATGACCGACCCGGCAAAGCCGGTGCTGAAGCAGCTTCTGCCCTCGGGTGTCAGCCCCGAAGGTCTGGTGGCGATCCCGGCGCGCAACCTTCTTGCCAGCGCCAACGAGGTGGACCTGCGCGAAGACGGACTGGCGCCTGCGCATGTGATGATCTTTGAACTGGCTGAAGGGGCTGCGACCTATCCGATGATCACGGCGGCGGGTGCCGATACGCTGATCGGGTGGGGTGCGTTGTCCTCGCTCGCCGCAGACCCGGAGGTGGCGGGCAAGCTTTACGCCACATCCGACAGCGTCTACGGCGCCGAACCCGCGATCTATACCATCGACGCCACACAGACGCCCGCGCGCATCACCGCGAAAACCGTGATCACCCGTGGCGGCGATGCGGCCCAGAAACTGGATCTGGAGGGGATTGCGCCGGATGGAAAAGGCGGTTTCTGGCTTGCCTCCGAGGGCCGCAGCGACCGGCTGATCCCGCATGCGATCTACAACGTCGATGACAAAGGCGAGATCAAACAAGAGATCGCCCTGCCCGAGGGCCTTCAGTCAAACGAAATTCGCTTTGGATTTGAGGGC
>JBBSBE010000043.1:0-28158 GCA_038251625.1 Rhodobacterales bacterium
AGTAGGATTTTGGCGTGTGGGAATTTCGCAGCAAAAGCAACAACTTACAGAAGGAAATGGCAGCCCGTAGGGGAGTCGAACCCCTCTTCCCAGGTTGAAAACCTGGTGTCCTAACCGATAGACGAACGGGCCGCGATTGGCGTGCGGCGGTGTTTAGCGACGGGGGCAGGGCCGTGCAAGTGGAAAAGAGCGTCTGTGGGGGTGCTCGGGTGCCTTGCGTGCAGCGGCGCGATGATGCGAACCGGGCAGAGCCGTGCGGCGGGCCTGAGTTCGGTCGTCCGCGTCGGTGGCCGGGCTGCCAGCGTCCGACCCGCTTGAGAGCGACACGGTCTAAGCCCTCGGGAAGTGCCTGGTGCAGACCGGGCAAACGCTGCCCCGCGTGGTGGCACGCGTGGAGATCGTAGGGGCCGTGTTCTGGCGCGAGCGCGGTAATTCCACAAATCGCTGCCGGAAACCGATCTGGTGGCGAACCCGTACGAGGCCCTTTCCGAAGCCGCTGAAAGGGACAGAGGCTTACGCCGGCGCGGCATCTTCGAGCCGCAGCTGAACCGAGGTCCGCCCACCCCATGTGTTGAGGTCAAGCCGCCCTGCAAGGTGAAACCGGGCATGTGGCGGTGCGGTGAGAAGGGCGCCAAGCGGGGCTTCGGTGACGTTGAAGGCCACGGCCTCGATCGCATCGCCGCCCGGTGCGCGGGCGGTCAGGCGCAGGTGCGTCTCGCCGATGCGGCGGGCTTTCAGGGCCATGTCGGCGAAGGCAAAGCGCGGGGCAGGCGCGCCCTGCCCGAAAGGGCCCGCCGCCTCGATCTGCGCCATGAGGGCCGGGGTGCAGGCGGCAGGGGCAAGAAGGCCATCGATGCGCAGATCGGCAGGGCCCGCGGTGCCCGCGCCCTGCCGGGACAGCAGATCGGCCAGGCGCGCCATCGCAGGCTCCAGCGTGTCGCGCGCCACGGTCAGGCCCGCGGCCATCGGATGGCCGCCCCCTTTCAGGATAAGACCCTCGGCGGCCAGCCGGTGGATCGCGGCGCCAAGGTCCACACCCGCGACGGACCGCCCGGAGCCTTTGCCGATGTCGCCCTCGAACCCGATCACGATAGATGGGCGGTTGGTGGCTTCCTTCAGACGCGCCGCCACGATGCCCACAACGCCCGGGTGCCAGCCCTCACCCGCCGCCCAGGCAAGCGGCCCGTCGGTGCCACGCGCCTCGGCCTGCGCCAGCGCCGCAGCGCGCACCGTGGCTTCGATCTCGCGCCGTTCGGTGTTCAGATCGTCCAGCCGTGCGGCCAGCGATGCGGCTTCGGCCGGATCATCTGTTGAAAGCAGCCTGGCGCCAAGATCGGCACGGCCCACCCGCCCGCCTGCATTGACGCGTGGGCCAAGAAGGAACCCCAGCGCATAGGTATTGGGTGCTTCCGTCATCCGCGCGGCATCGGCCAGTGCAGCAAGGCCCGGGCGTTCGCGCCGCGCCATCACCTCCAGCCCCCGGCGTACCAGCGCGCGGTTGACGCCGACAAGCGGCGCCACATCGGCCACCGTGGCCAGCGCAACGAGATCGAGCATCGCCATCAGGTCAGGCCCCGTCGCGCCCGTCGCGCGCAGGCGCCTGTTGGCCTCGACCAGAAACAGAAAGACGACCGAGGCCGCGCAGAGATGCGACAGCGCGCCCGTCTCGTCTTGCCGGTTGGGATTGACCACGGCAAGAGCGGGGGGCAGCATCTCGCCCCCGGTATGATGGTCAAGGACGATCACATCCGTGCCGGCCGCCGCGATGGCCTCATGGCTCAGCGTGCCGCAATCGACGGTCACGATCAGGCCATGCGCCTTCCCCAGGGCCTGCATCGCGGGGGCGTTCGGGCCATATCCTTCGTCGATCCGGTCGGGGATGTAGAGCGTGGCACCGTGGCCCATGGCCCGCAGCCAGGTCAGCAGAAGGGCCGCCGAGGCGCCGCCATCCACATCGTAATCGGCAAAGACTGCGATCTTTTCGCGCGCCGCAAGCGCACGGAGAAACCGGTCTGCCGCAGCGCCCATATCGCGCAGCGACAAAGGGTCGGGCAACAGATCGCGGAGCGACGGGGCAAGGAAGGCCTCGGCCTCGGAAGGTTCGACGCCACGCCGGGCCAGGATGCGCGCCAATGGCAAGGGCAGGCGCGCGGTCTGCCCGATGGCCTCTGCCGCCCGTTCTTCAGCCTCGGACGGGCCGACCCAACGGCGGCCCGCAAGTGAGGTTTCTACGGACAGAAAGGCGCGCATGCCGCTGCTTGTGCTGGCTTGCGACCCGCTTGGCAAGCCGTGGCGTCACTTGATCGGCGTGCGGTATTCGATGCGGCGGACCGAGCCGGTCTTTGACCGCATCAGGATCGTCTCCATCGTCACCCAGCCCGGCTCGCGCCGGATGCCGCGCAAAAGCGATCCGGTCGTCACGCCGGTCGCGGCAAAGATCACGTCGCCGCGCACGAGATCCTCGCGCGTGTAGACGCGGTCAAAGTTGGTGATGCCAGCCTTGCGCGCGCGGCCCCGTTCATCGTCGTTTCGAAACAGAAGCTTGCCGAAAAACTGCCCGCCCATGCATTTCAGCGCCGCCGCCGCCAGCACGCCCTCCGGCGCGCCACCAGAGCCCATGTAGATGTCGATCCCGGTTTTCTCGGGCTCGGCGCAATGCATCACGCCCGCCACGTCGCCATCCGTGATCAGCCGGATCGACGCGCCGGTCGAGCGCAGTTCGGCGATCATCTCTTCATGCCGGGGGCGCTCCAGCACACAAACGGTGATATCCTCGGTCGAGCAGCCTTTGGCGGCGGCCAGGGCCGACACGCGTTCGGACGGCGACATGTTCATCGTCACCGTGCCGGGCTTGTGGCCGGGGCCGATGGCCAGCTTTTCCATATAGACATCGGGCGCGTGCAAGAGCGTGCCCTGCGGCGCCATCGCAATCACCGTCAGGGCGTTCGGCATGTCCTTGGCCGTCAGCGTCGTGCCTTCCAGCGGGTCGAGCGCGATATCGACGGCGGGGCCCTGCCCGGTGCCCACCTTTTCGCCGATATAGAGCATCGGCGCCTCGTCACGCTCGCCCTCGCCGATCACCACGGTGCCCGCGATATCCAGAAGGTTCAACTGGTCCCGCATCGCATTGACGGCGGCCTGGTCGGCGGCCTTTTCATCGCCCCGCCCGATCAGGCGGGCAGAGGCGAGGGCGGCAGCCTCGGACACGCGGGCAAGGCCGAGCGACAGGAGGCGATCCTGGAAGGTGCGGGCGTCGGACATGGGCAGGGCATCCTCGTTTGGGGTTGGACTTCCCATAGCCCGGCAGCGCTTGCGCGGGCAAGCGCAGTCACGCAAGCGCGAAAGGATCCTCGGGGTAGCGCACATTTGTAAGACACAGGCCTTCCGGCGGGGCCACAGGGCCGCAGGCGGCACGGTCCCGCGCCGCAAGGGCCGTGGCCACATCGGCGGGCGACCACGCCCCGGCCCCGGCGCGTTCCAGCGTGCCGACCAGCGAGCGTACCTGATTGTGCAGGAACGACCGCGCGCGGAACGCGAGTTGGATTTCCGTGCCGCCGGGTACGGGCACCTCGGTCACGGTGATTTCGTCCAGCGTCTTCACCGGGCTTTGCGCCTGACAGAGGGAGGACCGGAAAGTGGTAAAGTCATGCCGCCCGATCAGGCCAAGCGCCGCCGTGCGCATGGCGCCTGCGTCGAGGTCGTGGCGCACCGACCAGACCTGCCCGCGCGCCAGTACCGGCGGCGCGCGACGGCAGAGGATGCGGAAAAGGTAACGCCGCTCGACGGCGCTGAAGCGCGCGTGGAAATCATCGGCCACTGCCGCGCAGGCGGTCACGGCCACCGGCGCGGGCTTCAGGTGCCAGTTCAGCGCCTCGCCAAGACGAAACGTGCGCCAGTCGCGCGAAAGGTCGGCATGGGCGATCTGACCCGTCGCATGCACGCCTCTATCGGTGCGCCCGGCGCCCTGAACCGGTGGCGCGGTGGGGTCGAGTGCGGCAAGCGCCGCCTCCAGCGCCGCCTGCACCGAAGGCAGACCCCCGGCCTGGCGCTGCCAGCCGTGAAACGGGGTGCCGTCGTATTCGATGCGAAAGGCGTAGCGGGGCATGGGGCGTGGCCTAGCGCAGCGCCGGGCGCGCTGCAACGGGGGTAGGGTGGGTGCACCCACCCTACGTTGGCCCCCTCTCGCGCACCCGCCCGGCGAAGGCTTGCCCTTCCGCCCCGGGCCTGCCACCCCTATCTGCGGCAGAAGGAGGCGCCTGTTTTGGTATTGCGACAACTGGCCGAGGGGATCGAGGGTGCGTTCTCGGGCGTGACCGGCGCGCTGACCGAACCGGTTCTGCGGCTGGGCGTCACCGGCCTGTCGCGCGCCGGCAAGACGGTCTTCATCACCTCGCTTGTCGCAAATCTGATGGACCGGGGGCGCATGCCCCAGCTTTCCGGTGCCCCGCGCATCACCGCCGCCTACCTGCAGCCGCAGCCCGACATGACCCTGCCGCGCTTTGACTACGAGGCGCATCTGGCGGCGCTGACGGCCCCCGCCCCGCATTGGCCGGCCTCTACCCGTGCCATCAGCGAGTTGCGCCTGTCGCTGCGCTATCGCCCGTCGGGATTTCTGGCGGGACTGACGGGCCTGCGGACGCTGCACCTTGATATCATCGACTATCCTGGCGAGTGGTTGCTGGATCTTGCCCTTCTCGACAAGGATTATGCCACCTGGTCCGAGAGCACGCTTCAGCGCATTGCCTGGCGGCCGGAGGCGGCGGCCTTCATCGCGGAGGCGCGCGCCGAGGATGGCGCGCTGCCGCTGGACGAACCGGTGGCGCAGGCGCTTGCCGCTGCCTTCACGTCTTACTTGCGCAAGGCGCGCGCGGCCGGATGGTCGGACTGCACGCCGGGGCGGTTCCTTCTGCCCGGCGATCTGGCCGGATCGCCGGTTCTGACCTTCGCACCCCTGCCGAAGCCCGCCTCCACCCCCCGCGGCAGCCTCTGGCGCGAGATGGCCCGGCGGTATGAAGCCTACCGCACACAGGTCGTGCGCCCTTTCTTTCGCGATCATTTCGCGCGGATCGACCGGCAGGTCGTGCTGGTGGACGTGCTCGGTGCCATCCACGCGGGTCCTGCCGCGTTCGAGGATCTGCGCCGCACGATGGCCGAGGTGATGGCCGCCTTCCGGCCCGGCCGCAACGGCTGGCTCACGGCGCTGCTGGGCGGGCGGCGGGTCGAGCGGTTGCTGATCGCGGCCACCAAGGCCGACCATCTGCACCATACCGACCACCCGAAGCTGACCGCGATCACCACTGCCATCCTGCGCGAGGCCCGCGACCGCGCCGATTTCGCAGGCGCGCGTGTCGAGGCGATGAGCCTTGCCGCCCTGCGCGCCACCACCGAAGAGATGCGCGATCATGGCGGCGAACCGCTGGGCATGGTCCGGGGCACGCTTCTGTCCACCGGCAAGGCGGCCGCACTTTACCCCGGCGCGCTGCCCGAAGACCCCGCGCGCCTTCTGACCCCGGCCCGTCAGGGCGCAGAGGCCTGGCTTGATGGCGATTACGGTGTGATGGATTTCGCCCCGGCCCCTCTGCGCCTCAAACCGGGCGAGGGGCCGCCGCATATCCGGCTGGACCGCGCGGCAGAGTTTCTGTTCGGCGACCGCCTGGCCTGAACCGTCCATCCGGCGCGCGGCAGATGCCGGGTTGACGGCGGCGCTGGCAAGACACACCTCTTGCCATGGCGCCCCTCCCGCGCCGGAGCCTCGCCTTGCCCCGCAAGCCCGTCCTGATCGACCTCGACACCGCGCCGTCGCCCGCCGAGGCGCCGCCCGTGCCGGACGCGTTGCCCACCGCCGCCGCGATGCGCGGCGTAGCGGCTGTGGCCGGGGCCAAGGGCACGGCGCTGGGGCGGTTGGCGCGCTGGGTGTTCGGGGCCTTTGCCAGCTTCGTGCTGTCGGTCGCCTTGTGGGATTTCGTGACGGGGCTTTTCGCCGCGAATACGGTCCTCGGCTCCATCGCGCTGGGGCTGACGGCCGCGGCGCTGCTGATGCTGCTTTTGCTCGCATGGCGCGAACTGGCCGCCTATTCCCGTCTTGCCCGGCTCGATCATCTGCGTGTCCGGGTGGAAAAGGCGGCGGCGGCCCCGCTGCGCGAAGCGCAAGGAGCGGCCGCCGCAGTGGAGGCGATCTATGCCGCGCGGCCCGATCTGACATGGGCGCTTGCCCGCCTGAAGGACCGGCGCGACGGCGTGCTTGATGCCGATGCCTGGCTTGCCATTACGGAAGCCGAACTGATGGCCCCGCTCGATCAGGCCGCACGGCGGGAAATCGAAGCGGCTGCACGGCAGGTGGCCACCGTCACGGCGCTGGTGCCCCTTGCGCTTGCCGACGTGGCGACGGCGCTTTTTGCCAACCTGCGGATGGTGCGGCGGTTGGCCGAGATTTATGGCGGGCGCTCGGGTGCCTTTGGCGGCTGGCGGCTTTTGCGCCGGGTCTTTTCGCATCTGGTGGCCACGGGCGCGCTTGCGCTGACAGATGACCTGATCAGTTCCGTCGCGGGTGGGGGCATCCTTTCCAGGCTTTCGCGCCGCTTTGGCGAGGGTGTGGTCAACGGCGCCCTGACCGCGCGGGTGGGCGTGGCCGCGATGGAGGTGTGCCGCCCGATGCCCTTTGTCGCCCTGCCCAAACCCAAGGTCAGCAATCTGGTATCGCGCGCGCTGGCGGGTGTCATCGACCGGGCGCCCGCCGCAAAGGAGAACGACTGAATGGACAGCATGGCCGAAGACCTGCGCACGATGGTGCGCCGCCCCCTGACCGAGGCGCATGTGGCGCGTCTGCGGCGCGAGGGCACCGAACAGACCGTGGAAGAGGGCGAGATCATCCTGCGCTCGGGCGACGTGCTGGACCGGTTCCTGTTCGTCGAAGACGGCCGCTTCGCGATCTGGGATCCGCGCCGGGACGCACAGGTTGGCGAGGCGTCCCTCGGCCCCGGCCAGTTCATCAGCGAGATCGGCCTTCTGAACGGCGGATCGATCCTCAACACCATCCGGGCCATGGCGCCGGGGCGGCTGACGGTTGTACCGCGCGCGGCGATGCTGGCGCTGATGTCGGCGATCCCGGAGATGAGCGATATCATCGTCTCGGTGCTTGCCGCGCGGCGCCGCGCGATGGTGGATCAAGGCTGGAGCGGGATCACCATCGTAGGCCCCGCCGAGGATCGGCGGGTGCGCCGGATCGCGGCTTTCGCGGCCCGCAACCGCCTGCCCGTGACGCTGCTCGATCCTGCGTCTCCGGCAGCGGAAGAGTTGGGTGAAAGCTGCCGGTTCGAGCCCGGTGCCGCGCCGCAGGTGGTGCTCGGCCATGGCGAGGTGCTGGATGATATCACCCCCGCCGCCCTTGCGGCGCGGCTGGGCCTTGCCTTCGATCCCGGCACCGCAAGCACGTTTGACGTGGCCATCGTGGGCGGCGGCCCGTCGGGCGTGGCGGCGGGGGTTTACGCCGGGGCAGAGGGGCTGTCGGCGCTGATCGTCGAAGATATGGCGGTGGGGGGGCAGGCCGGCACCTCAAGCCGGATCGAGAACTACATGGGCTTTCCGACCGGGATTTCCGGCGCTGATCTGTGCTGGCGGGGCGAGGTGCAGGCGATGAAATTCGGCACCCGTTTCGCGATGCCGCACCGCGTGTCGACCTGCCGGCCCGAGGGCGACAATTGGTGCCTGACGCTTGACAACGGCGCACGGGTGCTGGCGCGGTCCGTGGTGGTGGCAACGGGGGTGGAATACCGCCGCCTTCCGCTGCCGCGTCTGGAAGAATTCGAAGGTGCGGGTGTCTATTATGCCGCGACCGAGATGGAGGCGCGCTGGTGCCGCGAAAGCGAGGTTGTGGTGATCGGCGGCGGCAATTCCGCCGGGCAGGCCGCAATGTACCTCAGCCGCAGCTCCAAGCACGTGCATGTGCTGGTACGCGGGCAATCGCTTGCTGCCTCGATGAGTGCCTATCTGATCGGGCGGCTGACGCAGGAGCCGAATGTATCAATCCACTATCAGGCGCAGGTGACGGCGCTGCAGGGGGGCGACGCGCTGGAAAGCGTGACGATCCATGATGGCATCGAAGGGTGCGATTGGCAGGTGCCCGCGCGGGCTGTTTTCGTGATGGTCGGGGCGCAGCCCAACACCGGGTGGCTGGATGGCCGGGTGGCGGTGGACCGTGCGGGGTTTATCCAGACCGGGGCCGCGGCGGGCGGCGAAGGGCTTTACGCCACGTCCTGCCCCGGCATCTTTGCGGTGGGCGACGTGCGGGCGGGCAGCGTGAAGCGGGTGGCAAGCGCCGTCGGCGAGGGATCGGTTGTCATCTCCGAGGTCTGGAAACATCTGGCGGGCCGGTAGGGGCGCAAGGGGGGCCATGGCCCCCCTTGGACCCCCATCGCCCCGAAAGTCGGGCGTTGGCGCGGGCGGCGGTTGGGGGCGCTGCCCCCGCGACCGTTCCGGTCGCCCCCCCGGGATATTTGGGCAGAGAAGAAGCAGGGGGCGGGCTTGCCGGGGTTTCGGCAGGGCCCTATAACGCGCGGCATGTGGATCGGGCCCGCCTTGCGAATTAGCGGCCCGGCGTCCTGATCAGGGGCGCCGGGACCTTCGGCTTTTTCCCCGTTTCCTTCAGTCAAGGATGGCCGCCATGAGCGCCGATACTGCCCCCACGCCCGACTATCGCGATACCGTTTTCCTGCCCGAAACCGACTTTCCCATGCGCGCGGGCCTGCCGCAGCGCGAGCCCGAGTGGTTGGCGCGCTGGGCAGAGATCGGCGTTTATGACCGCCTGCGCAGCAGCGCCTCTGGGCGTGTCCCGTTCGTGCTGCACGATGGCCCGCCCTATGCCAACGGGCACCTGCACATCGGCCATGCGCTGAACAAGGTGCTGAAGGATATGGTGGTGCGGTCCCAGCAGATGATGGGCCGCGATGCGCGCTATGTGCCGGGCTGGGATTGCCACGGCTTGCCGATCGAATGGAAGATCGAGGAGCAGTACCGCGCCAAGGGGCTGAACAAGGACGATGTGGACGTGGTGGCCTTCCGCCAGGAATGCCGCAAGTTCGCCGAAGGCTGGATCGACGTCCAGCGCGAGGAGTTCAAGCGGCTGGGCGTGACGGGGGCCTGGGATCGGCCGTATCTGACGATGGACTACCACGCGGAGGCGGTGATCGCGGGCGAGTTCATGGCGTTTCTGATGAATGGGTCGCTGTATCAGGGGTCGAAGCCGGTGATGTGGTCGCCGGTGGAGAAGACCGCGCTGGCCGAGGCGGAGGTGGAGTATCACGACCATACGAGCCATCAGGTGTGGGTGGCTTTCGGTGCCCGAAGCCAGTCGGGGCGGAGGGACAAGGCTGACCTTGACCTGATCGCTCCTGACACGAGAGTCTATGCGGTGATCTGGACTACGACGCCTTGGACCATTCCCCAGAACCGAGCCATCGCGTTCAATCCTTCAATCAGTTATTCGATCTTCCTCGTGGCGGCGGTAGCCGAGGGCGCATCCGCTAGGGTTGGTCAGCGCCTTATGTTTGCTGACTCGCGCGTTGAAGAGGCCATGAAGGCTGGAAAGGTCACGGACTACGTTCGAGAGCGTAGCATCGACGCTGACGAACTTCAGGGCCTTGCGTTTCACCACCCGTTCTATGACGCGTCGGGAGAGCGCCAGGAGTGGAACTATTACGTCCCCATGCTCCCCGGCGACCACGTCACCGACGATGCGGGCACCGGGTTCGTCCATACGGCCCCCAGCCACGGCGACGACGATTACATCCTTGGCCAGAAGTTCGGCCTGCCGATGACCTACAACGTCGAGCCCGACGGCAGCTACCGCGCCGACCTGCCGCTTTTCGGCGGGCAGCACATCATCCTGCCCGATGGCAAGGAGGGCCCGGCCAACGTCAGCGTGATCAAGCAACTGGCCTATGCGGGCGCGCTTTTTGCCAAGGCGAAGCTCAAGCATTCCTACCCTCATTCGTGGCGCTCCAAGGCCCCGGTGATCTATCGCAACACGCCGCAATGGTTCGTGGCCATCGACCGCACGCTCGACGACGGCATGGGCACCTATGGCCAGACGATCCGCACGCGGGCGCTCAATTCGATCAACCAGCTTGTGACATGGACGCCGCAAACGGGGCGCAACCGCCTCCATTCCATGATCGAGGCGCGGCCCGACTGGGTGCTGTCGCGCCAGCGCGCCTGGGGCGTGCCGCTGACCTGTTTCGTCAGGAAGGGTGCAAAGCCCACCGATGCCGACTTCCTGCTGCGCGACCCGCGCGTGAATGCCCGCATCGTTCAGGCGTTCGAGGCCGAAGGGGCGGATGTCTGGTACGTGCAAGGATTCAAGGAACGTATCCTTGATGGGCTTGTGGATAGCGCAGATTATGAACAGGTGTTCGATATCCTCGACGTGTGGTTCGATTCAGGCTCCACCCATGCGTTCGTGCTGCGCGACCGGGCAGACGGGGCGGCGGACGGAATTGCCGACCTCTACCTCGAAGGCACCGACCAGCATCGCGGCTGGTTCCATTCCAGCCTTCTGCAGGCCTGCGGCACCAAGGGGCGCGCGCCCTATCGGGGGGTGCTAACCCACGGCTTCACGCTGGATGAGAAGGGCATGAAGATGTCCAAATCGCTGGGCAACACCGTGGGCCCGCAGGAGGTGATCGACGAATATGGCGCCGATATCCTGCGGCTCTGGGTGGCGCAGGCCGATTTCACCATCGACCAGCGGATCGGCAAGGAAATCCTGAAAGGCGTGGCCGACAGCTACCGCCGCCTGCGCAACACGCTGCGCTTCATGCTGGGGAACCTGAAAGGCTTCGGCGACGCAGAGCGGGTGGACGCCGCCGACATGCCGGAACTCGAACGCTGGGTGCTGCACCGCCTGGCGGAACTGGATGGCGAGGTGCGCAAGGGCTATGCCGCCTACGATTTCCAGGGCGTGTTCACCAAGCTTTTCGCCTTTGCCACCACGGACCTTTCCTCGGTCTATTTCGACATCCGCAAGGATGCGCTTTACTGCGATCCGCCCGGGTCCCTGCGCCGCCGCGCGGCCCGCACGGTGCTTGATCTGCTCTTCCACCGCCTGACCGCGTGGCTGGCCCCGATCCTGGTCTTCACGGCCGAGGATGTGTGGCTTTCGCGCTTCCCCGATGCCGCGGACAGCATCCATCTGCACGACTTCCCCGACACGCCGGCTGACTGGCTGAACCCCGACCTTGCGGCCAGATGGGCGCGGCTGCGGCAGGTGCGGCGGGTGGTGACGGCGGCCTTGGAGGTGCAGCGCACGGCCAAGGTGATCGGCGCCTCGCTGGAGGCCGCCCCAGTGGTGCATGTCGAGGATAAGGCCACACTGGCCGACCTCAAGTCGGTGCCCTTTGCCGAGTTGTGCATCACCTCGGGCCTGCAACTCACTGCCGATCCGGCCCCGGCCGAGGCCTTCCGCCTGCCCGATACCCCCGGTGTCGGTGTGGTGTTCGAGCCTGCCACGGGCGAGAAGTGCCAGCGTTGCTGGCAGATCCTGCCGGATGTGGGCACCCATGCGCATGCCCACACCTGCGCGCGGTGCGACGCGGCGCTGGGCTGATAGCGCCCCGAAAAAAGTAGGGTGCGCATTCATGGCGCACCTCTGCTACCCTTCCCGAAAACGGGAGGACGACCATGACCATCTACCGCAGCCCCTGGGCTGACCTGCCTCTGACCGGGCTGACAATCACCGAGCGTCTCTTTCAGGGGTTGGAGCCTCGGCTGGGTGAGACGGTGATCGTGGATGGTCCGACCGGCGCGGGCCTGACCGCTGGCGCCGTGATCGAGGGCGTGAAGCGGCTGGCGGGCGGGCTTGCCGCGCGCGGGATCGGGCCGGGGCATGTGGTGGCGCTGATGGCACCGAACATGCCCGATTACGTGGTGGCGTTTCACGGGGTCCTTTGGGCCGGGGCGACGGTGACCACCATCAACCCCAGCTATACCGCGCCCGAAGTGCATCACCAGCTTGCCGACAGTGGGGCCACGCTGCTCATCACCATTCCGGCTTTCCTTGAGACGGCCCGCGCCGCCGTCGAGGGCACCGCCGTGACCGCCATCGCGGTGATTGGCGGTGACGATGCAGACGCGTCTTTCGAGGCGCTTATGGGCGATCCCCTGGCCGCGCAGGTGCCGGTCGATGTGGTGCAGGATACCGCCGTCCTGCCCTATTCATCGGGGACCACCGGGCTGCCGAAGGGCGTGATGCTGACGCATCGCAACCTTGTGGTGAACGTCGATCAATGCGCGGCGGTGCTTGGTACGGATACCGGCGACTGGTCGGTGGCCTTCCTGCCGTTCTTTCACATCTACGGGCAGACGGTGCTGATGAACCTGCATCTGGCCATCGGCGCCAGTGTGGTGACGATGCCGCGGTTCGATCTTGCGCTTTTCCTCAAGCTTTGTGCCGACTATCGCACGCGGCAGGTCTATGTGGCCCCTCCCGTCGCGGTCGCTCTGGCAAAGCATCCGGCGGTGGACGGCTTTGATCTTTCCGCCGTCAAACGCCTTTTTTCCGGCGCGGCGCCGCTGGGGGGCGATGTGGCCGATGCCGTAGGCCGCAGGCTCGATCTCGAGGCGGTGCAGGGCTATGGGATGACCGAGCTGAGCCCTGTCAGCCACGCCTCGCCCATTGGCGCTTCGCGGTCGGGGACGGTGGGGTGGACGCTGCCCAACACCGAATGCCGCCTTGTCGATCCGATCTCGGGCGATGATGCGCCGGAGGGCGAGCTTTGGGTGCGGGGGCCGCAGGTGATGAAGGGCTATCACCGCAATGCAGCCGCGACCGCCACGACGTTGACGGAGGACGGATGGCTGAAGACCGGCGATATCGGCAGCATGGATGCCGATGGCTACCTAGCCATCACAGACCGGGTGAAGGAACTGATCAAGGTCAAGGGCTTCCAGGTCGCCCCTGCCGAAGTGGAAGCCGCGTTGCTGACGCATCCGGGCATCGCTGATGCCGCCGTGATCGGGCGCGCGGATGATGAAGCGGGCGAGGTGCCACTGGCCTTTGTCGTTCGTGCCGCAGGGGACGAGGCGACACCCGAGGATATCCTTGCGCACCTGTCGGGCCGTCTGGCCAGCTACAAGCTGCCGCGCGAGTTCCGCTTCACCGATACCATTCCAAAATCGCCATCGGGCAAGATCCTGCGCAGGCTGTTGCGCACCGCCTGAGGCGGAAATCGCGGTTGCCCGCCCGCTGACGGCGGGGCCCGCTTGCATCCGGTCGGGCCTCGCCGCACACTCTGACCGAATGGTCAAACCGCCCGCACAAAGGAAGCGACGATGACGCTAGAGCAAGCCGCGCTGGATGTCCGCACCCGCGCTTACGCCCCGTATTCCGGCTTTCAGGTGGGGGCCGCCATCCGGGCGGAAAGTGGCGCTGTCCACGTGGGTTGCAACGTCGAGAACGTGGCCTATCCCGAAGGCACCTGCGCCGAAGCGGGCGCCATCGCCGCGATGATTGCGGCGGGCGATACCCGCATCGCCGAGGTTTTCGTGGTGGCCGACAGCCCCGATCCCGTTCCCCCCTGCGGCGGCTGCCGCCAGAAGATCGCCGAGTTTGCGGGCCCCGATGTGCAGGTGACCATGGCCACCGTCAGCGGCGCGCGCCGCAGCGTGCTGGTGGCTGACCTTCTGCCCGGCAGCTTTACGGCGGCGCACATGGGCAGGCCATGACCGATGCGCAAAGCGTGATCGGTGCCCTGCGCGAGGGGCGCGAACCAACGGCAAAGGATCTGGCGTGGTTTGCAAGGGGCCTTGCGTCGGGTGAAGTCAGCGATGCGCAGGCGGGGGCCTTTGCGATGGCCGTCTGCCTGCGGGGTCTGACGGAAGGCACGCGCGTGGCGCTGACGCGCGCGATGACGGCCTCGGGCAAGGTGCTGGAATGGGATGTGCAGGGGCCGGTGCTCGACAAGCATTCCACCGGGGGGGTGGGCGATTGCGTGTCGCTGATCCTCGCCCCGGCCCTTGCCGCCTGCGGGGCCTATGTGCCCATGATCTCGGGTCGCGGCCTTGGCCACACCGGGGGCACGCTTGACAAGCTCGAGGCGATCCCCGGTTTTCGGACCGGCCTCAACGAAGCCGCGTTGCGCACGCAACTGGCCGGGGTCGGCTGTGCCATCGTCGCTGCCAGCGCCGAGATCGCACCCGCCGACCGCAGGCTTTATGCCATCCGTGACGTGACGGGCACGGTCAATTCGATTGATCTTATCACAGCGTCGATCCTGTCGAAAAAGCTGGCGGCCGGGCTCGAAGCGCTGGTGCTGGACGTGAAATGCGGCTCGGGTGCGTTCATGGCCACGCTTGCCGAGGCCGAGGTGCTGGCCCGCGCGCTTGTCTCTGCCGCGCAAGGGGCGGGCTGCATGACAGCCGCCCTGATCACCGACATGTCGCAACCCCTGGCCACGGCGGCGGGGAATGCGCTTGAGGTGATCGAAGTGATGGAAACGCTGACCGGCACCTCCGTCAATGCGGCCCTGTGGGATGTGGCGACGGCCTTGGGGGGCGAGGCGCTGGCGCTGGGGGGGCTTGCCGCCGACGCCAAGGACGGCGCCGGGCGCATCGCCGAGGCGCTGGAAAACGGGCAGGCGGCAGAGACGTTCGGGCGCATGGTTGCCGCGCAAGGTGGCCCTGCCGATTTCATCGAACGCTGGCCCGACCGGCTGCCCGCAGCCCCGGTGATGCGCGAGGTGCCCGCACCGCGCACGGGCTTTGTGGCCACCATCGACGCGTCGGCGCTGGGCCGTGCCGTCGTGCGCCTTGGCGGGGGGCGCCTGCGCGAAGGCGACCGAGTGAACCCTGCGGTTGGCCTGTCGGACCTTGCGGCGATTGGCGAGGATGTCAGCACGGATCTTCCCCTTGCCATGGTCCATGCCGCGACCGAGGCCGAGGCGGATGCCGCCGTTGCCGTCGTTCAGGCCGCCTACCGGATTGCCGATGAAGCCCCGGACGAGCCGCCGCTGATCCTTGGCCGCATCACATGAGCAGGGCCTTTCTGATCGTGCTGGATTCGGTCGGTATCGGCGGCGCCCCCGATGCCGCCGATTTCGGTGATGCGGGGGCCGATACGCTGGGCCATATCGCTGCTGCCGGGCCCCTGCGCCTGCCAGTGCTGGGCTCGCTCGGGCTTTTTCACGCGCATGCCCAGGCAATGGGCGGGCCGCCCCCGCCGGGCAACCCGCCCCTCGGGCGCTGGGGTGCAGCAACAGAGGTGTCGAGGGGCAAGGACACGCCCTCCGGCCATTGGGAACTGGCAGGCGTGCCTGTGCCGTGGGAGTGGACCTATTTTCCGCGCGCCGAACCTGCCTTTCCGCCCGATCTGTCCGCTGCCGTGGCGCAGGCGGCGGGCACGGACGGCATCCTTGGCAATTGCCACGCTTCGGGCGAACCGATCATCGAAAAGCTGGGCGCCGCCCATCTGCGCAGTGGCTGGCCCATCTGCTATACCTCTGCCGACAGCGTGTTCCAGATCGCCGCGCATGAAGAGGCGTTCGGCCTTGCACGGCTGCTTTCGCTTTGCGAATCCATCGCCCCCCGCCTTCACGCGATGCGCGTGGGCCGGGTGATCGCGCGGCCGTTCGTGGGCACACCCGGCGCCTTTCGCCGCACGGCCAACCGCCGCGATTACGCCGTGGCACCGCCTGCACCCACGATCCTTGACCGCGTGAAAGGCGCGGGCCGGATGACCCACGCGGTGGGCAAGATCGGCGATATCTTCAGCCATCGCGGCATCGGCAACCTCTGGAAGGGCGCTGACGATGCCGCGCTCTTCGAACATGTCCACAATCTGGCCAAGGATGCCGAGGACGGTTCGCTGACGTTTGCGAACTTTGTCGAATTCGACAGCCTCTATGGCCACCGCCGCGACGTCGCGGGTTATGCCCGTGCGCTGGAATGGTTCGACGATCAGGCGGGCCGGTTCCTGGCCCACCTGCGCCATGGTGATCTGGCGATCTTCACCGCCGACCATGGCAACGATCCAACCTGGCCGGGCACGGACCATACGCGCGAACGCGTGCCCGTCCTGATCCATGGCGCGGGGGCAGGATCGCTTGGCCTTTGCGCGTTTGCCGATGTAGGGGAAACGGTGGCGGCGCATCTGGGCCTGCCCCCCGGCCCGCATGGAAAGCCCCTTCTATGACCCTTGCCGCCCTACCCAAGATCGAGTTGCACCTGCATCTTGAAGGCGCCGCGCCCCCGGCCTTCATCCGCGGCCTTGCACGCGAAAAGCACATGGATATCTCGGGCATATTCAATGAAGAGGGCGGCTATCGCTTCTCCGATTTCTGGGATTTCCTGAAGGTGTACGAGGCCGCCACCTCTACCCTGAAAACCCCGCGGGATTACGCGCGCCTGACGCGTGCGGTGCTTGAGGAAAGCGCAGCAAGTGGCGTGATCTACGGCGAAACCTTCCTGTCGCCCGATTTCTGCGGTGGCAGCGACGTTGTGGCCTGGCGCGACTACCTTGCCGCCATCGCCGAAACCGCGGCAGAGGCCGAGCGCGATCTTGGCATCGCCTTGCGCGGCATCGTCACCTGCATCCGCCATTTCGGCCCCGAAAAGGCCCGCGCCTCTGCCCGATGCGCAGCCGAAACGTCGGGGGGTTTCCTTACCGGCTTTGGCATTGCAGGCGACGAAAAGATCGGCAAGCCGCAGGATTTCGCATGGTCCTTCGATTGCGCGCGTGAGGCTGGCCTTGGCCTGACCGCCCATGCCGGCGAATGGGGCGGGCCAGACAGCATCCGCGATGCCCTTACGCTTGGCGTCAGCCGGATCGGCCATGGTGTGCGCGCCATCGAGGATCTGGCGCTGGTGGACGAACTGGCCGAACGCGGCACGGTGCTGGAATGCTGCCCCGGCTCCAACATCGCGCTTGGTCTCTACCCCGGCTGGCGCGCGCACCCGATTGCCGAGCTTGACCGGCGCGGCGCGCGCGTCACCATCTCGACCGACGATCCGCCCTTCTTTCACACCACGATGGCCCGCGAATACGACCGCCTGCATGACGCCTTTGATTGGGACGAGGGCCAGTTCGCCCGCCTCAACTGCACCGCGCTTGACGCGGCCTTCTGTGACGCCGATACGCGCGGCCGCATCGCGAAGAAACTGGAGCCCCGGCCATGACTGACCATCTGACGATCGTTTCCCACCCGCTGGTCCAGCACAAGCTGACGCTGATGCGCGAACGCGACACATCGACCGCCAGCTTCCGGCAACTTCTGCGCGAGATCAGCCTCCTTCTGGCCTACGAGGTGACGCGCGATCTTCCGATGACCACCAAGCGCATCGAGACACCGCTGTGCGAAATGGACGCGCCGATGATCGAAGGCAAAAAGCTGGCGCTGGTGTCGATCCTGCGCGCGGGCAACGGACTTTTGGATGGCATTCTTGAACTGATCCCGGCGGCCCGCGTCGGTTTCGTGGGGCTTTACCGCGACCCTGAAACGCTGCAGCCGGTGCAATACTACTGCAAACTGCCCGACCGGTTGGACGAGCGTGTCTCGATTGTGGTGGATCCGATGCTTGCGACAGGCAACTCAAGCGCCGCTGCCGTCGACCTGCTGAAGAAGGCCGGTGCGCGCAACATCCGGTTTTTGTGCCTTCTGGCGGCGCCCGAAGGGGTGGAACGCATGAAGATCGCGCATCCCGACGTGCCGATTGTCACAGCAGCGGTAGATGAACACCTCAATGACCATGGATATATTGTTCCAGGGCTAGGGGATGCGGGTGATCGCATGTTCGGCACAAAATAAAGGGAATTCTACTTTACTCTGAACACGTCCTGCCGCATCTTCTGTCAAACGATGGGGGTCGTGATGCGCGTTTTGGTTCTGGTGGCGGCGGGGATTGTTCTGGCCGGGGCGGCTATCGCCGATGCGCAAGCGCTTCGCGGGCCACGCGAATTACCGCCGCCGGGTTTCTCCGGGCAACAGTTCACCGATAGCGCAGGCTGCGTTTTTCTGCGGGCAGGCGTCAGCGGGCGCACGACCTGGGTCGCCCGCGTCGGCAGCAACCGTCGCCAGCTTTGCGGCTATCCCCCAAGCTTCCAAGCGCCACCACCGGTTGCCGTCGCCGAGGTTCCTGCCCCCGCGCCCGCGCCCGCCGCCGGCACCAAGGCGCCGGTCGCCACCGTGGCGACCACCACGAAACCGCCCGCCGTCCGGGCCAGCACACCACGCGCGAGCGTTCCCGCGTCATCTTACGCGCCGCCGCCGGTTGCGGCGGCTGCCGCGGCGCCGACACCCACAGCGGGCTGCCCGGCGGCATCGCCCTATGGTACCCGCGTGATGCTGGCAGACGGACGCCGGGCGCTGGCCTGCGTGGCCTCGCCCGATCGGCTGGAGGCTTATGCCGCCCGCGTCGCGGCACGATCCGCCCCGGCGGCGGTGGCTGCAGAGCCGCCGGTACAGATGGCCGACAGCGACACATCCGAGGCGACGCCGATTGGCGCATCCGGCATCGGCCCACGCGTGGCCTGCCCCCCGGATACGCCAACCCTGCGGGCCTATGATACGCGCGACGGACAACGGGTGTTCATCTGCGCGCCGCCGGGGGCCGAGGCTGTGCCAGGCGTTTCTTCCCCCGTTGCCCGCAGCGCCGCTGCCCCGATTGCGGTTGCAAGCGCCGGGGTTCAGGTGCCGAAAGGATATCGCCTCGCGTGGAAAGATGATCGGCTGAACCCCTTGCGGGGCAAAGGCACTGCGGCAGGTCAAGTTGCACAGGATCAGGTCTGGACCCGCAAGGTCCCCGCAGACCTGGTTGCAGGCGCGACACATCCTTACGTGGTGACGTCCGCCGGCAACCTTGCCCCGCAGCGTGCAACGGCGACGGTTTCCACCTCTGGCACGCCCCGCGCGCCCAAGCTTGCCGGAACGGCGCGGCTTTACGTGCAGGTCGGCAGCTTCGGCCAGCCCGCCAATGCGGATCGCGCGCGCGGTCGGCTTGCGGGGCTGGGGCTTCCGGTCGCGGGCGGCAAAGCCTCGATCAAGGGCAAGGCGGTGCAGGTTGTCTATGCCGGGCCGTTCGGCACCGCGTCCGATGCGCAGGCTGCACTGGCTGCGGCACGCCGGGCCGGGTTCGGCGACGCTTTCATCCGGTAGGAACCATCCTGCGTGGCCGGGCGAAAGCTGACGGGTCACCGCAGGCAAGAAGTCGGGCAGCAATCAGCCTTGCCCCCTCGCCATTCCCTTTGGCGAGGGGGTTTTTCTTTGTCCTGTCGGCTGGCCGGTGGGCCCGTCAGCGGGTGCAGATATCCTGCAGGCTGATCCATTCCTCATCCGTCAGGATCGTGCGCGGAGCCCCGCCGGGGAAGGGGTCATCTGTGGCAAGGCGGGGCAGGACCTGTGCCCCGGGGTCCACGGTCGCCGCATAGGGGCCGGTAGGAACCTCGGCGTCGCGGAACCTCTCGATCACAGAAGACTGGTTGATCGCCGGTGCCGGCAGCGCGATCAACGCCTCGGCAAAACCCGCCACCGCGTCGCGGCCAAGCGTACCCGTCGCCAAAAGCCGCAGCGTGGCCAGCACCCCGGCATGGCGCAGCATGGCGATCATCGGGTCGCGCGCGTCGATGCGCATGCCCTCCACCAGCGCGGCCCCGGCCACGACTTCGGGCCCATCGGGCAGCGCGACCAGCGGCTCCGGCAGAACCACCTGCCGCCCCGGCAGATGCACGGGACGTTCCAGCCCTTCGCGCACCACGATCAGTTTTGGCGTGTTCTTGGCACCAAAGACCCGCAGTGCCAGTTTGTCGAGCGCCGCGCGTCCGGCGGGCGCGCTGCAAGGGGCGCCGGTGATCCGCGTCAGGTCGGCCAAGGCAAGCCGACCCACCTCGGCCCGCGTCGCGGGCGGCAGAACCGAGGCCGTGTTGCGGATCAGCGCGCCGGGCAACCAGAAGATCGCCAGCGCCAGCGCCATCGTGGCGGTGGACCCCACAATCGCGCCGCGCAACCGCCCCGGATGCGGCTTGGCCCGCGCGATGGCCGCGCGCACCGTATCGAGCGCCGCAATCATGTCGGCATCCTGCAATTCCAGCGTCTCGGCCGCATCCTCGCCGGGGCTGTAAAGCGCGGGCAGCGTGCCGGGGTTGAGCCGCCGCACGGCTGGAAGCGACCAATGCGTCAGCGCCGTTTCGCTGCGCGGATCCGACAGCACCAAAGAGGCATCGCCAAGGTTCACCACCACCTCGCGCCGCTGCGCCTCGGGCAATTCACGCCAAAGGCCGCTGCTTTCCAGCTTCTGGTACTTTGTCAGCGCCGTCATGCTGCGGCCAATCCCCGCCCCTTGACCCTCACGCGGCGCCCACCGCGAGCGCCCTGGCGCGGGTGCGCAACTCGTACTTCTGAACCTTGCCGGTCGCGGTCTTGGGCAACTCGCCAAAGACCACCTCTTTCGGCGTCTTGAACCCCGCAAGCCGCGCGCGCACGAAAGCGATCAGCGCGGCCCCGTCTGCCACCGCACCCGGCTTCAGCTCGACAAACGCGCACGGCACCTCGCCCCATTTCTCGTCCGGTTTGGCCACAACGGCACAGAGCATCACATCGGGATGGTGCATCAGCACCCCCTCCACCTCGACCGAGCTAACATTCTCGCCACCAGAAATGATGATGTCTTTCGCGCGGTCAGTGATCTTGAGGTACCCGTCGGGATGGGTAAAGGCGATGTCGCCGGAATGGAACCAGCCACCCCTGAACGCCTCTGCCGTGGCGGCGGGATTTCGGTAGTACCCCTTCATCACCGTATTGCCGCGCAGCATGATCTCGCCTGCCGTTTCGCCGTCGCGGGGCAGGGGGGTCATGGTGGCGGGGTCCATCACGACGGCCTCACCCGCCATCGGCTGAACCACGCCCGTGCGCGCCTTGATCGCGGCGCGTTCGTCCTGCGGCAGGGCATCCCAATCGGCATGCCACAGGCATTCGGTGATGTGCCCGTAGGTTTCGGTCAGCCCGTACACCTGCTTGACGCGGAACCCCAAGGGCTCGATGGCGGCCAGCGTGGCAGCCGCCGGCGGGGCGCCTGCGGTGAACACGTCGATCGTATGCCCGAATGTCGCCCGATCCTCGGCCTTGGCGTGGATGATCGTGTTCAGCACGATGGGCGCGCCGCCCATATGTGTGATCCCCTCGGACGCGACAGCCTCATAAATGCCCTTCGCCGTCACATCGCGCAGGCAGACCAGCGTGCCCCCCACCAGCGGCATCAGCCAGGTGTGGCACCAGCCGTTGCAATGAAACATCGGCACGATGGTCAGGTAACGCGGATGCATCCCCATGGCCCAGCTGACCACCGTTCCCATCGTGTTCAGAAACGCACCCCGGTGATGGCAGACAACGCCCTTCGGCCGCCCCGTAGTGCCAGACGTGTAGTTGAGCGCGATCGATTCCCACTCATCCTCGGGCATCACCCAAGGGGCCGTGGGGTCGCCGCCTGCCAGGAAATCCTCGTATTCCTCGTGCAGGCCAGTCGCCGGAAATCCGCCTTCGGGATCGCACACCTCGATGAGGCGCGGTGGCGGGCCGTCAAGCAGCGCGAAGGCTGCATCTGCCAGTGGCAGCAGGGCCGTGTCACAGAACAGAAGCTTCGCCCCGCCATGGCCGAGGATATAGGCGACGGTATCGGCGTCGAGCCGCGTATTGATCGTGTTCAGCACCGCACCGGCGGCAGGCACGCCGAAATGGGCCTCGGCGTGGGCGGGTATGTTCGGCAAAAGCGTCGCCACCACATCGCCCGGATTGATCCACGCCCGGGCAAGGGCCGATGCCATCCGGGTACACCGCGCATGGTATTCGGCGTAAGTCACCCGCCAGCCGCGATGCGCTACGGCGGTGCGGTTGGGAAACACCTCTGCCGCGCGGCGCAGGTGGCCGAGCGGTGTCAGCGGCTGATGGTTTGCGGCACACCGCTCCAACCCCTGCTCGTCAGCAAGCCATCCCATGGCCATCCTCCCCCTGAACCCCGCGCAACGGTCGCCCGATGTCGCTTTCCGGCCAGCATATTGGCCCCGCGCGGTCCAGTTGGAAAGGGTTCTTGCAAGGAACCCCATGCCGCCGCCCGATCGTACCCTCGCCGCCGCTGCCCTCGTCCTGGCCTATGCCACGCTGATCGGCTTCACCGACAATTTCGTGCGCGTGATCGCGGATGAAGCGGGGATGTGGCAGTTTCATGTGATCCGGTCGGCGATGGTCTTTGCAATTCTCGCTCTGGTTGCGGTGCCGCTTCGGCTGCGCCTGCGACCGGTCAGCTTCCGGGCGGTGGCGGCGCGGTCGGCACTGCAAGGCACGGCGATGCTGTTCTATTTCGGTGCGCTGGCGTTTCTGCCCGTGGCGCAGGTGGCCGCAGGGCTGTTCACCGCGCCGGTGTTCGTGCTGATCTTCGGGCGCCTCATCTGGGGGCACCAGTTGGGGCCGGTGCGCGTTGCAGCCGTGGCGTTGGGTTTTGCGGGTGTCGTCATGGTCCTTGGTCCCGAGGCTGCGCGCGGTGCCACGCTGGCGGCCACGCTGCCGGTGCTTGCAGGGGCGCTTTACGCGCTGGCCAACCTTGCCACCCGCGAATGGTGTGCGGGCGAAAGCGCCGAGGTGCTGGCGGCCGGGTTCTTTGCCATGATGGCGATCCTTGGCGTGGCGGGCATCGCCGTGCTGGCGCTCTGGCCATTGCCGGTGCCTGAAGGCACGAGCGGCTTTGTGTTGCGCGGGTGGGTGACGCCGGGGCCCGCCTTCTGGGGCTGGACGGCGGTACAGGCGGCGGGGTCGCTGGTGGCCGTGGCCTGCGTCATGCGCGCCTACCAGCTTGCCGAAGCCAGCCGCGTTGCCGTTTTCGAATACCTTACACTGCCTGCCTCGGCCTTCTGGGGTTGGGTCATCTGGTCGGAACGCTTGGCGCCCCTTGCGATCGTCGGCATGGCGCTGATCGCCGCTGCCGGGGCGATGATCGCGCTCCGCGCGCGTCAGGCGCCTGCAGGATCCGCCGCCTGATCGCCCATCGCCGCGCGCCAGTGGCGACGGCAGAGCGAAACATAGGTCTCGTTCCCGCCGATCTGCACCTGCGCGCCGTCCTGCAGGGGGCGGCCATCCGGCCCCTTGCGCACCACCATCGTGGCCTTCTTCCCGCAAGCGCAGATCGTGCGCACTTCCCGCATCTCATCCGCCCAGGCCAGCAGGGCCGCCGATCCGGGGAACAGATCGCCCCGGAAATCCACCCGCAGACCGTAGCACATCACCGGCACGCCCAGATCATCCACCGCGCGCGCAAGCTGCCAGACCTGCGCCTTTGACAAGAACTGCGCCTCGTCGATGAACACGCAGGCCACCGGGCCCTGAGCCAGCCGGGCCACAAGCTTGGCGTAAAGGTCCTCGTCGGGGGCGAACATGTCGGCGGGCTCGCCGATCCCGATGCGGCTGGCGATCCGGCCCTCGCCCGCGCGGCGGTCGAACTGCGCGGTGACAAGCCAAGGCACCATGCCGCCCTCGCGGTAATTGTGCGCGGCTTGCAAAAGCGCGGTCGATTTGCCCGCATTCATGGTGGAGTAGTGGAAATAGAGCTTGGCCATGCCGCGCCCCATAGCGCAACGCGTGCGGCGGCGGCAAGGCCCGGGCGGACTGTCCCGCCGCAGCCACAGAGGCAGCCGCAGCGGGACGGGAAAGGGATGCGGCCGCCCCCACACTCGGAACAGGCGCCCCCACATGGGGCGCAAGGTTCATTCTGGCAAAGGCGCGTTGACGGGCGGTTAACGCCCGCGACGATTCCGCTGCGGTGCCTGCGCGCCACCTTGGGCCGGGCGCGGCTTGGCAGCCTGCACGGGGCGACCTGCGCCTTGCGGCTTTGCGCCCCCGGCCTTCTGGCCCGGACGCCCGCCGCCACCCTGCGCGCGGCGGCTGCCACTGCCCGGTTTTGGTGCGGCGGCCACGATATCGGCCGCCCATGGCGCCCCGCCGATGATCGGCAGCGGCTTCTTCAACAGCTTCTCGATCGCCTGCAACTCGCCCATCTCGGCGGGTGCGCAGAACGCGACCGCCGTACCCTCGGCACCCGCACGCGCGGTGCGACCGATGCGGTGGACATAGTTTTCGGCCACGTTCGGCATATCGTAGTTATAGACGTGCCGCACCGTCGGGATGTCGATGCCGCGCGCGGCGACGTCTGTCGCCACCAGCACGTCCATCTTGCCCGCGCGGAAGTCGGCCAGCATCCGTTCGCGCTGGCCCTGGCTCTTGTTGCCATGGATCGCGCCCACGTTGAAACCCCATCCCAGCAACAGCTTTGCCAGCTTGTCCGACCCATGCTTGGTGCGGCCAAAAACCAGCGCCTGCTCGCCCACGTGCTTTTTCAGATAGTCCTCCAGCAGCTTCGCCTTGTCGCCCTGCGGGGTGAAATGCACACCCTGCACGATCTTTTCGATCGGCTTGCCGGGCGGCGCCACCTGCACGCGGATGGGATCGCGCAGATAGGTATCGGCGATTTCCTCGATATCCTTGGGCATCGTGGCGCTGAAAAGCATCGTCTGGCGCTTTTGCGGGATGTGCTTGGCGATCCGGCGCAGGGAATGGATGAACCCCATGTCCAGCATGTGGTCGGCCTCGTCCAGCACCAGATAGCCGCATTTCTCAAGGCTCACGTCGCCGCGCTCCAGCAGGTCGATCAGCCGCCCCGGCGTCGCCACCAGAACATCGGCCCCGCGCGACAGCGCTGCCGATTGCTTGTTGATCGACGCACCGCCGACCACGACCACCACCTTGACGGCGGTACCCTTGGTAAAGGCTGTCAGGTTGGCGTGAATCTGGGTCACCAGTTCCCGCGTCGGCGCCAGGATCAGCGCGCGGACATGGCGCGGGCCGGGCGGATGCCCAAGGTCAAGGATGCGATGCAGAAGCGGCAGCCCGAAGGCGGCGGTCTTGCCTGTGCCGGTCTGGGCCAGGCCCATCACGTCACGCCCCGCCATGATATGCGGGATGGCTTGCGCCTGAATGGGGGTGGGGGTGGTCAGTGCTGTCTTTTCCAGCGCCTGCACCAGCCGGGCGGAAAGCCCGAGGTCTGCGAAAGTGGTCATGGGTCCATCCATGTCAGAGGGCGCGAACGCCCTCACCCCGGGCGATTGCCCGGTGTCGTGCGCTCCGCGCGGCGCCCCTGCGTGAATGTGGGAACCTGTGGCCGGACCCTTTTGGTGCTCACGCGGCACGGGTATCGAACACGTGGTGCACATGGGCCTTTCGGGACTGTCTGTCAACCCTGCGCCTCAGGCGGGGGGGAGGGACTGATCCCAGTCGGCGCCCATCGCAAGGATGCAGGCTTGCCCGTTGGCATAGCGCTGCACCAGCGTCCAGCGCCCGGCGTCGGTGGCCCAGACCTCCATCACGGCGTCCTGATCGCGGATGCCGCTGGCCCGCAGCGTGGCGCCATATTGCCGCGTCAGCCGCTGCACGATGTCACCCCGGTCGGCACAGATGACCTCGGCAATCGGGCCGCCTGCAATCGCGGGCAGGGGGCAAAGACACAACAACGCAAAGGCGATTCGCGAGAGCATACATGGAATCGTAACACGTGTATGACAATTTCCGAATCCCCCAATTTGCGGCGCGGGACAGAAAAAGCGGCGACCCTTCGCCCGCGTTACGGCGCCGGTACGATCTCCAGCTTCATCGCGGCGTACCAGTCGGCAACGGCACGGATCTGGCTGTCATCCAGGCTTTTTGCGATGTCGGTCATCACCGGGTGCTGCCGCTTGCCAAGGCGGAACGCCTTTAGCTGCGTGTCGATGTAAATGGATGTTTCCCCCCCAAGGTTCGGGGCGTCCGGCACCGCTGCAATTCCGGTCACGCCGTGGCAGGCGGTGCACCGCTCTGGCGCCATCTCGGCTGTCTTGCCGGGGGGCAGGGTGGCGCTGGCGCTTTGGGCGGAATACCAGGCTGCGAGATCTGCAATTGCCTGATCGCTCAGGGTCTTGGCCACCACCGTCATCATCTCGTTCACCCGCGTTCCATCACGGAACGCGGTCAACTGATGGACGATATAGGCCGGGTTCTCGCCCCCGATATGCGGGGCGATGGGGATCTTGGCATAGCCGTTCAGCCCGTGGCAGGTGCGGCACTGCCCCGCCAGCACCTTGCCCGCTGCCGGGTCGCCTTCTGCAGATGCGCCTTGGGCGAGGATGACCCCGCCCAAGACCAAAGCCAAAGCCCGCATCAATTGCCCTCGTACCAGATCCGATAGATCGCGCCCGCCAGATCGTCCGAAACCAGGATCGACCCGTCACGCAACTGCGCCACATCCACAGGTCTGCCAAGGTATTCGCCGTTGGCATCGATCCAGCCTTCCGCAAAAGGCTCCATCGTGGCGGTCCCGTCCTCGGCCACATAGGTCACCATCACCCGGGCACCGACGGGCGTCGTGCGGTTCCACGATCCGTGCTGGGCGGAAAAGATCGCGCCCTGATACTTCTCGGGAAACATCTTGCCCGAATAGAACATCATCCCAAGGTCGGCCGCATGAGCGATCGTCTCGACTGCGGGCATCACGGTGTCGGCCGGAGGCTCCTGATCCTTGTATTCGTTGGTGCGGACCGATCCGCCGCCGAACCAGGGATGCCCGAAGTGCTGGCCGATGGCCGTGATGTGGTTCAACTCGCCCGGCGGAATGTCATCGCCCATCCCGTCCACCTGATTGTCGGTGAACCACAGATCGCCCGTCTTGGGATCGAAATCCTGCCCGACGGAATTGCGCACGCCATAGCTGTAAACCTCGCGCCCGGTGCCGTCCGTGTTCATCCGGATGATCCCGCCGATCCCCCACTTGGTGTTGACCTCCAGGTTCTCGGGCGGCGCCACGTTGAACGGCTGGCCGAGCGAGATGTAGATCTTGCCATCCGGCCCAACGTCACAGACCCGCGCGGTGTGGTTGAAGCTTTCCTGATCGGCAGGGATCAGATCGCCCTTCTTCACCAGATTAAACGCCGCCACATCGGGGCTTTCGTAGAAGAATTCGGCAGCCGGAAACAAAAGCACCCGGTTCTGTTCAGCGATGTAGAGGAACCCGTCCTTTGAAAAGCAGGGCCCGTTCGGGATCGAGAACTGCAGCGACGGCGCGAAGTCCTTTACCTCGTCGGCCACCCGGTCCTTGTTGCGGTCGGTCACGGACCAGACCTTGTCTTTCCGCGTGCCGACAAAGGTCACGATCCCCTGCGGCCCCACCGCCATGTGCCGTGCGTCGGGCACCACCGCGTAAAGCCCGATCTTGAAACCCGGCGGCAGCGAAATGCCTTCCAGCGTTTTCTTGATACCGTCCGCAAAGGGCCCGGTTTGATCGATGAACGTGAATTCGGTCGTTCCGGTTGACTGGAAATTCGACAGCTTTTCCAGATTATCCGGAACCGCGGGCGTTTGCGCCGCGGCGGTACCCGCAGCCAGGCCGAGGGCCGCGACAGTAGAAAGGAAGCGGTGCATGGTGTCCTCCCGATTGGTGAAAGCGCGCGGAAACAGTGCGGCGTCCTTGGGCGCCACCGGTGTCCGAACCTCGATGCGTGACGAGCGCGGTGCTCCTCCCAAAGCTCCCGCATTTGTGACGGTAGCGGGGCGGTTTCCCCCGCGTCAACCGAAAATGATCAACTTATGATTGTATCTACCTTCGACTTTCGTCCTATGGAGGTACCGTTGCCAAGGTGTCGGCGCGCGATCCGGGCTAGACAACTGCATTCATAAAACTGTCGCAAAACCATTACATATCCTTTGTGCAGGACCGCTACCTCACGCCACGAGGGTGCCAAAGGCCCCCCTCCGCGATTCCTCAAGGGAGACATCCATGTCCTTCACCAAACTTTCCGTGTCGGCGCTCGCGCTGGCCGCCTTCGCGGCGCCCGCCATGGCGCGCGACCAGATCCAGATCACCGGCTCCTCGACCGTGCTGCCCTACGCCACGATCGTCGCCGAAGCCTTCGGCGAAAACTTCAGCTTCCCGACACCGGTCGTGGAAGGTGGCGGTTCGGGCGCCGGTCGCGCCAAGATGTGTGAAGGCGTCGGCGAAAACACCGTCGACATCGCCAACTCGTCCTCGCGCATCAGCCAGAAAGACCTCGATACCTGCGCCGCCAACGGCGTGGCCGAGGTGATGGAAGTCCGCATCGGCTATGATGGCATC
>JBBSBE010000044.1:0-28150 GCA_038251625.1 Rhodobacterales bacterium
CTGCACGGTGGTCTTTGTCACCCATTCGGTGTTTGAATCCGTCTTCCTGTCGGACCGCATCGTGGTGATGGCCCCCCGTCCGGGCCGGGTGGTGCAGGAAATCACCATCGACGCCCCCTATCCCCGCGACATGGCCTTTCGCACCTCGCCCGCCTATGCTGCCGCTGCGCGTGAGGTGTCTGACACGCTCATTCAGGCCATGACGGAGGCTGCATGACCATCGCCGACCGCCAGCCGCTGGACGAGGTGGACGCTGACGAGGCGCGCCGTGCCCGGACCGCGCGCATTGAGGGCGTGGCGAAATGGGTGTTGCCCATCGCCGTGCTGGCGCTTGGTGTCTGGGCCTGGGATCGCGTGGTGGTGTGGAACGACATCCCGCATTACATCCTGCCGGGGCCGGGGTTGGTGCTGGAAACGCTGGTCAAGGACTGGGCTATCCTCTTTTCGGCGCTGCTCGTGACGCTTCAGATCACGCTGATGGCGCTGGCCGTCGCGGTAATCGGCGGGGTGGGGCTGGCCATCCTTTTCACGCAAAGCCGCTGGGCCGAAATGTCGTTCTACCCCTATGCCGTGATCCTGCAGGTCACGCCTGTCGTGTCGGTGGCGCCCCTGATCTTCATCTATGTGGACAACCGCACCGTGGGGCTTCTGCTCTGCGCCTGGCTGGTGGCGTTCTTTCCCATTCTGGCCAACACCACGCTCGGCCTCAAATCCGCCGATCACAACCTGCGCGACCTGATGACGATCTACCGCGCCAGCCGCTGGCAGCGGCTGCGCTATCTGCAACTGCCGTCCGCGCTGCCCTATTTCCTGGGTGGGCTGCGCATCGCGGGCGGCCTCGCGCTGATCGGGGCGGTCGTGTCGGAATATGTGGCGGGCACCGGCGGCATCGGGTCGGGCCTTGCCTTCCGCATTCTGGAAGCCGGGTACCGGCTGAACATTCCCCGCATGTTCGCGGCCCTTCTGCTGATCGCGGCGACGGGGGTGGTGATCTTTGCAGGGCTTTCGTTCCTGTCACACATGTTGCTGCGGAAATGGCACGAAAGTGCCCTGAAAAGAGAGACATGAGCGGCTTTCTTCATCTGCCGGACGGCCCCGTGCGGCTGGTCAACGCCACTGTGCCTGCCTGTGTGTTGGGGCGCCCCGGTGATCTGGAGCGCGTGTCGCTGACGCTGGAGGGCGGGCGCATCACCGATGCCCCGGCACCAGAGGTGGATGTGAAGGGCGCCATGGTGCTGCCGGCCTTCGTGGACATGCACACGCATCTCGACAAGGGCCACATCTGGCCCCGCAGCCCCAACCCGGATGGCACGTTCGCAGGCGCGCTGGAAACGGTGGGCGCTGACCGCAAGGCGCGGTGGAGTGCGGCGGATGTGCGGGCGCGGATGGATTTTTCGCTTCGCGCGGCCTATGCCCACGGCACCCGCGCGATCCGCACGCATCTGGACAGCATCCCCCCGCAGGATGCGATCTCGTTCCCTGTCTTCCGCGAGGCGCGCGCCGAATGGGCAGGGCGGATCGACCTGCAGGCGGTGTGCCTGATCGGTGCCGGGGATTTCTCCACCGACAAGCCTTTCCTTGGAACCGCCGATATCGTGGCGGAAAGCGGGGGCGTGCTGGGGATGGTCACCTATCCCTTGCCCGACATTGCCGCCCGCATCCGCGCGTTTCTCGGCATGGCCGAGGCGCGGGGCCTGTCGGTTGATTTCCATGTGGACGAGACGCTGGATGCGACCTCGAACACGTTGAAGATGATCGCGGAAGCCGTTCTTGAGACGGGATTTTCCGCGCCTGTCGTGGTGGGTCACTGCTGTTCCGTCGGTGCGATGCATGAGGCGCAGGCTTTGGCAACGCTCGATCTGGTGGCCAAGGCGGGCCTGCATGTTGTCAGCCTGCCGATGTGCAACCTCTACCTGCAGGACCGCCATGCCGCCCGCACCCCCCGGATGCGGGGGATCACGCTGGTGCACGAGATGGCGGCGCGCGGGATCAATGTCTGTTTTGCGTCCGACAACACGCGCGACCCGTTCTACGCCTATGGCGACATGGACATGCTCGAGGTGCTGCGCGAGGCGACGCGGATCGGGCATCTGGATCATTCGGGGCCGGGATGGGTGCAGACGGTGCTGGCCAACCCCGCGCGCGCCTGCGGCTTAGCCGCGCCCTCGCTGGCGCCCGGTGCGCCGGCCGACCTGATCCTTTTCCACGCCCGTAACTGGTCAGAGCTTCTGTCGCGCCCGCAGGCCGACCGGGTGGTGGTGCGCGCAGGTCGCGCAATTGACCGCAGCCTGCCCGATTACGCCGACCTTGACCATCTGATGGAGTGAGCCATGGATATCGCCGCCGCCAAGGCCGCCCTTTCGCATCTGGAGATGGATCAGAACCCCGTCTCGGTGCGCGCAAAAAGCCGTGATTTCTTTTGGTACTCGCCGGTCCTGAAAGCGCGGCTCGACCATGTCACCGCCGATTTCGTGGTAGCCCCGAAATCCGAGGCCGAGGTGATCGAGGTGCTGCGGGTCTGCCATGCGCATGCCGTGCCGGTGACGACGCGCGGGGCGGGGACGGGGAACTACGGGCAGGCGATGCCGCTTGCGGGCGGCTGCATCCTGCATCTGAAGAACATGGCGGCGGTGAAATCCGTGGCCCCGGGGCGTGTGGTGGTGGAACCGGGGTGCCTGCTGAAAGACGTGGATGCCGCGTGTCGCGCGCAATCGGGGCAGGAGATCCGCATGTTCTCTTCCACCTGGGCCACCGCCACCATCGGGGGCTTCATTGCGGGCGGGTCTGGTGGTGTCGGGTCCTGCACCTGGGGATCCTTGCGCGATCTGGGAAACATCATCCGCCTGCGGGTGGTGACGATGGAGGCAGAGCCCCGCGTGCTGGAATTCACGGGCGAAGAATTGCACCGCGTCAGCCATGCTTACGGGACCAACGGCATCATCACCGAAATCGAGATGCCCCTCGCGCCCGCCTATGACTGGGTCGAGATTTTCGTGGCCACCGACACCTTCCCCGAAGCTGCGAAGCTGGCCTATGACCTCGGGCACGAGGATGGCATCCTCAAAAAGCTGGCCTCGGTCTATGAGGCCCCGATCGCGCAAAGCTATTTCCAGCGCGTCTCGCCGCATGTGACGACAGGGCAGGCGCTTGTCGGCCTGATGATCGCGCCCCATGCGATGGACGGCTTTCTGACCTTCCTTGCCCGCCGCCCCGCCGCGCACATCATCTGGCGGTCGGATGCGCCCGACTGGGAGCGCGAGCCGGGGCCGGTCTTTGAATACGGCTGGAACCACACCACCCTGCGCGCGCTGAAGGTGGACCCCGCGATCACCTATCTGCAGGTGCGCTATCCCCCCGGCGTGACGCTGGAAAAGGTGGAAGAGATCCGCGCCGCCTTCCCCGGCGAGGTGATGCAGCACCTGGAAGTGGTGAAAGAAGGCGGCCGGGTGATCTTTGCGGGCCTGAGCCTTGTGCGTTTCACCACCGAAGCGCGGCTTGATGCCATCGTGCAGGGACACGAGGCGCGGGGCTGCATGGTCTTCAACCCGCACCGCTACACGCTGGAGGAAGGCGGGCGGCAGACGGTGGATGACCGCCAGCTTGCCTTCAAGCGCGAGGCGGATCCGAAAGGGCTGCTCAATCCCGGCAAGATGATCGCCTGGGATGCGCCGGATTTCGATTATGCCGGGGTCTATGCCTACAAGGGGATGAGGGCCGCGAAATGACCGGTGGCGTCGCGCGCGCTGTGGCGTGCCATGGATATTTGTACAGAGAAGAAAAGGACTTGGCCGCCCATTCTCATCATTCGCGTGAAGCTGGATGACCCGCGCGCTGGTGCTGTTCGCCCATCCTTGCGAGGAAAGCTTTTCTGCCGCGCTGCACCGGACCGTGGTTGATACGCTGACCGACCGGGGCTGGCAGGTGGATGATTGCGACCTTTACGCCGAAGGCTTCAGCCCGGTCCTGACGGCGGAAGAGCGGCGCGGGTATCACGAGGTGGGGCCGAATCTCGCGCCCGTCGCGTCTTACGTGGAACGTGTGCGCGCGGCAGAGGCGCTGGTGCTGGTCTTTCCGGTCTGGAACTTCGGCTTTCCGGCCATGCTCAAGGGCTTTTTCGACCGCGTGTTCCTGCCCGGCGTCAGCTTCCGGCTGGAGGACGGGTTGGTGAAACCTAACCTGACGCACGTCAAGCGCCTCGCCGCCGTGACCACCTACGGCGGCACCCGTATGCGCGCGCTTCTGGCGGGCGATCCGCCCCGGCATGTGGTCCGGCGCGCGATCTGGCACGTCTGCCGGCCCGAAAAGATGCGCTACCTCGCGCTTTATGACATGAACCGCGCGACCGACAGGGACAGGACCCGCTTTCTGGGCCGCGTGGCGGGCGAGATGGGGCGGTTCTGAATGAAGGCGCTGGTGGTCTACTGTCATCCGAAAGAGGGCAGCTTTACCGCTGCCGTGCGCGATCTGGTGCTGGCGAAGCTGGCAGATGCCGGGGCCGAGGTTCGGCTGGCCGATCTCTACGGGCGCGGGTTTCAGCCGGTGCTGACCGGCGCGGAATGGCAGGGCTATCTTGACTGCCCGGCCAACGCAGCGCCCGTCGGGCGGGACGTCGAGGATCTACGCTGGGCCGATACGCTGATCTTCGTCTACCCGACATGGTGGTACGGCCTGCCCGCGATCCTGAAAGGCTGGCTTGACCGGGTGCTGCTGCCCGATGTTGCCTTTCTGATGCCCGATGGCGCGAACAAGACGATCCGGCCCGGCTTGCACCACATCAAGCGGCTGGGCGTGTTCACTACCTGCGGCGCGTCATGGTGGCTGACCTGGGCCATCGGCGCACCGGGCAGGCGCACGCTGATGCGGGGGGTGGGCCTGTTGTGCGCGCCCCGCAAAAAGGCGGCGTTTGCAGCGCATTACCTGATGGACAGCTCCACCGCCGACAGCCGCGCACGGCATCTGGCGCGGGTGGCGGGCAAGATGGACCGGCTGATCGGGCGGGCGGCGGCAAGGCGCGAGGTATCGGCATGAGCCTGCGAGACTGGACCGCCCTGCGCGCGCCCGCCTTCAAGGGGCTGGACCCGATGACCTGCATCGCTGTCCTGCCCCTGGCCGCGATCGAGCAGCACGGGCCGCATCTGCCCGTGGGCACCGATACGCTGATCGCCGAAGGGATGCTGGCGCAGTTGCGCGCCGACTGCCCGCCCGACCTCGACCTGATCTGCCTGCCGGTGCAGGCGGTCGGCAAGTCGAACGAACATCTTTGGGCGCAAGGCACCGTCACCCTTGGCGCCGAAGCGGCGCTGAAGGCCTGGGTCGAGATCGGGCTTTCGGTGGCGCGGGCGGGGTTGCGCAAGATCATCCTCGTCAACAGCCATGGCGGCAATCTTGACCTCGTGTCGATTCTCAGCCGCGAATTGCGGGTGCGGGCGGGCATGCTGGCGGTCAAGTGCCAGTGGACGGCCTTTGGGTTGCCAGAGGGGATGTATTCGCCGCAGGAACGCAGCTTCGGCATCCATGGCGGCGACGTGGAGACAAGCCTGATGCTGGCCTTCCGTCCCGACACGGTGGACATGCGCGCGGCCAAGGATTTCCGGTCCAGCGCAGAGGGTGCGGCCATCCCGCCCGTGGGACCCGTCAGCTATGGCTGGATCGCATCCGATCTGAACCCTGACGGGACGGTGGGCGAGGCGCATCTCGGCTCGGGCGACAAGGGCAGGGCCACCGCTGCGCATCAGGTGGCGGGGTTCGTGGCGCTGGCCCGTGCGGTCAAGGCGCATCCGATGGACGGTTTTCACCCCATCGCGCCCTGACGTCCGATCGCCTCTGGCAAAGTGGCCCCGAGTTCATATATCGGGGGCGCGGCGGGGCAGGCCCCGTCGCCTTGCCTTGGCCCCACCGCGCGGATAGGGTGCGCCGCGACGCGCGGGCCCCCCGCCACACCGAAGGACGACAGATGTTCGCCACTCCTGCCTTTGCCCAAACTGGCGATGCCGCCAGCGCCTTCACCTCGTTCATTCCGCTGGTTCTGATTTTCGGCATCATGTATTTCCTCTTGATCCGTCCACAGCAGAAAAAGCTGAAGGAACACAAAGGGATGGTTGAGGCGTTGCGCCGCGGTGACCAGGTGGTGACGCAAGGCGGCATCCTTGGCAAGGTGACCAAGGTGATGGAAGACGGCTATGCCGAGGTCGAGATCGCCGACGGTGTGAAGGTGCGCGTCGTGAAATCCACCATCGTGCAGGTCATGGCCAAGACCGAGCCTGCCGCCTGAGCATCTGGCGATGACCCACACCCCCGTCTGGAAGCGCGTTCTGATCTGGCTGCTCGTGGTTTGCGGGCTGCTTTTTGCCATGCCGAACCTCTTTTACGGCAAGGTCGAGCGGCACAATGATGCAGTCGCCGCTATCGAAAAGGCGGGCTTTGCGACTGCCGAGCAAGAAGCCGATCGTGCGCTCTGGCCCGATTTCCTGCCCTCGGGGCTGGTCAATCTGGGTCTCGATCTGCGGGGCGGGGCGCATCTTCTGGCCGAGGTGAAGGTGGCCGACGTCTATGCCGCGCGGATCGACGCGTTCTGGCCCGAAGTGCGCGATGCGCTGCGGCCCCTACGCGATCAGGTCGGCAACATCCGCCGCGAACCGTCGCCCGAGGGTGTGCTGCGCGTGTCGATCTCGGAGATGTCGGGGATGGCGGCGGCGGTCGCTGCGGTGCGCGATCTGGCGCAGCCCGTGGTCACGCTGACCGGGGTCGGGCAGAGCGATCTGGAGGTGACGGTCGAGGGCAACGCGCTGGTGATCCAGTTGTCGGCGGCCGAGAAGACAGCGACCGACAATCGCACGATCCAGCAAAGCCTTGAAATCATTCGCCGCCGAGTGGATGAGGTGGGCACGCGCGAACCCACGATCCAGCGTCAGGGCGAAGACCGCGTGCTGATCCAGGTGCCGGGCATCGGGTCTGCTGCCGAGTTGAAGGCGCTGATTGGGACGACGGCCAAGCTTGGGTTCCATCCGGTGGTCAGCCGCACCACGAACGCGGGCGCGGAACCCGGGGCGCGGAACCTTCTGGTGCCGTCTGCGGACGAGCCTGGCGAATATTACATCATCGAATCCACGCCCGTCGTGACCGGGGAAGAACTGGTCGACGCCCAGCCTGCGTTCGACCAAAACAGTCGCCCCGCCGTCAACTTCCGCTTCAATCCGACGGGTGCGCGCAAGTTTGGCGACTACACGGCCGAAAACATCGGCAAGCCCTTCGCCATCGTGCTGGACAACCAGGTGATTTCCGCCCCCGTGATCCAGAGCCACATTCCCGGCGGATCGGGCATCATCACCGGCAATTTCACCGTCGAGGAATCGACCAAGCTTGCCGTTCTGCTGCGCGCGGGCGCGTTGCCGGCCGAGATGACGTTTCTGGAAGAGCGCACCGTCGGCCCCGAACTGGGGCAGGACAGCATCGATGCGGGCCGCGTGGCGGCGGTGATCGCCATGGTGGCCGTGGTGGCGCTGATGTGGGCCGCGTATGGCCTCTTTGGTGTGTTCGCCAACATTGCGCTGATCTTCAACATGTCGATGATCTTTGCCGTGCTCTCCACCATCGGGGGCACGCTGACGTTGCCGGGGATCGCGGGGATCGTGCTGACCATCGGTATGGCGGTCGACGCCAACGTGCTGGTGTTCGAGCGGATCCGCGAGGAATTGCGGCTGGCAAAATCGCCGGGCCGTGCCATCGACCTTGGCTATGAGCGCGCGCTGAGCGCCATCATCGATGCCAACATCACCACCTTCATCACCGCCGTCGTCTTGTTCGCCCTCGGCACCGGCCCGGTGCGGGGCTTCGCGATCACGCTTGGCGTGGGCATCATCACGTCGGTCTTCACGGCGCTTTTTGTGACACGGCAGATCGCCGAAATCTGGTATGGCTGGCGGCGGCCCAAGACCGTGGTTGTCTGAGGGGGAATGACGATGGCCTGGCGGCTGCGGGTGGTTCCCGAAAAGACCAACTACGATTTCTTCCGCTGGCAGTGGATCACCTTTGGCGGGTCCATCGTGATGATGGTTGCGGCGCTCCTCTTGTGGGCGGTGATGGGGCTGAACTTCGGGATCGACTTCAAGGGCGGCACCACGATCCGCACCGAAAGCACGACGCCCGTGGATGTGGGCGCGTACCGCGCCGCGCTCGCGCCGCTAGATATCGGCGACACCCTGATCACCGAAGTGTTCGACCCCTCCTTCCGCGACGACCAGCACGTGGCGATGATCCGCATCGGCCAATTGGACGGCGAGGAAGCGGCAACAGCCGAGGTGATGCAATCGGCGGAAGCCGCGCTGAAGGCGCTCGATCCCGCCATCGTCTTCGCCTCTGTGGAATCGGTCGGGCCCAAGGTTTCGGGCGAGCTTGTGTGGACGGCGATCCTTGCCATGGTTGCGGCCACGGGCTGCATCCTGATCTATATCTGGCTGCGGTTCGAATGGCAGTTCGCGCTGGGTGCCGTGCTGGCCATCGTGCACGACATCTTCATCACCATCGGCTTTTTCGCACTGTTCCAGATCCGGTTCGATCTGGCCACCATCGCCGCCCTGCTGACGATCCTTGGATATTCGATCAACGATACCGTGGTGGTGTTTGATCGCCTGCGAGAAAACCTGTTGAAATACAAGGTCATGCCACTGAAAGACGTGATGAACCTCAGCGTGAACGAAACGCTGAGCCGCACCATCATGACCTCGGGCACCACGCTTATCGCGCTGATTGCGCTGGTGGTCTTTGGCGGCGACGTGATCCGCGGCTTCGTGACGGCGATCATCGTGGGCATCGTGCTTGGCACCTATTCCTCTGTCTATGTGGCCAAGAACATCGTGCTTCTGATCGGCCTTGACCGCAGCGAGAAAAAGAACACCGGCGGGCAATACGCCGACATCGACGCCTGAGCCGATGCGGCTGACCGAGATCAGCTATGATACGGCGCAGCCGATCGCGGGCTACGGGCCGGGCTTCTTTCGTATCGCCACGCATGTCCTGCGGGGGCCATGCCTCATCTCGCCTTGGGACGCGGGGCCGTGGGGAGGGTTTGACGATACCGATGGCCCGCTGTCGCTGGCCGGGCGCATCGACGTGCTGTTTGCAGGAACGGGGACCGAGGTGGCGCATGTGCCCGCCGCCTTCCGTACCGCAGTCGAGGCGGCGGGGATCGGGGTGGAGGGGATGAACTCGCCTGCCGCCTGCCGGACGTATAACGTGCTTCTGAGCGAAGGGCGGCGTGTGGCGGTGGCGCTGTTGCCGGTCTGAGCGGCGAACGAAACCACCGGCCAGTTTTCCAGGGGAGAGGCATTTGGCGGAAGGTGTGGCGGCCCTTTCGGTGACCGGACTGGCCTGCGCGCGGGGCGGTGTTCCGGTGCTGGAGGGCGTGTCGTTCCGCCTCATGCCCGGTCAGGCGCTGATCCTGCGGGGGCCGAATGGCGCGGGCAAGACCACGCTCTTGCGCGTACTGGCCGGGTTGCAGGCGCCAGAGGCGGGCCTGATCGAAGCCGCCGAGGAAAGCCTTGCCTATGCGGGCCATGCTGACGGGATCAAGGCGCAACTGACCGTGGCCGAGAATCTGGCCTTCTGGGCCGCGATCTACCGGCGTTCGGGCATCACCGGCGCGTTGGAGGCGATGGCGCTGGGGCCGCTTGTCGGGCGGCTTGCGCGCGAATTGTCGGCCGGGCAGAAGCGCAGGCTGGGCCTTGCCCGGCTGATGGTGACGGGTCGCCCGGTCTGGCTTTTGGACGAGCCGACGGTTTCGCTTGATGCGGCTTCCGTGGCGTTGTTCGCGGCCATGGTGCGCGGGCATCTGGCCGCAGGCGGGTCGGCGGTGATTGCCACCCATGTGGATCTGGGCCTGCCCGAAGCTGCCATGCTGGATCTTGCGCCCTACCGCGCGACCGCCGCATCGCTTTTCGGTGGCGAGGGCTTTGCGTGAGGGCGCTGATCGCACGCGATCTGCGCCTTGCGGTGCGGGCAGGCGGGGGCTTCGGCCTTGGCCTTGCGTTCTTTCTGATCCTTGCCGTCCTGATCCCCCTTGGCGTGGGGCCGGAACCCGCGGTGCTGGGCCGGATCGCGCCCGGTGTCGTCTGGGTCGGGGCGCTGCTGGCCTGCCTTCTGTCGCTCGACCGGATGTTCGCGCTGGATATGGAGGATGGCTCGCTCGATCTGCTGGCCACGGCACCCCTGCCTTTGGAAGGGGTGGTGGCGGCCAAGGCGCTGGCGCACTGGCTGGTGACGGGCGTGCCGCTGACGCTGGCGGCCCCTGTGCTGGGGCTGCTTCTGAACCTGCCTGCGCAAAGCTATGGTTGGCTTCTTCTGTCGCTTCTGCTGGGCACGCCCGCCCTTTCCATGATCGGTGCCTTTGGCGCCGCGCTGACGGTGGGGTTGAAGCGCGGGGGCCTTTTGCTCAGCCTGCTTGTCCTGCCGCTTTACGTGCCCACGCTGATCTTCGGCGCCGAGGCGGTGAAGCAGGGTGGTGGTGCGGCACTCTTGCTGCTGGGGGGGGTGACGGCGGGGGCGGTTGCACTGTTGCCTTTCGCCGCTGCGATGGCGCTGCGGGTCAATCTGCGGTGACTGCGGCATTGCGGGGACTTGCGGCGCGCGACCGAAGGACTTAGCTCAGCCCCCATGTCGATCTGGGAATACGCCAACCCCAAGCGGTTCATGCAGACCTCGGGCGCAATCCTGCCTTGGGTTGCGGGGCTGACCGCGCTTTGCCTCGGCCTTGGGCTGACGTGGGGGTTTTTCTTCACGCCTGATGACTATCGTCAGGGCTCGACCGTCAAGATCATCTACCTGCATGTGCCGTCCGCGATGATGGCGATCAATGCCTGGATCATGATGCTGGCGGCAAGCCTGATCTGGCTGATCCGGCGTCACCATGTCAGCGCGCTTGCCGCGCGGGCGGCGGGGCCGGTCGGCCTGACCTTCACCCTGATCGCGCTGATCACGGGCGCGGTCTGGGGCCAGCCGATGTGGGGCACGTGGTGGGCCTGGGACCCGCGGCTGACCTCGTTCCTGATCCTTGCACTCTTCTATCTTGGCTATATCGCGCTTTGGCAGGCGATCGAGGCGCCCGATACCGCCGCCGACCTTACGTCGGTGCTGTGCATCGTGGGGTCGGTCTTTGCGGTTCTCAGCCGGTATGCCGTGAATTTCTGGAATCAGGGTCTGCATCAGGGCGCCTCGCTTAGCCTCGACCGCAAGGAAAACGTGTCCGATGTGTTCTGGGTGCCCTTGGTGATCAGCATCGCGGGGTTTGTGCTGTTGTTCCTCACGCTGGTCCTGATGCGGACGCGTACAGAGATCCGCGCCCGGCGGTTGCAGGCGCTTCTGGTGCGGGAACAGATGGGATGATGCCGGAACTGGGTAAATACGCGGTGGCGGTGCTGTCCGCCTATGGCGCGGGGATCGGCCTGATCGCCGCATTGGTGGCGGTCAGCCTGTGGCAAAGCCGCAAGGTGCGCGCCGCCCTGCGCGCGGCAGAGGCGCGGCGGGGCAGGGTGGATGGGTAGGTTTCTTCTGTTTCTGCCGCCGCTGATCTTCGCGGGGGTGGCGGCGCTTTTCATGCTCGGCATGGGGCGCGAGAATCCCGATGCACTGCCTTCCGCCATCGCCGGAAAGCCCGCGCCCGCAATGACGCTGGCGCCCTTTGCCGACAGCCCCCCGCTGACCGATGCGATGCTGCGCGCGCCGGGGGTGAAGCTGGTGAATTTCTGGGCAAGCTGGTGCGCGCCCTGCCGCGCCGAGCACCCGATCCTGAGCGAACTTTCCGCCGAAGGCATCACGATCTATGGCGTGAACTACAAGGATACGCCCGCGCAGGCACAAAAATTCCTGGGCGATCTGGGCAACCCCTTCGCTGCCATCGGGGCAGATGCGGGCCGCGCGGCGATCGACTGGGGCGTTTACGGCGTGCCCGAAACCTATGTGATCGACGGCAAGGGCGTGGTGGTCCTGCGCTTCGCCGGGCCCATCACCCGGCAAGAGCTTGAACGGACGATCCGCCCGGCACTGGCCGCCGCAGCCCCCTGAAGCCGCGCGCCCGCTGCCAGAGGTTGCCGCCGCCGCGCCTTCTGGTTAGGACATCACGGGATGGCCCCTGCGCGGTTTGCCAAGGCGCGCCGTCGCTTCGTTCCTTTCAGAGTATCCCACGGGCCGCCGGGGGTATGAAACCCCCAGGGGCACCGCATGCGCAGGTTCAGCACTCTTGCCCCCATGGCGCGCGGCATCCTTCTGATGATCCTTGCCATCGTGCTTTTCACGCTGATGGACGCCATCGTGAAGGGCCTTGTGGCGCGCTATCCGGTGAACCAGATCGTCTTTACCCGCTTTGCCGGGCAGCTTGTGATCGTGGCACTGATCCTCAACCGCGCGCTGCCTGTCCGGGTGCGCACCCGCCACCCGTGGTTGCACTTCTTTCGCGGTCTGACGCAGCTTGGTGCCTCGGCCTTCTTCTTTCTGGCGCTGACTCAGATCGGTCTGGCCGAGGCGACGGCGCTGGCCGATATCAACCCGATCCTCATCACGCTTGGTGCGGCGCTCTTTCTGGGTGAGCGTCTGGGCCCCCGCCGCATCGCGGGCGTGGTACTGGCGCTGATCGGGGCGTTGATCATCCTGCGCCCGGGGATGGGTGTGTTCACGCCCTGGGCCATCCTGCCGCTGTGTGGCGCCTGCTGCTATGCCGCCAACGCGCTGATCACCCGCAAGGTGGGGCCCAGAGAGACGCCATGGCCCGCGATGTTCTGGGGCGCGCTTCTTTGCACGGGCGTCATGGCGCTGACGCTGCCGGGCAGGGCCATACCCGTGGCCGCAGCCGACCTGCCGCTCTTTGCCGCCGTCTTCTGCCTTGGCAGCCTGGCGCAGCTTTGCATCATCCGCTCTTTCACGCTGGCCGAGGCGTCGGTCGTGGCACCCTTCACCTATCTCGGCATTGTCCTTGCCACGTTCTGGGGCTGGCTGTTCTTCGGGAACCTGCCCGATGGTTGGACCATCCTTGGGGCGGTTGTGATCGTGGGGGCGGGGCTTTATGTCTGGCACCGCGAAACGCAAGCCGCCCGCGGCGCGGGCTGACGGATCATATGGCCCGCAAGACCCCGAAACCCCCCGGCCTGCGCCGCCGCCTGCAAGGCATCGCCCTGCGTGCGCTGATCGCGGTTTTGCTGCGGTTGCCCTACCGCTGGCGCGTGCCGCTCTGCGGCTGGGTGATGGCGCGGATCATTGCGCCCTTCGCGGGCTACAGCGCCCGTGTGCGTGAAAACCTGGCACTGGTCATACCCGATCTGCCCGAGGCCGAGGTGCAGCGCCTGATGCGCGTGGTGCCGAACAACGTGGGCCGCACACTGATCGAAATCTATTCCGGCCCCGCCTTCGTGGCCCGCTGCACCGCCGGGCAAATCACCGGGCCGGGCCTTGCCGCGCTGGATGCCGCCCATGCCGCGGGTCGCCCGGTCATTCTGGTGACGGGCCATTTCGGCAACTACGATGCCAGCCGCGCCGCCCTGATCGCGCGCGGCTTCCGGGTGGGTGCGCTTTACATGCCGATGCGCGATGCGGCGTTCAACGCGCATTACGTGCGCGCCATATCGGGCATCGGCACACCCGTCTTTCCGCGCGGGCGGGCCGGTCTGGGCGATATGGTGCGCTTCCTGCGCGGCGGGGGAATGCTGGGCCTGCTGATCGACCAGCACATGCGCCACGGCGCGCCCTTGCGCTTTTTCGGGCACGAGGCGCGCACGGCGCTGTCAGCGGCGGACCTTGCGCTGAAGTACGACGCGCTTGTGGTGCCTACCTATGGCATCCGCCGCCCCGATGGGCTGACCTTCGATGTGGTGGTCGAGGCGCCGATCCCGCACGGCACGCCCGAGGCCATGACCCAGGCGCTGAACGACAGCCTTGAGGCGCTGGTGCGCCAGCATCTGGACCAGTGGTTCTGGATTCACCGCCGCTGGAAGGCCTGACGCGCGCGCGGGCGGCGTTACTTCAACTGGGCGGCTGCCAGGATCTCGGCCGGCCCCTCGGCCTGGATCAGCACCACGCCGGGATCGCCGCCCGTCATGTCTGCCTGCATCTCGAGCGGCGCGTTTGCGCGCCAGTCGCCCAGCGCCTGCCAGCTTGTCACGATGTTATGGTACGTGACTGTGTGGCCCGCATTTTCCCCCCGCTCGATCGATACCTTCTCGCTCGGGCGGTAGCGCACAAGCTGCACCCGCAGGTTCCGGTCCGTCGGCGGCACAGCCTCGGCCCGGATCACGATCCGGCCACCTTCGCGCGTTACCGTCAGGCGCACGGTCTGGATCGCCTTTTCCTGCGCCCGGATCGCGGCTGCGACGGCCACGGCATCGTTGCCCACCACCCGCTCTTGCCCCGCGACGATCAGTTGCGGCGTATAGATCATCCGCGCACCCGCGGCACGGGCATAGGCCTTCTGGCGGTCAGTATGGGCGGGATTGGCGAAACGATCCTTCCAGCCGAGGTAATCCCAATAGTCCACGTGCAGCGCCAGCGCGATGATCCGGGGGTCTTCCGTCAATTCGGCCAGAATCGCATCGGCAGGCGGGCAGGACGAACACCCTTGCGAGGTGTAAAGTTCTACCACGATGGGCGCATCGTCCTCTGCCTGCACGGCGGCGGCCCCAGTCAACAGGATCCAAAGGCCGCAGGCGGCACTGATCATCAGTTTCATCGGGCGTCCCCTAACCCCTTCGCTCTGTCTTTGGGTACTCCAGCGCCCCCGGCCCTGCCAATCAAGGTTTTGCGAGGGGGCGACACATGCACGCGGCTGTGACAATCCCGCCCAGTGGTGTGATCCGCGCTGGCTTTTCGGCATACAATGGTATACAGAAGTGCCAAGCCTTGTGCCGAAGCCGCGTGCGCGGCACAACCGGACGAAGCCGCACCCAGTGCCCGAACCCCCAAGCCAGGAGGCCCGCATGACCGTCACCGTCGGCCACGACAGCCAGAAAACCCGCCGCACCCTCACCGCAGGCGGTGCGACCGTCGCCTATTACTCGATACCCGCAGCCCAGGCCGCCGGTCTTGGCGATTTCGACCGTTTGCCCGCCTGCCTCAAGGTGGTGCTGGAAAACATGCTGCGCTTCGAGGATGGCAAGACGGTCAGCGTGGATGACATCCGCGCCTTTGCCGAATGGGGCGCCAACGGCGGGCAGAACCCGCGCGAGATCGCCTATCGCCCCGCCCGCGTGCTGATGCAGGATTTCACCGGCGTCCCGGCGGTGGTGGACCTTGCTGCGATGCGCGACGGGATCAAGGGCCTTGGCGGTGACGCGCAGCAGATCAATCCGCTGAACCCGGTCGACCTTGTGATCGACCATTCCGTGATGATCGACGAATTCGGAACGCCCCGTGCCTTCCAGAACAACGTGGACCGCGAATACGAGCGGAACATGGAACGCTATGTGTTCCTCAAATGGGGCCAGAACGCGTTTCAGAATTTCCGCGTCGTGCCCCCCGGCACCGGCATCTGCCACCAGGTCAACCTTGAATACCTCGCGCAGACCGTCTGGACCGACAAGGATCAGAACGGCGCCGAGGTGGCCTATCCCGATACGCTCGTCGGCACCGACAGCCACACCACCATGGTCAACGGCCTGGCCGTCCTTGGCTGGGGCGTCGGCGGGATCGAGGCCGAGGCCGCGATGCTGGGCCAGCCCGTTTCCATGCTGATCCCCGAGGTTGTGGGCTTCAAGCTGACGGGCCGCATGATGGAAGGCACCACCGCCACCGATCTGGTGCTGAAGGTCGTGCAGATGCTGCGCAAGCACGGCGTGGTCAGCAAGTTTGTCGAGTTTTATGGCGAGGGGCTGGACCATCTGCCGCTGGCCGACCGTGCCACCATCGCCAACATGGCCCCCGAATACGGCGCCACCTGCGGCTTCTTCCCCATCGACGGTGAAACCCTGCGGTACCTGCGCCAGACTGGCCGGGACGAGGGGCGCATCGCGCTGGTCGAGGCTTATGCCAAGGAACAGGGCATGTGGCGCGGGCCGAACTATGCGCCCGTCTATACCTCGACGCTGGAGCTTGACATGGGCACCGTGGTGCCTGCGATTTCGGGCCCGAAGCGCCCGCAGGATTTCCTGCCGCTGACAGAGGCCAAGTCCGGCTTTGCGCATGAGATGGAAACGACGTTCAAGCGCCCCCAGGGCGTGGAAGTGCCGGTGCGTGGGGAAGATTACACGCTCTCGTCCGGCAAGGTGGTGATCGCCGCCATCACCTCCTGCACCAATACATCGAACCCTTACGTGATGATCGGCGCGGGGCTTGTGGCGCGCAAGGCGCGCGCGCTTGGCCTGACGCGGAAGCCTTGGGTGAAAACCTCGCTGGCGCCCGGGTCACAGGTCGTCAGCGAGTACCTTGAGGCGGCGGGCCTTCAGGAAGACCTTGATGCCATCGGGTTCAACCTCGTGGGTTACGGCTGCACCACCTGCATCGGCAACTCTGGTCCCCTTCAGCCCGAGATCTCGGCGGCCATCGCAGAGGGCGACCTTGTGGCAACCGCCGTTCTTTCCGGCAACCGCAACTTCGAGGGCCGCATCAGCCCCGATGTGCGCGCCAACTACCTTGCCTCGCCGCCGCTCGTGGTGGCTTACGCGCTGGCCGGCGACATGAACATCGACCTCACGACCGAGGCGCTTGGTCACACGCCCGAGGGCACGCCGGTCTTTCTCAAGGATATCTGGCCCACCTCCAAGGAAGTGGCCGATGTGGTGCACGCCACCGTCACGCGTGAGGCGTTCCAGAAGAAATACGCCGATGTGTTCAAGGGCGATGCCAAGTGGCAGGCGGTCAAGATCACCGAAAGCGAAACTTACGACTGGCCCTCCACCTCGACCTACATCCAGAACCCGCCCTATTTCCGCGGGATGAGCCCCACCAAGGGCAAGATCGCCGATCTGGAAGGCGCGCGGGTTCTGGCCCTTCTGGGCGACATGATCACCACCGATCACATCAGCCCTGCGGGCAGCTTCAAGGAAAAGACGCCTGCCGGGCAATACCTGGTGGATCGTCAGGTGCCGCCGCGCGAATTCAACAGCTACGGCGCGCGGCGCGGCAACCACGAGGTGATGATGCGCGGCACCTTCGCCAACATCCGCATCAAGAACGAGATGCTGGACGGTGTGGAAGGCGGCTACACCCTCGGCCCCGATGGCGCGCAGACCTCGATCTTCGACGCCGCGATGGCATGGGTAGACGCGGGCGTGCCGCTCGTCATCTTCGGCGGCATCGAATACGGCGCAGGCTCCAGCCGCGACTGGGCGGCCAAGGGCACGGCGCTTCTTGGCGTCAAGGCCGTGATCGCGGAAAGCTTTGAACGCATCCACCGCTCAAACCTTGTCGGCATGGGCGTCATCCCGTTCGAATTCACCGGCGGCGTGACGCGTAAATCGCTGGGGCTGAAGGGGGACGAGACGATCTCGATCCACGGGCTGGAAGGCGATCTGAAGCCCCTCAGCCTCGTGCCCTGCACGATCACCTCGGCCGACGGCACCCGCCAGACGATCGAGTTGAAATGCCGGATCGATACCGAGATCGAGATCGAATACGTGGAACATGGCGGCGTGCTGCACTACGTGCTGCGGAACCTCGCCAAGGCCGCCTGACACCATCAAAGGATCGCCGGAAATATCCCCGGGCGCAGCCAGCGCCCGGGGTTTCGCTTTTTCTTGCGCCCTTCGGCAAGGCCGATCACCACAGTGTATCACCCGCCCGCCATCTGATCGCATTTTGTGACTGTGATCATTCGCCGATCTGCGGTACTCTCCTTATGGTTGTATCCGATCATGTACGTTCGGTTCAACAAGCCAAGGCATACTTTGTGTCTGGAGTGTGTGTGTGATGCCAAAGTACGCGCGTGACAAAGACCCATATCCAATTCGGCGCACCCCGCTGACCATCGGCATGGCCCGGATGGCAAGCGCCCCGCGCCAGCGCAGTCCTTGCAAGGCCGCACCCGTCCCCAAAACCTTTGCCGCTGTCGGTGTCGGCGTGGCAAACCCTTTGGTACCGACCGCCCCGCGTAACTTGGGCAGGGCCTGCATGGCGCGGCGTCGTGTGCTGCGCATCCTCGTCACCCGCAATCGGGTGATGGAGCGGGGCGACCATGCGGCACATTAGCAAAACCAGCCTCGATCGATTCACCGCAACGCCCGTATGCAGCGATCCCGCACCGGACGCGCCCGACGATACGCATGCCCCGGGCGGTTGGTGGATTCTGCCCGGGGCCGTCCTCGGCTGCGTGTTCTGGGCGGTCGTTCTGTTCTAGCCGCCGCCCCGTCCCGCGCACAGCCCGACAGGCGCGGGGAGCCGCGCGGGATCCGGCAGCGCCCCTGCAGCGTTGTCCGGCACGTTGACACGCAACGCGCGCCCCGCGATGTTCCGGAAAGGTATGCCCATATGTCCCCCGATTTCCAAGCTGCTGCCCGGCCGATCCTGCTGCCCTCGCTCGGGGCAGAGACACTGCTTTTGGCCATCGGATTTCTGGTTCTCGCCTGCGTCAGTTAGCGACGATCCACGGCGACCGATGCTTGCCTACGACCAATGTCTTGGCCGCCGGGCAATGAAATGTCGCCCCCTCCTATTGCGGTTGCATGTTTTTGCCCCAGTGTCCCGGGTCCGCAGATACCTGCGTCAGGGAGGCACACCAAAACATGGCAGACTCGAAAAGCTGGCTCGATCGCAGCCGCACCGTCGCCCCACCGGGATTCAGCCGCTGGATGGTTCCACCGGCGGCTTTGTGTATCCATCTCTGCATCGGTCAGGCCTACGCGTTCAGCGTGTTCAATCTGCCGATGTCCAAGCTGATCGGGATCACCGACTCCGCCCCCGATGACTGGAAGCTCACCTCTCTGGGCTGGATCTTCTCGCTCGCCATCGTGTTCCTCGGCCTTGCCGCCGCCTTTGGCGGCACCTGGCTTGATCGTGTGGGCCCCCGGATGGCGATGGTTGCCGCGGCCTGCTGCTTCGGAGGTGGCTTCATCATCGGCGCGGCCGGTATCGCCACGCATCAACTGTGGATCGTCTATCTCGGCTACGGTGTCCTTGGCGGCATCGGGCTTGGGCTTGGCTACATCTCGCCCGTGAAGACCCTGATCACCTGGTTCCCCGACCGGCCCGGCATGGCCACCGGCATGGCGATCATGGGCTTTGGCGGCGGCGCCTTCATCGCCTCGCCCCTGTCGGTCCATCTGATGAAGACCTTCTCGACCCCCTCGCATATCGGCGTGGCCGAGACGTTTCTTTGCCTCGGCATCGGCTACTTCATCTTCATGATGATCGGCGCCTTCCTCGTGCGCGTCCCCGCCGAAGGGTGGAAGCCGGAAGGGTGGGAACCGTCGGAACATCGCAGCGCCATGGTCACGTCGGAAAACGTGCACATCGACGACGCGATGAAAACGCCGCAGTTCTGGCTGCTTTGGGGTGTGCTTTGCCTCAACGTCACCGCCGGGATCGGCGTTCTGGGGCAGGCTTCGGCGATGAGCCAGGAAATGTTCCCCGGCCGTATCACCCCCGCCGCCGCTGCGGGCTTCGTGGGCCTGCTGTCGATCTTCAACATGGTCGGGCGGTTCTTCTGGGCCTCCACCTCCGACTTCATTGGACGCAAATCCACCTACATGGTGTTCTTTGCCTTGGGGATCGCGCTTTACGCCGCCGTCCCCTCAACCGGACAGTCGGGCAGCATCGTGCTGTTCGTCGCCTTCTACGCGGTGATCCTGTCGATGTACGGCGGCGGTTTCGCGACGATCCCGGCCTATCTGCGCGATGTCTTCGGCGTGCGCTACGTGGGCGCCATCCATGGCCGTCTGCTGACATCGTGGTCGGTTGCGGGCGTGCTGGGGCCTGTGCTCGTCAACTACATCCGCCAGTACCAGATCGATCAGGGCGTGCCCAAGGCCGATGCCTATACCGTGACCATGTACATCATGGCGGGGCTTCTGGCGGTTGGCTTTTTGTTGAACCTGATGATGAAACCGGTGAACGCGCGCTACTACATGCCGCGCGCCGCAGCCATGGCTTGAGGAGCGCGTGATGTCCGACACACCGAAAAAAACCACGACGGCCCAACTTGCGGTGGCCTGGCTTCTTGTGGGCCTGCCACTTCTCTGGGGTTTCTGGATGACGCTCGGCAATGCGATGAAACTGTTCGAGTAACACACGAACGCGGGCCCCGCGGCATGATGCGGGGCCTGTGACGGTTCAGACGCTGTTAATCGCTTGGGCGTAGCATGAACGGATCAGGAACGCATCGCAAAGATCCCATCGCCATGACCGAACACCCCCCTACCGTTGCACGCCCCCGTACCATTGCACGCCCCCGTACCATTGCCCGATGCATGCCCCTGCCGTCACTCGGGGCGGAACCCTTGTTGCTGGCGCTCGGCTTTCTGATCCTCGCGCTCGCTGGCTAGGGCCGCTGGCGGCCCCAGCCACGCACCTGCAACCTGGGCACCTTGCCGGTTCTCGAAGGATTTGCTGACAGGGCAGTACGGGGCGGCGCCGTGGCGTGCACTGCGCGAGACGCACAGCCCTTGTTTCTGCGCAAGGGAAACGCCTGCGGTGCCTTCCCAGCCGGAGCCTTCGGCCCGGCGTTCCGCACCCCTCATTCTGCGTATGTCGGCGCGGCCGAGGCAGGTCTGTCCCTGTCTCTCGCAGCAAAGCGATACCGGCACGCCCAGCGCGCCCGTCGCTGCAAGGGATGCCGGTCCGCCGCACAAGGGGGAACTACCCGACCTCCGCCTATTCTTCCTGCTGGATCAGCACCAACTCGCCCGCGGTTTCCAACTGGCGGATTGCGGCGATCACCGCTGTCATGGCCGCTTCGCCATCCTTGTCACGCACCTGGCCCCGCTCTGCCATCCCGTCGCGCAGCGATTGGGCCAATCGCTGCGACATGTTGGTCAGCAGGAAATCGGCGACCGGCGCCATCGCCGGCATCTTTTCCGCCGCCGCGAGCGCGGTCACCAGCAGCGCCGGATCCACGATCCGCGTGACCTTGGCCACGTCGCGGGGCGACAGGCGTGCGGGGATATGGGCGAAGGTAAAGATCGCGCGCCGCACCAGATCGGCAAAGGTCGCGTCTTGCGCTTGCAGCCCATCCAGCACCGAATCGCGCGTGGCGGCGGGTGAGATGTTCAGGATCGCCCCCACCCGTTCCACTGGTCCCGAATCAAAGGCCTTCGGTGGCTGGCTGTCGAGGTGCTGCACCAGCGCAGCCCCGATGCGGCGCACGGTTTCGGGGTCCACATCACCGGTCAGCGATACCGCATAGGCCACACGGCGCGCACGATCCCCCGGCATATGCGCCAACAGGTCGGCCGCGCGCGGCACCGGCAGTTTTGAAAGGGTCACCGCCGCCACTTCCACGCTTTCTTCCGCAAGGATCGGCAGCAGACGGTCGGGTGGCAAGACGGCGATCCTGTCCCACGGATCGGCCTTGGCCGAGGCGCCTGCAAGGCGGCGCAGGCGGCTGGCGGCGGTCGGGGAAATCTGGCCGTCCATCAGCGACAGCGCGCCTTCGATGCCACCGGGAAAGGACAGACCGACAGCCTCCAGTTCGGCCAGGAATTCATCCACCACCGCTGAAAGCGTCACGCGGTCCACAAGCCGCATCTGGCCCATTTGTTCAGCCAGGGCCGCCTGCATATGTTCGGGCAGGGCAGCAAGAGGCAGCTTCGTGCCTTCGGCGACCAGCAGCCGCACGATTACGGCCGCCTTTTCGCGCGCATTCAGATGGCGCGGCACAGCGGGCGACGCGCCACCTTCGACGCGCAACTGATTGGGTGTGATCCGCGCCAGAACCTGCGACATGGCCCCCCCGATTCCCGTGACTGTGCCCTTTCAGACTAGGGCCGCCGGGTTAACGGGGGGTTGCCGGGATCAGGAAGAAGGCTGCGCCTTGCAGGTGCCGGTGGCCGCGTCGAACACGGTGCCCGCCACGCAGGACGATGCGGTGATCTTGCTTTGCCGTTCGTGCATGCATTGTGCGCTGGCAAGGCCGGGCAGGGCCGCAATGGCAAGGGCGGCGAGGGTCAGGCGGAGTGTCATGTGGCTCTCCTTCAGGTTGCGATACCTAAAAGGGTAGCACAGGTTGACGCCGCGTCAGCCACGGATTTGCCCGATCCCGCCAAAAAACCCGATCACGGATCCGTTATGCGCCGAAAACGCGGGCAAAGATCGTGTCCACATGCTTGGTGTGATAGCCAAGGTCGAATTTCTCGGCAATCTGCTCGGCGCTCAGCGCCGCGCGCACCTCGGCATCGGCCAGAAGCTCGGTCTGGAAATCGGCGCCCGCCTCCCACACCTTCATCGCATTGCGCTGCACCAGCCGGTACGCATCCTCACGGCTGACGCCTGCCTGTGTCAGCGCCAGAAGCACACGCTGGCTCATGATAAGGCCGCGAAACTGGTTCATGTTCCGCATCATGTTTTCGGGGTAAACCACCAGCTTCTCCAGCAAACCCGCCAAACGGTGCAGCGCGAAATCGAGCGTGACCGTGGCATCCGGCGCAATCATCCGCTCCACGCTGGAATGGCTGATATCGCGCTCGTGCCACAGCGCCACATTCTCCATCGCCGGGATCACCATGCCGCGCACCAGCCGCGCAAGGCCGGTCAGGTTTTCGCTCAGCACAGGGTTGCGCTTGTGCGGCATCGCGCTCGAGCCCTTCTGCCCCGGCGCGAAGAACTCTTCCGCCTCAAGCACTTCGGTGCGCTGCATGTGGCGCACTTCGGTCGCGATGTTCTCGATCGAACTCGCGATCACGCCGAGCGTCGCAAAATACATCGCATGGCGGTCGCGCGGGATGACCTGGGTGCTGATCGGTTCGGGCGTCAGGCCCATCGCGGCGCAGACATGCGCCTCGACCGAGGGGTCGATATTGGCGAATGTGCCCACCGCGCCGGAAATTGCCCCCGTCGCCACCTCTGCCCGCGCATGCACCAGCCGCGCCCGCCCCCGCGCCATTTCGGCATGGAAGCGCGCGAAGGTCAGGCCCATGGTCGTGGGCTCGGCATGGATGCCATGGCTCCGCCCGATGCGCACGGTATCCTTGTGCTCGTAGGCCCGCGCCTTCAGCGCCGCCAGCACCCGGTCCATCCCCGCCAGCAACAGATCTGTCGCCCGCACCAGTTGCACGTTCAGCGTGGTGTCCAGCACGTCCGAACTGGTCATCCCCTGATGCACAAAGCGGGCGGCATCGGCGCCCACAATCTCGGCCAGATGGGTCAGGAATGCGATCACGTCGTGCCTTGTCACGGCCTCGATCTCGTCGATCCGGTCCACATCGAAGGGCGTGTCCTTGGCGCGCCACACCGCCTCGGCGTTCGCCTTCGGGATCACCCCCAGGGCGGCCTGCGCGTCGCAGGCATGGGCCTCGATCTCGAACCAGATGCGGAACTTGGTTTCCGGCGACCAGATCGCCACCATCTCTGGGCGGGAATAGCGGGGGATCATCGGGGGCTCCTGTCGCTGGTCTGACGCGCGAGGCGGGCTTAGACTGCGGGGCGAGGCGACGCAAGGGAGGCGGCGATGCGATGGCTGGCGGTGATGGTCGCGATGGCGGGTCCGGCCCATGCGGAAGACTGGAAATCGCTGTCGGGCAACGAAATTGCCGCCGCGCTGGCAGGCCGCACGCTGCTGTACCCCGGCGGACAGGTGCAGGATTTCCGCGCAAACGGACGCACGCTCTACCAGAACGGCGCGCGGTCGGAATGGGGATACTGGCGCGTTGAGGGCGATCTCTACTGCTCGCAATGGCCCCCGCGCGAGGCTTGGGGCTGCTATGCGGTGGCCGTCACCGGTCCGGACGTGCGGTTCACCTCGGAAACCGGCAGCGAAAGCGTTGGCCGCTATGGCGACCTTCAGTGAACGGGCGCGAGGGTCGAGACGATCTCGCTTGATCCGTGAAGGGTGCGGTGCACAGGGCACTTGTCGGCGATCTCCAGCAGGCGTGCGCGTTGGTCTTCGTCAAGGGGGCCTGCAAGCGTGATCGTGCGCTGGAAGGTATCCACCTTCTGCCGCCCTTCGATCGCATCGGTCGCGTGGCTTTTGGAATGCGTGACCTCGACCGATATCTTGTCCAGCGGCCAGCCCTTCCTGCGGGCGTAAAGCCGCACGGTCATCGCCGTGCAGGCCCCAAGGGCTGCGGTCAGCAGCTGGTAGGGTGAAGGGCCAAGGTCGGTGCCGCCAACGTCGAGCGGTTCATCGGCGCGCAGGTGGTGGTGGCCCATCGCCACGTCCGACAAGAGGCCAGCCTTGTCCGCCTCGGTCACGCGGGTCACGCCTTCGGGCACGCCCGCGGGCGGGGCGGGCGGGGCCAGATCCAGATAGCGCGTCACCCAGGCCGCGATCACCCCGGCGGCATAGTCGGCATCCTTGGGATCGGTCAGCAGATGGTCGGCCCCGTCCAGCGTGACAAAGCTTTTGGGGTGCCGCGCGGCCGTAAAGATCGCGGCGGCGCTGTCGATGCCCACGGTGGTATCCAACGGCGCGTGCATCACCAAGAGCGCCCGGCCAAGGCGGGGCAGGGCCTTTTCCAGCGCGCCGGCGCCCGTGTCCTCCAGAAACGCGCGCCCGATCCGCACCGGGCGACCCGCCAGCAGCACCTCGGCGGCGCCCTTCGCCTCGATCTCGTCGCGGGCGTGCGCCAGGTGGTGCAGCACATGGGCCGGATCGTAGGGCGCGCCGATGGTGGCAACCGCCTTCACGCTTGCGATCTGCGGTGCCGCCGCCAGCACCGCCGCCCCGCCCAGCGAATGCCCGATCAGCAAGTCCGGCGCCATCCCGCGCGCGGCCAGCGCATCGGCGGCGGCCACCAGATCCTCCACATTGGTCACGAAACTCGTGTTGGCAAATTCACCCTTGGAATGGCCAAGCCCGGTGAAATCGAACCGCAGCACCGCAAAGCCCATGGCCGACAGCCGCCCCGCAATCCGCCGTGCCGCCGCGATATCCTTTCCGCAGGTAAAGCAATGGGCAAAGAGCGCGGTCGCCAGATGCGGCCCCTGCGGCAGGTCCAGCCTTGCCGCCAGTTCGTGCCCGGAATGACCGGTGAAGGTGAATTTTTCGGTGGGCATCGGGCATCCTCACGACGGTTGGGTGCGGCGATTTGGCCCGCGCCCCGCATCTGATGCAACGGGTGTGTCAGGATATTCCCGAAATGGTGTGGCGCGTGTCAGCCGCCCGTCAGGCGCGGATCCCAGGGATAGCGCGTCAGGTTTTCGTGCCCGTCCTCGGTGATCAGCACCTGATCTTCCAGCTTGATCGAGAAATTGCCATCCTCGGGGCTGACCAGCGCCTCGACGCACAGCACCATCCCCGCTTCCAGCACATAGTCGAACGCGCCGTCCTGCCAGTGATCGGGGTAGGGCACCCTCGGCCATTCGTCGCAAAGGCCGACGCCGTGGTACTTCGATCCGTATTTCAGCTTCTGATACTGCGGGTCGAGCACATGGCCGTTGAAGGAAAGCTCTTTCAGGCTGACACCGGGGCGCAGCATCGCGGTGCCGCTGGCCATATGGTCCAGCGCATGGCCCATGGCGCTGATCATGGCATTGGTGGGCCGCCCGTCGCCGATCCACCATGTGCGGCTGATATCGACGCAAATGCCATAGCTGCCGATCAGATCGGTATCGAAGGCCACGATTTCATTCGGCTGCACCTCGCGCGGCCCGCATTCCTGAAACCACGGATGCGTGCGGGGGCCGGAAGTCAGAAGCCGCGTCTCGATCCATTCACCGCCCCGGCGGATGTTTTCGGCGTGCAGGACGGCCCAGATGTCCAGCTCGGTCATCCCCCCCTTCGGCACGCCCTCGCGCGCCGCCCGCTCCATCTCGGCCACCGATGTCTCGCAGGCGTGGGATGCGCAGCGCATGGCAAGGATCTCGTCCGGTCCCTTGATGGCGCGGGTCTTCTCGGTCACCTCCTCGCCGTCCGACACGATGAATCCCGCCGCCTCCAGCGCGTGAAAGCCGTGCAGCATGATCTTGTCCACCGCGAGGCGACGGTTCGCCCCGGCATGCGCGCGCATCAGGCCATCCACTTCGGCCACGAACGTCTGCGCCACCACGCCCACACGGTCGCCCGCAGAGAAGTAGAACATCGACGCCCCGGCCCGTGTCTCGCGCACAAGGGGGTTGTAGTCGGCCAGAAACGGCGCGTTCTTGTAATCCCAGATCACCATGTAGCCGTCTGCGCAAAGCAGGACCGCGCGAAACGGGTTGTGCGTGTTCCAAAGCTGCATGTTGGTGGTGTCGGTGGCGTAGCGGATGTTCAGGGGGTCGAACATCAGGATCCCGCCCAGATCGCGGTCCACCAACGCCTGCACAAGCCGCCGCCAGCGAAACTCGCGCATCCGGGGCAGGTCAGGCAGCTGAAGGCCCGCAGCCTCCCACTCCTGCAAGGCGAGCAGCGACGGCCCGATCTCCACCCGGTTGGCATCATTCGGCGTGCCATCGCCCAGCATCGCCCCCTTCGTCGGGTCGATCTTGCGGGTGGCGGCGTAATGCGTGTCCATCAGGCGGTTCCTGTCAGGCGGGGGTCGAACGGATAGTGCGTCAGGTTCTCGTGGCCGTCTTCCGTAATCAGCACCTGATCCTCGATCTTGATCGAAAAATCGCCCCCCTCGGGGCTGACCAGCGCCTCGACGCACAGCACCATGCCGGGTTCCAGCACCGCCTCGAACGCGCCTTCCGACCAGCCATCGGGGTAGGTCACATAAGGCCACTCGTCGCACAGACCCACGCCGTGCATCTTGCACGAATACTTCTGCCGCCAGTATTGCGCGCCCAACTGATGCCCGCCGAAGACCAGTTCGCGGATGGAAACGCCGGGTTTCAGCATCGCCATGTTGGTGGCCACATGCTCTTGCGCGTGCTGCATCGCCTCGATCATGTCGGGGCGGGGGGCATGGTCGCCGATCCACCATGTCCGGCTCATGTCGATGCAGATGCCGTAGGCGCCGATCAGGTCGGTATCGAAGGCCACGATCTCGTTCGGCCGCACGATCCGCGGCCCGCATTCCTGAAACCACGGGTTGGTGCGCGGGCCAGAGGCGAGGAGGCGGGTTTCGATCCATTCGCCCCCGCGCCGGATGTTGCCCTTGTGCAGCTCCGCCCAGATATCATCCTCGCTCACGTTGCCCAATGGCACGTTTGCGCGCGTAAACGCCTCCATCTCGGCAATCGCCGCCTCGCAGGCATGGTGCGCGCAGCGCATCGCGGCGATGTCATCCTCGCCCTTGATCGCGCGTACCCGCTCGGTAACCTCCTCGCCCTCCATCACCTCGAACCCCGCCCGTTCCAGTGCGCGCAGGCCGTGGATCATGATCTTGTCCACCGCGAGGCGCTTCTCGCCCGGCGCATGGGCCGCCATCACCTCCACCACCTGTGCCGCGAAAGACCGCGCATCCGCGGCCCCATTGTCGCCGCTCGAGTTGTAAAAGAACGTGGCACCAGAGCGCAGCTCCTTGATCAGCGGGTTGAACGACACGAGGAAGGGCGCGTTCTTGTATTCCCACATCACCATATGCCCGTCGGCGCAGATCAGGCAGGCGCGGAACGGGTTGTGGCTGTTCCAAAGCTGCATGTTGGTGGTGTCGGTGGCATAGCGGATGTTGAGCGGGTCATAGAGCAGAAGGCCCCCATACCCCCGCTTCACGATCCCCTCGACCAGCCGCCGCCAGCGGTATTCCCGCATGCGGTCAAGGTTCGGCACCGCCAACCCCGCCGCTGCCCATTCCGCAAAGGCCATCTGCGTCGGCCCGATCTCGACACGGTCATTCTCGTTGGGGCTGCCGTCGTCCAGCCGGTCCCCCTTGGTCGGGTCGATCTTGCGGCGGTTCGCATAGGGCTGGTTCATCGGGCGCACTCCGGGCGTGGTGCCGATGATGCCAAACCCCGCGACGCCCGCGCGCGCAGGGGCGACGTGCGGCGGGTCGCATTCAGGACGCGCCAAGGGGGGGTGGCGGGACGCCGGGGCTGATGCTAAATCCCGGCCGCCATGATCCTGCAATCGCACCTTCCCTTCGCCCCATGGGCCGATCCGCGCACCCGCCGCCTGCCGGGCACGCTGCCCCTGGATGAGGCGGACTGGCTGCGCATCGACGATGCCTAC
>JBBSBE010000045.1:0-26357 GCA_038251625.1 Rhodobacterales bacterium
GGCGTGGGATTTGACCGTGACCCCTGGGCCAAGCGTCACCTCGGGGCCGATCACCGCAAAGGGGCCGACCGTGGCCCCCGGCCCGATGGTCGCCCCATCCTCGACGATCGCGGCGGGGTGGATGCGGGCGTCAGGTGCGATCACGGGCGTCAGGCCTTGGGCAGATCGAACATGGCGGTGTAGACGGCCTCTGCCGCCAGTTCACCCCCCACCATCGCGCGGCCCTCGAACTTCCACACCCGCCCGCCGCCGCGCAGCGCCTTGACGTGCAGTTCCAGCACGTCGCCCGGCACGACCTTGCGGCGGAACTTGGCGGCCTCGACCCCCATGAAAAAGACGTTTGCGCCCTTGTCCACGAGGTCCATGGACAGGCCCACCAGCACGCCCGCCGTCTGCGCCATCGCCTCGATGATCATGACACCGGGAAAGATCGGCATGTTCGGGAAGTGGCCCTGAAACTGCGGTTCGTTGTAGGTGATGTTCTTGATCCCCACGCAGCGTTCCTGCAGCACCACATCTTCGACCCGGTCCACCAGAAGGAAGGGATAGCGGTGCGGGATGATGCGCTGGATGAGGGAAAGATCAGCCGACAGGGCGGCGGCGGTGGTGTCATCTGGCATCGCGGTCTCCTTCCCTGACGCCGCAGCGGGCGACGGTGCGATCTGGTTACCAATTCAGGCTGTTTGAGACAAGGCGCCCGGTCCGCCTTTCAGGGTGAGGGCACGGGTGCGGGGTCTGGCAAAGGGGCAAGGGGGCCAGGCGTTTCGTCGGGGGCGGGCGCCGGCCCTGCCCCGAGGCGCAGGTTTATCCGCGCCACGGCGGCTTCGGTGATATCCGCGCTGTCGAGGCTGATGACGACCGATTGCTGGTCGAGGATCAACGAGGCGCCCATCTCTTTCAGCATTTCGGCAAGGACGGGGGCAGCGGCATTCAGAAAGGTCTGGCGGTCCTCGTCGCGCGCACGTGTCAGGGCGCGGGACTTGGCCGCTTGCGCGCGGCGGATGCCTTCGACCTTTTCGTTGAACGCATCGGCCTGCGGGCGGAATTCGGCCGGTGGCAGCGTCTTGCGCATTTCGGTCAGGTCGCGCTCTTCCGCTTCGAGCGCAGACTCGATCTGCAGGTTCTCGGCCGCCAAGGCGCGCGAGTCGCGGTCAAGCCGCGCGAGGGACGCCTTGCCGAAGGCCGACTGTTCGAAAAGGGCATCCTGCCGCAGCACCAGCACCGACCCCCGATAGTCGGGCGCGGTCTGTGCCTGCACGCCCCCGACCGGAAAAACTGCGGCCAGCAACAGCGCCGCGACCGCCAGCCCGCCCCCGCGCATCAGAACTGCGTCGAGATCGTCAGATCGAAGGTCCGCTCCTTGTCGTAGTCTTCTTTCTGAAGCGCGCGGGCGAGGTTGAAGCGCAGCGGGCCAACCGGCGTATCCCAGAAGATCGACACCCCGATCGAGGAGCGCAGGTTGAAGCCGTCATCCACCGGATCGGCGCCAAGCGGGCCGCCGTTCGCGTTGTCGAGGCCCCAGACCGAGCCCACGTCAAAGAAGACGCCGCCCTTGATCCCGTATTCTTCGGGGATGCCAAGCGGGAACTCGGCCTCGAACCGCATGACGGCAAAGAAGTTTCCGCCAAGCGCGTCTTCGTTGTCCGACGCGAGGTCGCGCGGGCCGTAACCATTCGCCTCAAAGCCACGGATCTTGCCGTTGCCGAAGAAACGCTCGGTCACGCGGCTGTCGCCCTTGGTCATGTTGATCGCGCCGCCCTCGAAGATCGCGCGCAGCGTGACTTCCTCGTTCAGGATGCGCCGCTCGGCCAGAGCCAGCGCCGAGGTGGAGACGTAGCTCAGATCGCCCCCCAGCACCGCGAATTCCTGGCTGAAGCGCAGAAGGACGCCGCCATTGGGGTTGAGCCCCGATTTCCGCGTGTCGTAGGTCAGCGCATAGCCGACGGCAGACGTGAGCTGCGACCCGACATCCTGTTCGGCAAAAAGGATCGCGGAGCTGCCACTGGCCACGCCCTTGATCTCGCTTTGCTCAAGCCGGTAGGTCAGGCCGAAGCGCGTGTTTTCGGCAATCGGGAACGACAGCGACGGACGGATCCCGATGGACCGGGTGTTGTAGCGTGCGTTGTCCCTGTCCGTTTCGCTGTAGAAGACGTCAAAGCCGAAGCGCAGGTCGCGGCCGAGGAACGCGGGTTCACCGAAGCTGAAGCTGGCGGCCCGGCTGGAACTGGCGGTCGTGACGTTGACCGCGATGCTCTGCCCGCGCCCCAGGAAGTTCTGTTCCGAGAAGTTGATGTTGAAGCCGATGCCCGCGTCCTGCCCGTAGCTGGCACCGAACCCAAGCGAGCCCGTGGGCTGCTCTTCCACATTGACATTCACGACCACCTGATCCGGCCCGCTGCCCTGCTCGGCGTTGACATCTGCCTTGGAAAAGAAGCCGAGGGCACGGATGCGTTCAGCCGCCTGCCGGATTTCGCGCGGGTTGAAGGGATCGCCTTCCACGCTTTTGAACTGGCGACGAACCACGGCGTCGAGCGTGGTGGTGTTGCCCTCGATATCGATCCGTTCGACGAACACGCGCGGGCCGCGGACGACGGCAAAATCTATATCCACGGTGCCCGCCCGATCATTGCGGGTGATGCGGGGATCGACGCGGACGAAATCGAGACCCTTGCGCAAGGCCAGCGTTTCAAGCCGCGCGATGTTGGCGTCGATCACCGACGGCGAATAGGTGACGCCCGGGCGCAGGCGCAGGGCATCCTGAAACTCTGCGGCATCGGCGCCTGTCACTTCGGAAGAGGCGGATACGCGGCCAACCTTGAAGCTTTGGCCTTCACGGATGGTGAAGGTGACATAGAAGGCGTCACGCTCGCGGGTGATTTCGCCGGTCGCATCCGCGATCTGGAAATCGATGAACCCGCGCGAGGCATAGAAATCGCGCAGAAGCTGCTTGTCGAATTCGATCCGGTCGGCAACGAAGGTATCGCGCGAGATCAGCTGGCGCAGGAAACCCGCCTGTTTGGTGTTGACCACCTGCCGCAGGCGCCGGTCGGAATAGGCGCGGTTCCCGAGGAACGAGATCCGCTCGACCTCTACCACGCCGCCTTCGCGCACCTCGAACACAAGATCGACGCGGTTGCCGTTGCGCCGGATAATCCGCGGCTCGACCGTTGCCGCAAAACGGCCCGCGTTTTCGTAAGCATCCGCGATGATGCGGGCGTCAGCTTCTGCCTGCGCGGGCGAATAGACGCGGCGCGACTGCGACTTGATCAGCGGCAGCAGGGTTTCGTCCTTGATCCGCTTGTTGCCTTCGATGTTGATCACGTTGACGGTGGGGTATTCCTGCACCCGGATCAGCAGGGTGGAGCCCTGCGGCACCAGCTCCACGGTTTCAAAGAGGCCCGAGCGGACAACACGCTGATAGGCATCGTTCAGATCGCCTGCGGAAAGCGACGCGCCACGGGCGATTCCCGCGAAGGCGATGATCGTCGCGGCATCGACGCGGTCGTTGCCTTCGATGCTGACGTTCGAAAAAGAAAAGCTCTGCGCCTGGGCGGGTGTGAAGGTCGCTGGGCAAACCACTGCGACAGCGAGAAAAAGACAGGTTAGCGCCGTCTTTACGCGCGAGAAGCCCAATATCTTGCGTCCTCGAAAGCCACCAGCCGCAACATCCATAGGTTCGCCCCGTCCATAATCCACTTCGGAATCTGACTAGCGGGATATGCGCAGCTTGTCAAAAGCATGGACGCGCGGAGCGCGAGACGATCAGTGCGGCAGCAAAAAAGGCAACAGGGTCGCGCCCAGAAACGCCCCGGCCATCAACCCCACGATCACCGTGCCAAGGGTGAAGAACGTGTCCCAGTTGAGCTTCACGATCAGCGACAGGCCACGATAGCCTTCCATCACACGTTGCATTTGCGCCTCCCCGTTCTGTGGTTGGAAGCAAGGAAATAGCCGCAGATTGTGGCCTGATTTGGGCGCGTACGGGCGCCGCACGGCGCCCGCGCGGGACGCCGCCTACGGGCAGAGGAAATCGTTCCCGATCGCAAAAATCATCAGCGACAAAATCGCCGTAAGCCCGATGCCCATCAGCACCTTCAGCGCGCGATCGGTGGGCGGACGGCCGGTCACGGCCTCCCACGCGTGAAACACCAGATGCCCGCCGTCCAGGACCGGGATGGGGAAAAGGTTCATCAGTCCGACCGCCGTCGACAGCATGGCGATGAAGATGATGAAGCTTTGCACGCCCTGCGAGGCCGCCGCGCCCGAGCTTTCGGCGATCCCGATCGGGCCCTGGATATTGCACGACGAGATCGCGCCCGTGATGATGTGCCAGAAGCCCGAAAGCGACGTGGTGGCGATGCGCCAGGTTTCCGATGCGCTGAGGCCGATCACCTCGAACACGCCGGGGGTGCGGGTTTCCGGTGTGATGACCAGACCACCGGACAGCCCGATCAGCCAGCGCGTCTCGAACCCGCCTTCGCGCAGGGGCACATCCATGCGGCGCGGCACGAGGGTGATCTTGATCGTCTCGCCCGCACGCCAGATGTCGAGCAACAGCGGCTTGCCGCCGGAGTTTCCGACAACGTCGCGCAGCTCGCCGAACGATGCGATGGGCTTGCCATCGACCGCCAGCACCACATCCCCCTCTTCCACGCCGACATCATGGGCGGCCGAAGCAGGCGCCACGTAATCGGCACGGGGTGGGAAGGGATAGGGCCCCTCCAGCGTCAGCGTCTGGCCACCACGGCTGACCTCGTATTGCGTGACAGGTGCGACCGGTGCTGCTTCGGCCTGCGCTGCCAGCGATTCCAGATCGCTGACGGGGACCCCGTCAATGGCGGTGATGCGGTCGCCGGGCAGCAGGCTCTGGCCCTCGAAAGGGGTGGATTTCAGCGCGCCCACCACCGCATCGCGCGTGGCGACGCCGGAGACGAGGTAGAAGCCGGAAAACACGATGATCGACAGCGCGAAGTTGAACAGCGGACCGGCGGCCACCGTGGCCGCGCGGGCCCAGAGGGGCGCGCCATGCATGGTGCGGCGGCGTTCTTCCGGCGGCAGTTCGGACATTGCCGTACCGTCCTTGCCGGATGCCGCGTCCGAATCGCCCTTGAATTTCACGAAGCCGCCAAAGGGCAGAAGCGCCAGTTGCCAGCGCGTGCCGCGCCTGTCCTTGCGCGCAAAGATCACCGGGCCGAAGCCAAGGCTGAAGACATCGGCGTGGATGCCGGACCAGCGGCCCACGATGTAGTGGCCGTATTCATGCACCGCCACGATGATCGACAGCGCCACCACGAAGGCAAGGATGGTGAAGGCCACGTTGCCGAATTGAGGGATCAGTCCGATGAAGTCCACGCAGCGTCCTTTTCAGTCTAGGTCTTGTTCTGCCGTTCGCGCACCGCCTGCGCGGCCACCCTACGCGCGAGATGGTCCGTTGCCAGCACTTCCTCAAGGGTCTCGGGGGCTTTTCCAAGGCTCATTCGGTTCGAAAGACGGGCAAGCGTGTCTTCCACCACATCGGCCATCTGCAAAAACCGCAATCCATCGGCGATGAAATGATCGAGAGCCACCTCTTTCGCCGCGTTGAAGGCGGCGCCGGCATGGCCACGCACCTCCATCACCTCGCGCGCCAGGCGCAAGGCGGGGAAGCGCTGCGGATCGGGTGGCTCGAAGCTGAGGTGACCAAGGGCCGCAAGGTCGAGCCGGGCCACGGGCACCTGCCCACGGTTGGGCCAGTGCAGCGCGTAGCCGATGGCGTGGCGCATGTCGGCGGGGCCGAGATGCGCCATGATGCCGCCGTCGCAAAAGCCGACAAGGGCGTGGACGATGGACTGGGGATGGACCAGCACCTCGATCCGATCTGGCGGAAATCCGAAAAACTCGCGCGTTTCGATAAGTTCCAGCGCCTTGTTGAACATCGAGGCGCTGTCGATCGAGATCCGCTGCCCCATCGACCAGTTGGGATGGGCCACGGCCTCTTTCACCGTGGCGGCCGCCAGCCGATCAAGCGCCCAGTCGCGGAACGGCCCGCCAGAGGCGGTGATGATGACCCGCTCCACCGCGCCCCTGTCCTCGCCTGCAAGCGCCTGAAAGACAGCCGAATGTTCGCTGTCCACGGGCAGGATCGTTGCGCCGTGCGCAGCGGCGGTGGCCATCAGAAGCGCGCCCGCCGTCACCAGGCTTTCCTTGTTGGCAAGCGCCAGCGTGCCCCCGTGGCGCAGCGCGCGCATGCCGGGCACCAGGCCCGCAGCGCCCACGATGGCGCTCATCACCCAGTCGGCGGGGCGGTCGGCGGCGTCGGCGATGGCTTGCGGCCCGGCGGTCACCTCTGTCGCCGTGCCGGCAAGGGCCGTGCGCAGCGGCTCCAGAAGATCGGGATGTGCCGTCACGGCCAAGTCGGCCCGCAGCGCCCGCGCCATATCGGCCAGCCGCGCGATGTTGCGCCCGCCTGTCAGGGCCACCGTCCGGTACGCCTCTGGCCCCCCTGCCCGCATCAGAAGGTCGAAGGTGCTTTCCCCAATGGAGCCTGTGGCACCGAAGACGGAAACGCTGCGCATGCGCTCAGGGCTTTCCTGCAAGGCCGAAGGGATGTGGCGCGGGCAGGGGAAGGTGCGACACGAGGCCCAGCAGCATCACCGCGACCACCGCCCCTGTCAGCGCGTCGAACCTGTCCAGCAGGCCGCCGTGGCCGGGGATGAGGCCGGAGCTGTCCTTGACGCCCGTGCGCCGCTTCAGCCAGCTTTCAGCGATATCCCCCATCTGGCCTGCGAAGGCCAGAACGGGCGAGACAAGCACCAGCAGCCATCCCGCTGGCCCCGCCAGCCCGGCAACAACGAACCCTGCCCCCACAAATGCCGCACCGACCCAGCCCGCGATTGTGCCGGACCATGTTTTCTTGGGGCTGAGCGAGGGCCAGAAGCGCGGGCCACCCAGCATCCTGCCGACGAAATATCCCATCACGTCGGATACCACGACGATCAGGATCAGCCAGACAAGCGCGGTCGTGCCCGCGCCCTGCCGGATCGAGACAAGGCCGTAGCCCGCCACCATCGCCGCCGCTGCCAGCGCCGCTGCAAGCCTGCGGCAGCGCCGCGCGCCGAAGGCAAGCACAAGCGACGGCACCAGCAGAAGGATCGGCGCGGCAGGCGCGTCATTGAAGAACGTGGCGAGGAGCGCCACCCCAGACCCGGCCCCGATCCACAGCGCCTCGCTGCTGCGTGCGGGCGCGGTCATCCGCGCCAGTTCCCACACCATGCCGCCCGTCACCAGCACGACGAGCGCGGCAAAGGCAGGCCCGCCAAGCCAGATCTCGACCCCGCCGATCACCAGCATCGCAAAGGCAGAAACAAGCCTGCGGCGCAGATCGCTCCACCTCGGCACGCGCGGTGGGAGGGGGGGCAAGGGCGCCGTGCTCATCGCGCGACGGCCCCGCCGAAGCGCCGGTCGCGGTTGCCAAAGCGCAACAGGATCGCCGCCAGTTCCTGCGGGGTGAAATCGGGCCAGAGCGTGGCGGTGAATTCGTATTCGGCATAGGCCGCCTGCCAGGGCAGGAAGTTGGAAATGCGGGTTTCACCCGATGTGCGGATCACCAGATCGGGATCGGGCAGACCGCCGGTATCAAGCCGCGCGGCAAGCGCCGCCTCGCTGATGTCGGCGGGGTCGAGATGACCGTCAGCGGCGTCTTGTGCGAGCTTTCGCGCCGCGCGCAGGATTTCGTCGCGCCCGCCGTAGTTGATCGCCACGGTGAGGTTCAGCCGGGTCAGGCCTGCCGTGCGCGCCTCGATCCCCGCCATCAAGCGCTGCAATTTGGGATCCAGCCGCGAGCGGTCGCCGATGAAGCGCATGCGCACACCCTCTGCCGCCAGCCTGTCGGCCTCGCGCTGGATATACCGGGCGAAGATGGCCATGAGGCCCAGCACCTCTTCGGTGGAGCGCTTCCAGTTCTCGGTCGAGAAGGCATAGATGGTCAGCCAGCCGATGCCCAGATCGGGGGCGCAGCGCACGATTTCCTTCACCCGCTCTGCGCCCTTGCGATGGCCCACAAGGCGCGGCCAGCCGCGATTGGTGGCCCAGCGGCCGTTGCCGTCCATGATGATGGCCACGTGGCCGGGCGTTGTCATGCCAGGCCCCCCGGCGCGAGGCAGTGCCGCATCGTGCTGCATAGGTCAGTCTCTCCCGCGCGCGCCGGCCGTCAGACCTGCATGATCTCGGCCTGCTTTGATTCCAGCGCCTTGTCGACGGTGGCGATGGCCTTGTCAGTCAACTCCTGCACCTCGTCGGCATACATCTTCTGGTCGTCTTCCGAGAGGCCCGCAGACTTGGCCTTCTTGATCTGGTCCATGCCGTCGCGCCGCACGTTGCGGATGGACACGCGCGCCTGTTCGGCATAGCCCGCCGCCACCTTGGTCAGTTCACGTCGGCGTTCCTCGTTCAGCTCGGGGATCGGCAGGCGGATCAGCGGGCCATCGGTGATCGGGTTGATCCCGATGCCGCTTTCGCGGATCGCCTTTTCCACCTTGTTCACCAGCCCCTTGTCCCAGACGTTGATGACAACCATGCGCGGTTCGGGCACATTGACGGTGCCAAGCTGGTTGATCGGTGTCATCTGGCCGTAGGCATCCACCTGGATCGGTTCAAGGATCGAGGCCGAGGCGCGGCCTGTGCGCAGGCTGCCGAATTCGGTGCGCAGATTGGCCATGGCGCCATCCATCCGCCGCTCAAGCGCGTCGAGGTCGATGTCTAGCTCATCCTGGGACATGGCAATGGTCCTTCTTTCACTGTTGCCCGAGCGCTTCTAGCAGCGCGCGCGGCGGCTGGGTAGCCTGTAGGGTGGGTGCACCCACCCTACCCCCGGGTCTAGCCCTGCACCCGGGTATAGGTGCCCTGCCCGGCAAGGATGCCGCGGAACCCGCCGGGTTCGTCGAGCGAAAAGACGATGATCGGCAGATCGTTGTCGCGCGCCAGCGCGATGGCGGTCGCATCCATCACGCCCAGATGCTTTTCCAGGACCTCGTCGTAGCTGACCGTGGAATAGCGCTTGGCATCGGGGTGTTTCTTGGGGTCCTTGTCGTAGACGCCGTCCACCTTGGTGCCCTTGAAGATCGCCTGGCACGTCATCTCGTTGGCGCGCAACGTGGCTGCGGTATCGGTGGTGAAGTAGGGGTTGCCGGTGCCCGCCGCGAAGATGCAGACGCGTTTCTTTTCGAGGTGCCGCACGGCGCGGCGGCGGATGTAGGGTTCGCAGACCTGATCCATCGGGATGGCCGAGATCACGCGGGTATAGACGCCAAGCGCCTCGAGCGAGGATTGCATGGCCAGCGCGTTCATCACTGTGGCCAGCATCCCCATGTAATCGGCCGTCGTCCGCTCCATCCCCTGCGCCGAGCCTTGCAGGCCACGAAAGATGTTGCCGCCGCCGATGACCATGCAGATCTCGACGCCAAGATCGTGGACGGACTTCACCTCCTGCGCAATGCGGCTGACGGTGGGCGGGTGCAGCCCGTAGCCCAGATCGCCCATCAGCGCCTCGCCCGAGATCTTGAGCATCACGCGGGTGTAGCGCACCTGCGGCGCCGCCGGGTCGTGGGCAGCGGTTTCTGGGGCGTCGGACATGGCGCGCGGTCTCCATCAATTGTGGTTCGGGCTGGACTGCGCGGCAAAATGAGCGAAAAGCGGGCGGAGTTCAACGGGGCGCGGGGGCCGGACGGCGCGATGGAGGGATTGGCGGCGGTTTCACGCGAACGCCCGGTGCTGATCGCCGGGCCCACGGCGGCGGGCAAGTCGGCGCTTGCGCTGGCGCTTGCGGCGCGCGACGGGCGGCTGATCGTGAACGCCGATGCGCTGCAATGCCACGACAGCTGGCGTGTGCTGACCGCGCGGCCGTCGCCGGAGGAAGAGGCGATCGCGCCCCATGCGCTCTATGGCCATGTGACGCGCGGGGCGCCGTTTTCGGTGGGCCACTGGCTTCGGCAGGTGGCGCCGCTGCTGGGGGGCCCGCGACCGGTGGTGATTGTGGGGGGCACGGGGCTTTATCTTTCGGCGCTGACCGAGGGGCTGGCAGAGGTGCCGCCCATTCCTCCCAGTGTGCGCGCCGAGGCTGACGCCCGGATGGCCGCGTCGGGTGCGGGGGCGCTGCTGGCGGAGCTTGATCCTGCAACCGCCGCCCGCATCGACACGCGAAACCCTGCGCGGATCCAGCGCGCGTGGGAGGTGCTGCAGGCCACGGGCCGGGGCCTTGCGGCCTGGCATGCGACGCCGCCGACCCCGCTTTTGCCCCGCGCGTCGGTTGAGGCGCTGGTGATCTCACCCGCCCGCGATGCGTTGGCGGCGCGGATCGACGCGCGTTTTGCCGCGATGGTGGCGGGCGGCGCGCTGGAGGAGGTGCGCGCAGCCCTGTCCCACTGGGATGCAGCGGCCCCCTGGGCACGCGCCATCGGCGCGCCCGAGCTGGTCGCCCATCTGCGCGGCGAGGTGGCGCTGCCAGAGGCGATCCTTCGGGCGCAGGCCGCCACACGCCAATACGCCAAGCGTCAGCGCACATGGCTGCGCAAACGGATGGCCGACTGGGCCGCGTTCCCACAGCCCTGACCGGGAGGCCGCACGCCCGCGCGATTTTTCGCCCGGGGGTCCGCTTTTCGCTTGGGACTCTGCCTGCAGGCTGTTTATCTGTGCGCTCGACAACCCTTCCTCATCGGATACCCGCCTTGAACCCGGACCCAACCGCGCCCACGCCCATGCGTCTTGCCGCGATCCCCCGTCTTGCCGCCGGCGGGCGCTGGCGGGTTGAGGCGATGCGGTCGATTTCCGAGCCGATGCTCTTGTGGTTCACCAAGGGCCAGGGCCGGATCACCGTAGCGGGCTCGACCCGGGGCTACACTGCGATGAACGCGGTGTTCATTCCCGCCGGGGTGATGCACGGGTTCGAGGTTGGCCCACAGGTTTTCGGCACGGCCGTGTTCTTCGGGCGTGGCACCAATGTGACGCTGCCCGCCGCCCCGCAGCATCTGCGCATCCGCGAAACGCACGCGGCGCAGGAACTGAACCTGTTGCTGGATGCCATCGGCCGCGAGATCGAGGCGCGCACACCGGCGGCAGAGCGCGCGGCACGGCACTATCTGGGCCTGGTCGGTGTCTGGCTTGAACGCCAGGTTGAGCGGACCTCGCCAGAAACGGCCCGCCCCGATGCCGCCCGCCGACTGGTATCGCGCTACGCGGCGCTTCTTGAGCGCGATTTCCGTTCGGGCATGGGTGTTGCGGATTTTGCCGAAGCGTTGGGTGTGACACCCACGCATCTGACGCGCTGCTGCAAGATCGCCTGCGGCCGCCCGGCATCGGGCCTTTTGCATGATCGCCTGATCTTCGAGGCGCGCAAGATGCTGAGCGAAACGAAACTGCCCGTGAACCGCGTGGCCGAGGCGCTTGGGTTCACCTCGCCTGCCTATTTTACAAGGGCTTTCCAGAACCGTACGGGCAAGTCGCCCACGGCCTTCCGCCGCGCGCCCTGAAGGCCTTTTTGCCCGTGCCACTGTCGCATTCATGCGACGTTGTGGCGAATACAAACGTTGACCTTTGGTTAAATCCAGTGCGGAATGAGCGGGCGAGCGCGGACAAAGCCGCGCAGTCGGGCAGTCTGTTGCCCGAGCCCATAAAAAAGTTGTCAGGGAGACGGATATGACCGACATGAACCCGAAGGCGGGGATGATCCACCCCGCCGCGCGGATGTATGCTGCAGAGGTGAAGGCGGGCCAGTTGAGCCGCCGCGAGTTTCTGACCCGCGTGTCGGCGCTTGGCGTGGCCACGCCGCTGGCTTACGGCCTGCTGGGCCTGGCCGCGCCGGAAGCGCGCGCCGAAACGCCCACGAAGGGCGGCACCTTGCGGATGCAGATGGAAACACGGGGCCTGAAGGACCCGCGTACCGCCGACTGGAGCGAGATCGCCAACTTCACCCGCGGCTGGATCGAGTACCTTGTCGAATACAACAACGACGGGTCGTTCCGCGGCATGCTGCTGGAAAGCTGGTCGGCCAATGATGATGCGACCGAATACACCCTGAAGGTGCGTCCGGGCGTGAAGTGGAACAATGGCGACGATTTCACCGCCGATGACGTTGTTTACAACATCACCCGCTGGTGCGACGGCAATGTCGAGGGCAACTCGATGGCCGGGCGCATGGCCGCACTGGTGAACACCGAGACCAAGACGATGCGCGAAGGCGCGGCTGTCGCGGTCGATGCCTCGACCGTCAAGATCACGCTTCTGTCGCCTGATATCACCATCATCGCGGGCATGGCCGACTACCCTTCCGCAGTCGTGCACAAAAGCTATGACAATGGTGATCCGGCATCCAATCCGATCGGCACCGGCCCCTATCTGCCCGAGTCGAACGACGTTGGCGTGAAGCAGGTGCTGGCGCTGAACCCGAACCACACCTGGTGGGGCACTGCCGTCTATGGCGGCCCGTACCTCGACAAGATCGAATACATCGACCTTGGCACGGACCCTGCGGCGTCTGTCGCCGCTGCAGGTTCGGGCGAGATCGACATCACCTACCAGACTGTCGGCGAGTTCATCGACATCCTCGATGGGCTGGGCTGGACACGGTCGGAAGCCGTCACGGCAGCCACCCTTGCCATCCGGTTCAACCAGGACTCGGAGGACTACAAGGACGTGAACGTCCGCAAGGCGCTGACCATGGCTGTGGACAATTCGGTCATCCTGGAACTGGGCTATTCGGGCCGCGGCACCGTTGCCGAGAACCATCACGTCTGCCCGATCCACCCCGAATATGCCGAACTGCCGCCGCTGGTGATCGATCCGGCCAAGGCCAAGGAAATGATCGCAGCCGCGGGCAAGGCGGATCATGAGTTCGAGCTGATTTCGGTGGATGACGCGTATCAGGCGGCCTCTTGCGATGCCGTCGCGGCGCAGATCCGCGATGCCGGCATCAAGATCAAGCGTACGGTCCTGCCGGGTTCGACCTTCTGGAACGACTGGCTGAAGTATCCATTCTCGTGCACGGAATGGAACATGCGTCCGCTGGGGGTTCAGGTTCTGGCACTGGCCTACCGGTCGGGAGAGGCATGGAACGAATCCGCCTTCGCGAACGCCGAGTTCGATTCCGAGCTCGCCAAGGCCCTGTCGATCGCCGATGCCGAAAAGCGCAGCGTCGTGATGAAGCGCGTCGAGGAGATCATGCAGGAGCAGGGCGTTATGGTGCAGCCGTTCTGGCGGTCGCTCTATCGCCACGCCGATCCCAAGGTCAGAGGCGCCGAGATGCACGCCACGTTCGAGCATCACCACTACCAGTGGTGGATCGCGGCCTGATCCTTCACTGCGGGCGCGCCATCGGGCGCGCCCAATCCCTTTCACCGCGACACGCGCCTGCCGCGAAAGGATAGCCATTGCTGACATTCGTGCTGAAACGCTTGTGTGTGATGCTGCTCACGGCAGTCTGCCTCACGTTCATCGTTTTTTTCATGACGAACCTTCCTCCCAACCTGGAAAAACTCGCCAAGTCGGAAGCGTCAGTGCGGATGGATGACGCTGCGGTCGACTCCTGGCTTGAACGCAACGGCTATGCACGCCCGGTGTTTCTGCGCTACGGCGAGTGGCTGGGTGTGGTGCCTGGCTGGCGCTTGACGGCGGATGACGGCACCGAAACCGGGCGCTGTATCCGTGGTGGCGCCACGGCGGAAACCGCCGCGCGCTTTTGCGGGATCCTTCAAGGCGACTGGGGCTACACAACCGTTTTCAAGACGACCGTCAGTTCCATCCTTGCCCGCGCGCTGGGGCTGACGTCGTGGCTCATGCTGTGGGTCATGATCGTGATGGTGCCGACGTCGCTGCTTCTGGGCGTGCTGGCCGGGATGCGCGAAGGCTCGCGCCTCGACCGGTCGCTTTCGACCGTCGCCATCGCTTCGACCGCCACGCCGGAATACGTGTCGGGCGTGATCCTGATCGTGATTTTCGCGTCCGCCACCACCGGCATTTCACCGATGCTGGCAGAGGGCGGGTGGATATCGGGGCGCACGCTCTTTCAGGGCACGGCCACCAGCGCGATGGACAAGCTGACGTTCTGGAACTTCGGGCTGCCGGTGATCACCATCGCCCTTTACGGCATCGGCTATATCGCGCGGATGACCCGCGCCTCGATGACCGAGGTGATGACGCAGCAATACATCCGCACCGCCCGCCTGAAGGGGGTAAGCTTTGGCAACGTGGTGCGCAAGCACGCGCTCAGAAACGCACTGATCGCCCCCTTCACGGTGATCATGCTGCAGTTTCCCTGGTTGCTGAACGGCGTCGTGATCGTCGAGACGCTGTTCAACTACAAGGGCTTTGGCTGGACGCTGGTGCAGGCGGCGGGCAACAACGACATCGAGCTTCTGCTCGGCTGTTCGGTCGTGGCGGTCTTCGTGGTGCTGGTGACGCAGCTCATATCGGACATCGGTTACGTCTATCTCAATCCCCGCATCCGGCTGTCGTGAGGTAAGCGCATGGAAGACCTTTCCTGGGGCGCCATCTTTGCGCGCATGGCGGTGCAGTTCCTGCCCGTGTGGATCGCCCTTCTGATCACATTCGTGCTGTCGATCCGGTTCAAGCGGCGGCTTGGCCTTTACGGCAAGCTTTTTGACAGCACGGTTGGCATGATCGGATTTGCGATCGTGATGTTCTGGGTGTTCACGGCGCTCTTTGCCGATTTCATCATCCTCTTCGATCCGCTTGGCCAGATCTCGGGCATGAAGAACGCGCTGCCGGGCAAGGCGGTGCCGAATGCGGATGGGCAATACTTCCTTCTGGGTGGCGACAGCCTTGCCCGCGATGTGTTCAGCCGCATGGTGATGGGCGCGCGCCGGGTGCTGGCCATTGCACCTGCTGCCACCACCTTTGCCTTCATGGTGGGGATCACGCTTGGTCTGCCAGCCGGCTACTTCGGCGGCAAGTTCGACACCGCGCTGTCGTTCGTGGCGAACCTCGTGCTGGCTTTCCCCGTCATCCTGCTTTTCTACCTGCTCGTCACACCGGAAATCCGGGTGACAGGCATCCCGGTCATCCTTGCAGGCGTGTTGTTCATCTTTCCGGTGATCTTCCTTTGCGTGCTGTTCAACAGCCGCTTTTTCACCGATCCCCCCAAGCGCAACATCTACATCGGCGTTACGCTCGTCATCGGCCTCTGGGCCTATTCGGGCCTCGCGTTCAATGCCGATCCGCTGGGCGTGTGGTCGATGGAGCCGAACCTGCTGAACGTCTTCGTGTCGGTCGTCTTCGTGAACGCCCCCACGGTGTTCCGCATCGTGCGCGGCATCGTGATGGATCTCAAGGCACGCGACTATGTTGCGGCGGGCCAGACCCGGGGCGAGGGCCCCTGGTATATCATGCTATGGGAAATCCTGCCCAACGCGCGCGGTCCGCTGATCGTCGATTTCTGCCTGCGCATCGGCTATACCACGATCCTTCTGGGAACCCTGGGCTTCTTCGGCCTTGGCGTCAGCCCGGAATCCCCTGACTGGGGCTCCACCATCGACGACGGGCGCCGCCTTCTGGCGATCTTCCCCCACCCCGCCGTCGTGCCCGCCCTCGCGTTGATGAGCCTTGTTCTTGGCCTGAACCTTCTGGCCGACGGCCTGCGCGAAGAAAGCCTGAAAGACTGATGTCCGACGATACCGCTTCTTCTTTGTGAAAATATCCCGGGGGTCCGGGGGCTGGCCCCCGGTCCCGCACCCTCCTGCATGAGCGAGGTTCGACACATGGCCGACTGGGACAACACCAAACCCATCCTCGAAATCGAGAACCTGTCGATCAGCTTCTTCACGCGCCTGCGCGAGATCCCGGCGGTTATGGATTTTTCCTGCACCGTGATGGCGGGCGAGGCGATGGGGCTGGTGGGCGAATCGGGGTGCGGCAAGTCCACCGTGGCGCTGGCCGTGATGCGCGATCTGGGCAAGAACGGGCGCATCGTGAGCGGCACGATCAAGTTCAAGGGCCGCGACATCACCAACATCGGCGAGGATGAGCTGCGCAAGCTGCGCGGATCCGAGATCGCGATGATCTATCAGGAACCCATGGCCAGCCTGAACCCGGCGATGAAAATCGGCGCGCAACTGGCCGAAGTGCCGATGATCCATCAGGGCATGTCGCAGGACGACGCGTGGAAGCTCGCGCGCCAGATCGTGGCCGACGTGCGCCTGCCCGACCCCGATCGGATCGTGAACGCCTATCCCCACCAGCTTTCAGGTGGCCAGCAGCAGCGCATCGTGATCGCGATGGCGCTGATGTCCAAGCCCGCGCTCTTGATCCTGGACGAACCCACCACCGCGCTCGATGTGACGGTGGAGGCGGGGATCGTCGATCTGGTCAAGGATCTCGGCCACAAATACGGCACTTCGATGCTGTTCATCAGCCACAACCTCGGTCTGGTGCTTGATGTCTGTGACCGGCTTTGCGTGATGTATTCGGGCGAGGCGGTCGAGACGGGCAATGTGGGCGAGGTGTTCGACCAGATGCGCCACCCCTATACGCAGGCCCTGTTCCGATCGATCCCGCTGCCGGGCGCCGACAAGAATTCGCGCCCGCTGATCGCCATTCCCGGAAACTTCCCGCTGCCGCACGAGCGGCCCTCGGGGTGCAATTTCGGCCCGCGCTGCGACTACTTCCAGAAGGGCCGCTGCGATGTGGGCGAGATCCCGATGGCGCCTGCCCCGGGCAATCGCCATGCCACGCGCTGCCTGCGGTCGACAGAGATTGACTGGCTGGCGCCCCCTGTTCTGGCCAAGAAGGTGGAAAAGACACCGGTGGGCGATGTGGTCCTGCGGATGGAGGATCTGAAGAAATACTATTCGGTATCCAGCGGCGCCTTTGGCGGCGGTACGGCCAAGGTTGTGAAGGCCAACGAGACGCTGAGCTTTGAGGCGCGCGAGGGCGAGACGCTGGCCATCGTCGGCGAATCCGGCTGCGGCAAAAGCACCTTTGCCAAGGTGCTGATGGGGTTGGAAACCGCGACATCGGGCAAGATTTTCCTCTACAATCAGGACATTCAGGACACGCCCATCGAAAAGCGGAACACCAACACGGTGTCGTCTGTCCAGATGGTGTTCCAGAACCCCTTCGATACGCTGAACCCGTCGATGACCGTCGGTCGCCAGATCATCCGGGCGTTGGAGATCTTCAACGAGGGCAAATCGGACGAAGAGCGCCGCAACCGGATGCTGGAGCTTCTGGATCTGGTGAAGCTGCCGCGCCAGTTCGCCGAACGGATGCCGCGCCAGTTGTCGGGCGGGCAGAAGCAGCGGGTGGGCATTGCACGCGCCTTCGCGGGCGGGGCCAAGGTGGTGGTGGCGGATGAGCCTGTGTCTGCGCTCGATGTGTCGGTGCAGGCGGCGGTGACCGACCTTCTGATGGAGATCCAGCGCAAGAACCGCACGACGCTTTTGTTCATCAGCCACGATCTTTCCATCGTGCGCTATCTAAGCGACCGGGTGATGGTGATGTATCTGGGCCATGTGGTCGAACTTGGCACTACCGATCAGGTGTTCAGCCCGCCCTACCACCCCTACACCGAGGCGCTGCTGTCGGCGGTGCCCATCGCCGATACGAAGGTCAAGAAAAAGCGCATCCTGCTGGACGGCGACATCCCCTCGGCGATGAACCCGCCCCCCGGTTGCCCGTTCCAGACGCGCTGCGGCTGGAAATCGAAGGTGCCGGGAAACCTGTGCGAAACCGAGATGCCACCGAACCGGATGCTGGCGGCTGGCCATCAGATCAAGTGCCATCTGTCGGACGCAGAGTTGAACGGGATGGAGCCTGTGATCACCATCGCGGCAGAGTGAGGCCGAGGCCGCCGCTCAGGTCCCGTCGTTCTTCTTGTCGAGGTGCTTGCGCAGCCGTGACGGCGTGCCGAAGTTCTTTTTGTCCTTGAACGGGTTCTTCGACCCCTGCCCCCGGAAGGTCACGCGGATCGGCGTGCCCGGCATGTCGAAATGATCGCGCAGCCCGTTCACAAGATAGCGGCGATAGCTTTCGGGCATCAGTTCGGGGTGTGAGGCCATCACGATGAAGCCGGGGGGCCGGGTCTTCACTTGCGTCATGTAGCGCAACTTCAGCCGTCGCCCGCCGGGTGCCGGCGGAGGATGCGCCTCGACCATGGCGCCAAGCCAGGTGTTCAGCCGCGCGGTTGGGATGCGGCGGTTCCAGATGTCATGCGCGCGGCGGATCGCATCATGCAGCCGGTCAAGGCCGCGGCCCGTCTTTGCCGAGACGGTGATCAGCGGCGCGCCACGCAACTGGGGCAGCAGGCGGTCGAACATCTCTTTCAGTTCGGCCAGCTTTTCCTGTTTTTCGCCCTCAAGATCCCATTTGTTCACGGCCACCACAACGGCCCGGCCCTCGGTCTCGGCAAAGTCGGCGATGCGCAGGTCCTGCGTCTCGAACGGGATCTCGACGTCGAGAAGGACCACCACAACCTCGGCGAACCGCACCGCCCTCAGGCCATCGGATACCGACAGCTTCTCTAGCTTTTCGACCACCTTCGCGCGCTTCCGCATCCCGGCGGTATCGAAGATGCGCACCGGGGTGCCAAACCAATCGGCCTTGATAGAAATGGCGTCGCGGGTGATGCCGGGTTCGGGGCCGGTCAGCAGGCGATCCTCGCCGATGATCTTGTTCACCAGCGTGGACTTGCCCGCGTTCGGGCGCCCGATCACGGCGATCTGCAGGGGCTTCTTCGCGGTGGGGCGGTGCGCCTCAAGATCGGGCTCGGCCTCGTCATCCTCGATATCCACATCGACAAGCGGCGCGTTCTCGGCCTCACGCTCGGCGAATTCGGCCTCGAAGGGCTTCAGCAGGCGATAAAGGTCATCCATGCCCTCGCCGTGCTCGGCGGAAATCGCCAAAGGCTCGCCCAGGCCCAGTGACCAGCCTTCCAGCGCCCCCGCCTCGCCCGCGCGCCCCTCGGCCTTGTTCACGCCAAGGATGACCCGCGCGCCCTTCTTGCGCAGGATATCGGCAAAGACCTCATCTGACGGCGTCACACCGATGCGGCCGTCGATCAGGAACAGCGACAGATCCGCCATATCCACGGCCCGCTCTGTCAGCCGCCGCATGCGGCCTTGCAGGCTGTCGTCGGTCACTTCTTCGAGCCCTGCGGTATCGATCACCGTGAAGCGCAGGTCGAACAGGCGCGCGTCCCCCTCGCGCAGATCGCGCGTGACGCCGGGCTGGTCATCGACCAGCGCCAGCTTGCGCCCGACAAGGCGGTTGAAAAGCGTGGATTTGCCCACATTGGGGCGGCCCACGATGGCAAGGGTAAAGCTCATGTCCGGCTTTCACTGAAGGAACACGCGCCCTAGCACGTGTGCTGCGTCAACGGAAAGCGAGAAGTTGGCCATTCTGGTTTGGCACGTAGAGCACGCCACCCGCCAGGGCAGGCAAGCCCGCCGCACCACCCGGCAAGGCGATCTGCCCAAGCGACGCGCCATCGACCGGGTTGAAGAAGCGCAACGCCCCGTCGCCGGAGGCCACAACCAGCCGCCCGCCCGCAAGCACCGGGCCATAATGCGCGGTGATGGTGGTGCGCCGGTTCTCGCGCCGCGTGGGGATATAGTAGGGCATCTCCACCGACCAGATTTCTTCGCCGGTGGCTGCATCGAGGCGCACAAGCCGTGATTCGTCATTCACGATGAAAACGCTGTTGCCGACCGGCAACGCCGGGCCGACGGCCCCTTCCTGCGCGGTCCAGATGCGACCGCCGGTGGTCAGGTCGACCGCGACGGTGTTTCCCGTCGGGTTCGCGATATAGGCGGTCTTGCCCGAAACCACCGCATCGCCGGTGATATCGGTGATGTTGGCATAGGCGCGTCCGCGCCGCTCGCCCGCAACGGCGACGGCCCATGTGCCAGCGCCCGTGCCCTTGTCTGCGGCAATGATCTGGCCTGCGGAAAACGGGAAGAGGACGAGGTTGCCATCGACACTCGGGCCCGCAGCGCCCGAGACGCCGGACACCGACGGCGTACCGTTGAGCAGCCACAGAACCTTGCCGGTATCGCCCTGCACGGCCCAGCCTGCGCCATCGCGGCCCACGGCATAGACGGTGTTGCCCTCGACCGCGGGGGCACCGCCGATGGTGCTGTCGAGGCGCTGCCGCCACAGAACACCGCCACTGGTCGGGTCGATGGCCACCAGTTCGCCGTACCCTGTGGTCGCGTAGAGCCGCCCGTTGCCGAAGGCCAGACCACCGCCGGAAACGGCGCTATTGTCGAAATCGGGCACAAGGTCTGTTGCCCAAAGCACGGCACCGGCAGGCGAAACCGCCGTGACCCGCGCGACCGCATCCATCGCAAACACCCGGCCACCGGCCACGATCGGCGCCGCCGTAATCCGATTGCGGCGCGAATCGCCCGCCCCGATGTTGGCGGACCACAGAAGAGCGGGCGACGCAGAAAGCGCGCCATGCGGCGGAAGGTGGCCGATGTTGGCGCCACGATGCGTCCAATCGGCATTGGCGGTGACGGGGGGCAGGTTGATCGGCTCGGCACGGTTTTCGCGCTTGCCCGTCGTGTCTACCGGCGCGGGCTGGCCCTCGACCTGCTCCGAGGCCACCAAGGGGGCGCGCGTATCGAACCGCTCGCCCGGAAGGATCAGCTCTTTCTCGGCGCAGGCGCCGAGCGTCAGGCCAAGTACCAGCGGCCACAGCGCCCGCGTTCCGGGAACAAGGCTCATGGCTCCTCCAAATCCTGGGTATGACGAGGCACCGCGCGCGCGGCTGCGTTCAGCCATCTGCGGGCGTGCCGCCGAGGGCGGCGATCATCTGTTCGGCGCGGCGACGCAGGCCCGCCGGGGCGTCCTGAGCCGTGCGCAGCGCGGTCAACTGGGCCAGTGCTTCCGCCGTCTCGCCCGCCTCGATCGACAGATAGGCCATCTGTTCGGCCGCCATCGGGCGGAAGGCGCGCCCCGGCACCGCCAGCGGATCAAGGATCGCGCGACGCTCTGACACCGTCAGGTCGTTGCCTGCGACCACAACGCGGCGCAGATCGGCCAGATCGCGGTAAAGCTGCGGAACGGAGGTGTCTGCTGCCACGGCAGCCAGCGCCTTCAGCGCGGCCTCGCGGTCGGCGGTCGGATCGGAGGCCAGCATCAGATCGCGCAGCGCACCTTGGGTGCCCGACACGTCAAGCCCCGCGATCGCGCTGCGCCGGGCAGCGCCATCGGGCACATCGAGCGCGGCCAGAATGGCATCACCGAAGGCCTGCGCCCGCGCCTGACTTTGCGCCTTTTGCCATTCGTTCCATGCGGCGCCGCCCACAAGCGCAATCACCGCCACGATCCCGATCCAGCCATAGCGGCGGAAAATCGCGAAGACCTTGTCGCGGCGAACCTCTTCGGTCACCTCGTCGATAAAGCTGTCGGGGTTGCTCACGCCGCCGTCTCCTTGCCCTTGCCCCGTCTTACAGGGAAAGGTGAAGGCTTGCCAAGCCCGTGGGCAAAGGCTTCGGCGACATTCACGCAGGTCATCCCGTCGTCACGTTCTGGAAGCGACCGCCGATCACCTGTACCCCGAATTCCTTTTTGCTGCCAACCGGGTCGGCAGTGGCGCCCAAGGCGGGCGCGCCCTCGACCGGATCCTCGGCAGACTGCGCTGCCCACATCGCGGCGTAGCGCCCGCTTGCCTCCAGCAGGGCATCATGTGTGCCCTCTTCGATGATCCGGCCCGCTTCGAGCACCACGATCCGGTCAGCATCGGCAATCGTGGAAAGCCGGTGAGCAATGGTGATGACGGTGCGCCCCTGCCCCATCTCACGCAAGCTGTCCTGAATGTCCCGCTCTGTCTGGGTATCAAGCGCGCTTGTCGCCTCATCCAGCAGCAGGATCGGTGGGTTCTTCAAAAGCGTGCGGGCGATCCCCACGCGCTGCTTCTCGCCACCCGAAAGCTTGAGCCCGCGCTCGCCCACCTTGGTTTCATAGCCTTCGGGAAGCGACACGATAAAGTCGTGGATCTTGGCCGCCCGCGCGGCGTCTTCCACCTCTTCCCGGGTGGCCTCTGGCCGGCCATAGGCGATGTTGTAATAGACGGTATCGTTGAAAAGCACGGTATCCTGCGGCACCACGCCGATGCGGGCATGCAGGCTGTCTTGCGTGATGTCGCGCAGGTCCTGCCCGTCGATCCTGATTGCCCCTCCCGTCACGTCGTAGAAGCGAAAGAGAAGCCGTCCGATGGTGGATTTGCCCGAACCGGACGGCCCGACCAGCGCCACCGTCTCACCGGGGCCCACACGCAGCGAAATGCCCTTGAGGATGGGGCGAGAGGCTTCGTACCCGAATTCGACCGCATCGAAGACCACCTCGCCGCCGCCCACGCGCAAGCCGGGCGCCCCGGGTTTGTCCACAACCTCGGCGGGTTGGCCCAGAAGGCCGAACATCTGGCCCATGTCCACCAGCGCCTGCCGGATTTCGCGGTAAACGGTGCCAAGAAAGTTCAACGGCAGCGTGATCTGGATCATGTAGGCGTTGACCATCACGAAATCGCCCACCGTCAGCGCGCCCGACTGCACGCCGGACGCCGCCATCGCCATCACCACGACAAGCCCGGTGGTGATCAGGCAGGCTTGCCCCGCGTTGAGGAACGACAGCGACTGCCCGGTTTTCACCGCCGCCGTCTCATACCCCTCCATCGCGTGGTCATAGCGATCCGCCTCGCGCATCTCTGCACCGAAATACTTGACCGTCTCGAAGTTCAGCAGGCTGTCGATGGCCTTCTGGTTGGCATCGGTATCCTGATCGTTCATCTGGCGGCGCAGCTTTACGCGCCATTCCGTGACCTTGAAGGTAAAGGCGACGTAAAGCGTGATGGTCGCCAGCACGACCAGCGCATAGGACAGCCCGAAGAGCGTGGCGAAGATCACCATCACCATGATCAGTTCAAGGATCAGCGGCCCGATGGAAAAAAGCATGAAGCGCAGAAGGAAATCGACGCCCTTCACCCCCCGCTCGATGATCCGCGACAGGCCGCCCGTCTTGCGCGAGATGTGATAGCGCATCGACAGGCGGTGAATGTGGGTGAAGGTTTCCAGCGCCAACTTGCGCAACGCCCGCTGACCCACCCGCACGAACACCACATCGCGCAATTCGTTGAAGGCCACCGCGCCAAGCCGTGCCAGGCCATAGACGACCGTCAGCCCGATCGCGCCGATGGCCAGAAGCCAGGCCTCGCCCCGTGCATCATTGGCCAGACTGTCGACCGCCGCCTTGTAGAAAAAGGGCGTGCTGACCGAAACGATCTTGCCGCAGATCAGCAAAAGGAAGGCCGCAACGACCCGGCGCTTGACCCAACTCTCGCCGTCGGGCCAGAGATAGGGAACGACGCGGCGGATGGTCTGCAGGCCGGAAGCCTCGGTCTCGCTGGCGTCGCTGCTGCGGACGCTTCTGGTCATTCGGCGCATCGTGTCTCCCTTCGTCAGGCTTACCTAGGGCCTGAGCGTGGGATTTGCCAGTGCCCCTCAGGGCGCGGGGGGCAGCGCGAAAACCTGCCCGGGATAGATCAGGTCGGGGTCGCGGATCCTGTCCCGGTTCGCTTCGAACACCTGCACGTAGTTGAAACCGCTTCCGTACTGCCCTTCCGCGATGCCCCAAAGCGTAAAGCCCGGTTGCACCGTCACCGTCACGGGCGCGCGGATCGCCCCGGCCGGTGCGGGGGTCAGCGGCGCGGTGGCAACGGTGGCAGGCGCGGCGGGGGCCGCGGTGCCTTCCGCGACGGGCGCGGCTGCGGGTGCGGCTGCGGGCATTTCTGGGGTGTCTGCCGTTGCGGTTTCAGGCGCCCCGACCGGAACAGCGGGCGCGGGCGCAGCCGGTGTGGCCGTGGCGGGGGGCGGCGCAACGGTCACGGGTGCTTCACCTGACGCGGGCGGCGGCGCTGTGGTTGCGGCGGGTGCAGGCGGCAGATTTGCCGCCTGCGCGGCGGCCAGCGCTTCCAGCGTTTCGCGCTGGAAGGGCGTCTCGAACCGCGCCAGAACGCCACCATCAGGATCGGTCTGATCCGCGCGCAATGTGTAGCGCCCGGGGGCAACACCCGGCAACACGCCACCCCATGCGCCGTCAGACGCCACAGGGATCGCCGTCACAAAGCGGTTGTCCACATAAAGCCGCACCACCGCCCCCGGCATTCCGCGACCCGCCAGCCGCACGGACCCGTCCGTCGCGTAAGAGATGGCATCCACCGTCACGGGTTGCGGGCCTTCAACGGGCGCCGCCCCCTGTTGCAGCACGCGCACCCCGTCAGCCCCAAGCTGCAGCGCGACCGGCGCTTCGGGTATGGCTGCAACGGACGGTGCGGCCTCGGAGGTATCGACGGGTGCGTCCGTGGATACCGGCGCGGGATCCTCGCTGGCCACATCTGCGGCCACGATCTGCTGCGTGGGATCGGTCGACGCCCCGGGTATCGTCGCGTCGGTCGGTGCAACCGGTGGCGCTTCGTTTGGCAACAGAAGCACCTGTTCGCTGCCCGCGATCTGTTCACCACCGGGCAGGATTGTCGCCAGCGTCATCAAGCGCGCCGTCGTGCCGGGTGGCAGGGAAAACAGCGCCACGAACTCGCCCCGCCCCGTAACCGTCGCCCGCGCCACCTCGGCGGCATCCACGAGCACGGCAACCACGGCCCCCGGCGCCGCGCGACCGGCCAATGTGACATCACCGCCCGGCGTCATCCGCCAGACGTCGAAGCTTGGCGGCACCGGCGGGGCCGTGGTGGCGACAGCCGGCGCCTCTGTCGCAGGCAGGGCTGCGGGCGCTTCGGGCGCTTGCGCCCCGGCGGGTGCGGCGCCGGGCGATGGCGGGGCTTGCGGCGGGCTGGAGGTGGCCGCACCGGGTGTCGGCAGACCTGCAACCTCGGCGCTCACGGCGGGCGGCGGCGCGGAGGATGCGGCTTCGGGGTTCGGGAGGACGGCGTCGGGCGTGTCCGGGATCGCCGGATCCGGGGCGGCCGTTTCCGCAGGCGGCAGGTCCACACCCGGATCGATCACGGCAGACGGCGCCCCGCCCGGCAATTCCGCCACCAGGCTTGGCGCATCCGGAACCGGCAGCGGGGGCGCTGGCGGCGCAAGAAGAGGCAACAGCAAAACCAGCGCGCCCCCAACAAGCACGCCACCACCCGCCAGCACGGCCAACCGTGCCCCGGGCCCCATCGACCGCCAACCGGCCATCTGCATCCCCCTGTCGCCACAGCACGGCCCTGCGGCGCGCCGTCGCTTCCTTTTCCACAGAAACGCCCGTATCAGCGGAAATGGCAACAGAATTTGAGGAGTTTGCGTCCCCATGGCCTTGATCCGTTCCGTCTGTGTCTTCTGCGGATCACGCCCCGGCGCCCGACCGGCCTATTCAGAGGTCGCGCGCGCAACCGGGCGGATGATTGCCGAAGCGGGCTGGCGGCTGGTCTATGGTGCCGGTGACGTGGGCCTTATGGGCGAGGTGGCGCGTGCCGCCCTTGGCGCAGGCGGCAGCGCGATGGGGGTGATCCCCGCGCATCTTGTGGCGCGCGAGGCCGGGCGGCGCGATCTGCATCAGTTCGTGATCACCGAGGACATGCACGAGCGCAAGAAGGTGATGTTCATGAATTCCGATGCCGCCGTCGTGCTGCCCGGTGGCGCGGGCACGCTGGACGAATTTTTCGAAGTGCTGACATGGCGCCAGATCGGGCTGCACGAAAAGCCGATCCTGCTGCTGGATACCGATGGCTATTGGCAACCCCTGATCGCACTGATCGACCATGTGATCGCCGAGGGTTTCGCCGACCCCGGCCTGCGCACCCAGTTCGACCGCGCAGACACTGTGGACGATCTGACTGCGCGGCTAGTCCGCGCCCTGGCCTAGGTCCACCACCGTAATCTCGGGCGGCATCCCGAACCGAAACGGCAGGCCCGAACAGCCAAGCCCGCCGGACACGACCAGATGCCGACCACCTTCCGTCACATGGCCATAGGCATAGCGCGCGCCAAAGCGGGATGGCACCACGGGCACGATCGGGCCAAGGCGGATCTGCCCCCCGTGGGTGTGCCCCGACAGCGTCAGCGACACCCGCGCGGGAACCTCGGGAAAGATGTCGGGCTCATGCGCCAAAAGGATCACCGGCGCGTTATCAGCCACTTGGGCAAGCGTTGCGGGCAGATCGTGCCGCCCCTCATGCCTGCGCCGCGCGCCCTGAATCGCGTGCTGGCTGTCGAGCCCCGCCAGCCAGAAGGCGGCATCGCCCTGTCCGATGCGCAAGGCGCGGTTGACAAGAACGCCGATCCCCGCATCCTGCAGCACCTTTTGCGCGTGCACGGGCGCCGCACGCCGCTGCTGCGCGGCGTCATCGTCCCACCAGTCGTGATTGCCAAGGA
>JBBSBE010000046.1:0-26208 GCA_038251625.1 Rhodobacterales bacterium
CTGGGGGCCACGCGGCTGATCCACGGGCGGTCAGGGGGTCAATCAATGGTTGCTGCGGTGCCCGCGACGGCCGCGCTGGCCGATCACCTGACGCTGACGGTGGCGCCGGAAGCGCTGCATCTTTTCGACGCCACCACGGGCCGCCGCATCGGCTAGGCCTGCTGCGGGACAGGGCGTCCGCCGTGCAGGGCGGCACGCAGGCTTGCAAATCTGTGCAACAGAGGGCCGTGCCCGGCCTCGGGTGGGCGCTAAGGGGTGGGTTTGGGCATTCTATGCCGCCGCATCTCTCACCGGATGTCTGCTGGCACCGCTGCACGGCGCCCAAAGGGGAGAGGTCGGGCGCCGTGCGCCTTAATTCCGGGCCAAGGCAGTGTGGCATCGGGGTCAAGCGGCCTTCCGGCAAAATCCCCGGGCACATCGGCCCGGGGCCGACTCTAAACCACCACCCGTGCACCGGCGACCCGCCGCAGCATCGGCGCCAGCGCCAACACCGCCAGCAGCATCACGGCGGCAAAGACAAAGGCCATGCGCAGCCCGAACGCCCCGGCGATCATTCCCAGAAGCGGCGGGCCGAAGAAATAGCCGAAGTAGCCCAAGAGGGTGGCCCGTGCCACCGCCCGCGCCCGCGCATCCGGCGGGCCGTATCGGCCGACCAGCGAAAACGCCGTGGGTGCGATCACCGAAGCCCCGATCCCCATCACGATGAACCCGGCATAGGCCATCATCGGCGATCCGGCGCCAGCAGCGATCAGCGCGCCGGTGGCCGACAGAGTGGCGCCACCGATCAAAAGCAGCACCGGGTTGGTCCGGCTCGCAAACCTCTGCCCCACCAGCCGCGCAAAGCCCATCGTCAGGGCCAATGCGGCAGGCCCCATCGCGCCCTCCGCCGGGCTGCCGCCCAACGTCTGCTCAATATGCAAGGCCGACCAGTTTTCCGCCGCGTTCTCTGTCAGAAACGCGATCAGCACGATCCCGCCCCCGATCACCGGCACAAGGCCAAGGTGCCCAGCCCCGCCTTTGGGCCGCGCCAACCCCTCGATCTGACCGTCACGCTCGGCCGTCAGCAGGGCCAACCCAAGAGCGACCACCGCCATCGTGCCCATCACCCAATCGGGCCCCCAGCCCGCACCGCGCATCGCGCCCGTCGCCAGCGCGGCCCCGGCATAGCCGAAGGAATATCCGGCGTGGCACAGGTTCATCAGATGCACCCCGCGCGCGTTCTCCATCGCCGCCACGCGCGCATTCATCAGCACATCCGTGAGGCCGGTACCCGCTCCGCAGGCCATCATGGCAACCGGGAACAGGACAAGCGACGTGGCCTGCCCCGGCCCGGCAAAGGCCAGTGCCATGATGGTGGCCGCCACGGGCAGCGCCATGCGGCCCAGCACCACCCCAAAACGCGGTGCCGCCAGCATCGCCCCCATCGCGGCAATCGGCGTGAAAAGGATCAGCCGCCCCAGCTCTGCCTCGCCCACATCCAGCATGGCCTTGAGGTCGGGCAGGACGGCGGCAAACGTGCCCCAAAGCACCCCCATGGCCGCAAAGGCGGCCAGCGGCGCACGCGCCAGCACAACAAGGGCGAGGAAGGGCATGAGGGGCAGTCCGGTCTCTGGTTCCGGCTGAGGTAGCGCCCCCGTCCTGCCGGGGCAAGCCACCATTCGGGCGCTTGCGAATGAAGCGACGTTCCGCACCGCGCCTGAAGGTGCGGGCGCGGGATTTGCCCATGCGCCAGATCCCCCGGCGGTCCGGTGTCAGGGCGTTGTCAGCGTCTCTACCGACAGCACCGTCGGCAGATGACGTGCAATCTCGGCCCACGCGCCGCCGCCATCGCGGCTGGCAAAGACAGACCCTGTGTTGGTGCCGAAATACACCCCCGTCGGCGTGGCGCGATCCACTGTCATCGCCTGCCGCAACACGGTGAAGTAGCAGTTCGCCTGCGGCAGCCCGACCCGGCAATCGTGCCAGCTTTCGCCACCGTCGCGCGACCGCCACACGGCGGCAGAGGCATCCGGCGGATACCGCCCCTTGCTGTCGCCGTTAAGCGGCAGAACCCAGAGCGTTGCAGGATCGGCAGGATCAACCGCGATGGGAAAGCCGAAGGTCGAGGGCAGGCCCTCGCTGATCGCGTCCCAGCTTCGCCCGCCATCGCCGCTGCGGAAGACGCCATGGTGGTTCTGCTGGTACATCACATCGCCGTCACCCGGCGCGCGCACCATGTTGTGTACGCAAAGGCCGGTGTCATGGTCGTGGCCGGGCGGTGCCCCGACATGGACATGCGCGGCCCCTGCGTTCGACAGCCGGTTGCGCCGTTCCCAGCTTGCCCCGCCATCCTCGGTCGCAAAAACCCCCGCCGCTGAAATGCCGATCCACAGCTTTGCAGGGTCACCGGGGTCGGCCACGATGGTGTGCAGCACCAGCCCCGCGGCGCCCGGCTCCCAATCCTCGCGCCCGGCATGGCTGTTGATCGTCTCAACCCCCTCCCACGTGCGCCCACGGTCGTGGCTGCGGAAAAGTTTGCCGGGCTTTGCGCCAGCATAAAGCACCCCGCCCGCCGTCCCCAGCGACCACACAGCACTCGCCTGCCCCTTGAAGGCCGCGTCCGGCGCCGGGCCGTGGCCAACCATGGCTGCGAAACCGGCATCGTTTGTCAGCCATTCGTCCATCTGCCCGTTGGCCAGCAGGGCCAGATCCCAGGTCTGCCCTGCGTCTTCAGACCGCCAGACACCAGCGCCATGCCAGTCGCCCCCGCCCGCAGCCCAAAGCGTTTGTCCATCCCCGATCACGTGGTTGATCGGCCAGCCCCCGCAATGAGGCCCGCTGACCGCCCATTTGTCCCGCCGCGGATCGCCGGTCAGCAGGAACGCGCCCTTTGTCGTTCCCAAAAGCAAAGTTACCTGCATGATGCCCTCCCCGCCCTTGCAGATGATGGGCGCAGCATCCGCCGGGCCAATTCGGCTGGCAATCCCTTTTCCCTTCCCATCTCCCCGAATCGCGGCTATAGCCCCCCGGTCGCGCCGCACACCCTTGGAGGGCGGCGGATTTATAAATGGAGAAACCTGATGGCTGGCGAGATCCCTGATCTTGTAGCCGAGGCACGGACGGGGACAGGCAAGGGGGCCGCCCGTCAAGCTCGCAGAGAGAGCTTCGTGCCCGGCATCGTTTATGGCGGCGGGAAAGACCCGCAGCCCATCAACGTGAAATACAACTACCTCCTGAAAAAGCTGAAGGCAGGTCGCTTCCTGTCCACGCTTTGGAACCTCAAGGTCGAGGGGCAGGAAGATGTGCGCGTGATCTGCCGCAACGTCCAGCGTGACGTGGTGAAGGATCTGCCGACGCACCTTGACCTCATGCGCCTGCGCCGCACGAGCCGCATCAACCTTTTCATCCACGTCACCTTCATCAACCATGAAGCGGCGCCGGGGCTGAAGCGTGGCGGTACGCTGACGGTGGTGCGCCCCGAGGTGGAACTGGAAGTGACCGCGGGCGATATCCCCGATCACATCACAGTGGACCTGACCGGCAAGCAGATCGGCGACGTGATCCACATCAGCGATATCCCGCTACCCGAGGGTGCAAAGCCCTCGATCAAGCGCAACTTCGTTGTGGCCAACATCTCGGCCCCGTCGGGCCTGCGCTCTTCGGACAACGAAGAATCTGCTGAGGCGAGCGAAGAATAATCGCGTGGCCCCAACGGGGCTGGCGGCATTGGGCGCGAGGGGAAACCCCCGCGCCCATTGTTTTGCGGTACGGTCCAGTGCCAGAGCAAGGGGCGTTGCGGGGCCGCGCCACTTTACACCCCGATCGCCTGCACCGTTTCAAAAATCTCCAGCTCCGGCGGGCCAAGATAGATATCCCCGTGCGCGCCAGCACCTTTGTGTGCCGACCGGAACGCCTCGGATTTCGTCCAGGCGGTGAAGGCATCCTCGCTTTCCCACATCGTGTGGCTGGCATAAAGGTGATAGCCGTCCCGCGCCGGGCCCTTCAGCAGATGGAAGGCAACGAACCCCGGCACTTCGGGCAGTTTGCTTTCCCGCCCCGTCCAGACCGCCTCGAACGCGGCCTCTTGCCCGGGCTTCACCTTGAAGCGGTTCATCGTCAGATACATGGGCACCCCCTTTGTCTTGCCATCGACTTCGGGGCATAAGGGGCGCGGGTCAAGAGGGCGACGTCAATGAAGCTGTTCACGGGCCTTGGCAATCCCGGCGCGCAATACGCGGGTCACCGGCATAACATCGGGTTCATGGCAGTGGACCGCATTGCCACGGATCACGGCTTTGCACCGTGGCGGCGGGCGTTCAAGGGGCAGGTGGCCGAAGGGCGGCTTGGCGCGGAAAAAGTGCTGCTTCTGAAGCCCGAAACCTTCATGAACCTGTCGGGCGAATCCGTGCGGGCGGCGCTTTCCTTCTACAAACTCGGCCCCGAGGCGCTGACCGTCTTTCATGACGAGTTGGACCTTGCCCCCGGCAAATGCCGCTGGAAAGCGGGCGGCGGGCATGCGGGCCACAACGGTCTGCGCTCGATCCACCAGCACCTTGGCACCGATGCCTATGCGCGCATCAGGCTTGGGATCGGGCATCCCGGCCACAAGGATGCGGTGGCGGGATACGTGCTGCACGATTTTGCCAAGGCCGACGCCGACTGGCTGGATGATCTTTTGCGCGGCATTTCGGATGGCGCGCAAGCGCTGGCCGAGGGCGATGCCTCCCGCTTCATGAATGCCGTGGCGCTGCGGACAGCGCCACCGCGTTCTTCCACCAGCGAAGCAAAGCCGCCGCGCGCGACGCCCGGAATTACGCCTTCGCCTGCGCGGGAAGAGCCCGAGAAATCAACCCTGCAAAGGCTGGTGGATCGCTTCCGCTGACACACCGGCACGCCATCGCCCCCTGCCCGAACAACATGCCGGTACCCCGATGCCCCACCCCATCCGCCAAGCCTTCCGCTCACAAGGCAACGCCTGCGTCCGCCTCGGCTCGCCCCTGATGGGCCGGCTGATGGCGGGCCTTGCCGACACGCTTGCCCCCTCTACCGCCGTTGGCGCGCGGGTGCTGGACTGGCCCGGCGATCCGGTCCCCGACGCTTTGGCCCTGCGCCTTGCGGGTGGATTGCACGCGCTGGTGCTGACCGGGCAAGACCCCGCTCTCGCAGCCGCCTATGCCACGGGCGATCCCGTTGCCGCCGCCACCACCGCACTGACCACGCACGAGGCGCACCTTCTGCACTGGCTGGATAGCCCGCCGCAGACCAACGAGGTGCGCCGCTCCGCCGCCCTCACTGCCGCCGGGCACGCCCTGACAGCCCGCTTCGGCCTGCCGCTCATCCTGTCCGAACTCGGCGCCAGCGCGGGCCTCAACCTCTGGTGGGATCACTACGCCCTTGTGATCGAGGGCAAAACCTACGGCCCGCCCGACCCGGTGCTGACGCTGACGCCCGACTGGCAAGGGCCGCTTGCCCCTGCCACCACGCCCCGCATTGCAGATCGCGCAGGCGTGGACCTCAACCCCCTCGACCCCCTGCGCGATCGCTTGCGCCTTCTGGCCTATCTCTGGCCCGACCAGCCCGACCGAATCGCCCGGACGGAGGCCGCCATCGCTCATGCCGCCCGCCATCCCGCTACGGTGACCCAAGGTGACGCTGCCACCTGGCTCACCACCCGCCTTGGCCAGCGGCACGAAGGGCATCTGCACCTCGTCTTTCACACCATCGCCTGGCAATACTTCCCGCCCGCAACACAGGCCGCCTGCACCACGGCACTGGCCGCTGCGGGCGCACGCGCCACAGCCATTGCGCCTTTGGCGCATCTGTCGATGGAGGCCGACGCCACCCCCGGCACAGCCGCGCTGACCCTGACCCTTTGGCCCGGCGCAGAGACGCGCGAAATGGGGCGAGTCGATTTTCACGGGCGACGCGTCATCTGGCACCCTTGAACACGGCCGCCTCTCCGCTACCGTGCAAGCTTAGGGAGATTTGCGATGATGGAGCCGTCACTCAACGTTCTGGGCCAAACGCTGGAGCCTTGCTCCACCGCCCCCGTCACCGGCTTCTTCCGCAACGGCTGTTGCGATACAGGCCCCGCCGACCGGGGCAGCCACACGGTTTGCGCGGTGATGACGGCAGAGTTTCTGGCGCTGTCGAAATACCTCGGCAACGACCTGTCGACGCCGCATCCCGAGTTCGGCTTTGCCGGCCTAAAACCCGGCGACCGATGGTGCCTGTGCGCCGGCCGCTTCCTGCAAGCCTTCGAGGAAGGCGCCGCCCCGCAGGTCAACCTTGCTGCGACACATCTAAAAGCGCTGGAGATCGTGCCGCTGGAAATCCTTCAGGCACACACCGCTGAGACCTAGTTGCCTCACATTAATTGCAAGCATGTGGGTGAAAACCTTGCTGACAGTGTTCAGTATTGAAAAACCCCACCCGTCCGTAAAAAATTTGGTGAATACACCGCAGGGGAGAAGGGGTTTCTGACATGGGGTTGATTAAAGGTATAATTTTTGTTATCGCTAGTTTTCTTTTGATGCTATCCGAAAGCAAAGCCGCAACAGTCGACGCAGTAATCAATTCGCATACGACGCTCGGGTTTCAATGGAATTCAGCAAATTCTCCCCTCACAACTTCAGTTTTGATTGCCAAGGAATTGTGGTCAGCACGCATTTTTATTCCAGTCAGTGACCCGGGAGAACGACAAGGACCGAATCTGGAAGTACGTATGTTTAATATGAGTGGCGATCTTTTGCGTAGTTTTAATCTTTCGAGCTTCATTTGTCTAGGGTCCTATCCATCCCCCAACTACCCAAATGGACTTGACTATGTAATGTGGCGAGAGAGGGATTGCAAAAGGAGCGAGTTTATTAGCAAATTTGACTTTATCGGAATTTGAGATTTTAATAATCTAACAGGTTTAGGCGATTTGGGATCTAGCGGAGCTACCAAAAATAACCCATTATTTGTCACTTTCCTTCTCGACCCGATAGGCCTTCCGGCAGGGGGCAGCGGCAGTTTAGTCTTCAGCGTCGTACCGCTTCCAGGATCAATTTCTTCGCTGACCCTTGCTCTGATGGTGCTTTGGTTCCAACAAAGGGCACGAAAGGCTTGTCGGAGACGAGAGACCCAAGATTTTTTGTAGCTCAAAAAATATAAGTTAATCGGGATGTCTAAGGGTGTGTCGCCACTTCATCCCGCATCAAATCCTCGATGAACAGCGACAGAAGTTGCGGTCGTCCGCTCACCCCTGCCTTGCGGTAGATCGCCGCCGTCTGCGCCTTGACGGTGCCTTCGCTGGTCTGGCGCAGGCCCGCGATCTCGGCCGTGCTCATCCCCTTGATGGCGAAAAGTGCCACATCCGCCTCGGCGGGGGTCAGCCGCCAGTCGGCAAACCGCTCGGTCAGAAGGTCCATGAAGGCCGCCGATGCGCGGCGCAGCCGTTCTTCTGCTGCATGCCGCGCGCGGATTGACCGCCCCAGCGCCAGCGCCCCGAGCAACAGGCCCAGAATCAGCCCGACGGCGGCGCCCATTTCGATCAGTTCGCGCGATTGCCAACTGATCGGCGTGGCGCGAAACCCGATCAGTGACGACAGGATGTCTGACACGAAAAAGAAGGCGCAGACCCCCTGCACCAGAAGAATTGCGCCGATAACCCAGCGGCCCGTCACGCCGGGGACTCAGTCATCTTCGCCACCTTCGTCGCTTTTGCCGTCGTCACCGCCATCGTTTCCGCCGCCATCCTCACCGGAATGGTCGTCGTCCGAACCGCTGCCGCCGGACCCGCTGCTGCCCGAACCGCCGTTGCCTGAATGGCCGCCACCAGAACCACCGCCACCGCCTGATGTCAGCTTGCCCGCCCGCCCCGGGCCGGACTGCGACGGGGTGTAAAGATCGCGCAGAATTTCGCCCGTCACCGGGTTGAAGATGATTTCCCGCTGCCCGTCCTGACCGTCGGCCACGATCCGCGTCCGGCCAAGCCAGGTACGGCTGACAGAAATCGAGTCAAAGCCCAGATTATCGAGATCGCTGACAAGCCTGTCAGCCATCGGTCCCGCCACGGCCGCGCCGAACAACGACCCTGCAAGCACCATCGCCAAGACGATCCGACGGATCATGGGCCGATCCCCTGCCAATTTTGCACACCATCAGTGTCGGTCAACGCACGGGCCATCGCAAGACGGCCCGCGCAGCGTTCGGGATCAGTCGTCTTCACCACCACCATCACCTTCGCCCGAACCGCCACCATCAGACCCGTCATGGTCATCATCACCGCCATTGTCATCACCGGCATCGTGGCTTTCGTCGTGGTCGCTCGCGCTGTCGTCCTCGCCGTCATCGTCAAGAAAGTCGCCATCGTGCGTGCTGGTTTCCACGCCCGTTCCGGTGCCACCTGCGCCCGCCGTGTACGACTCGGTCTTCAGAACCTGGCCGGTTGCCTTGTCATACACGGTTTCGACCTTCACACCGTCCTTGACCGCCTCGACCTTCACCTGCGTGGTCCCGTCAACCACTTCGATGTTGGCGTATCCCTGACCGACATAAGTCGAGGTCACATCCGCCGCCGTGATCTCTGCCATCGCGGCCCCCGCGGAAAGCACCGCAAGCGCCGTCAGACCCATCAGTTTTGCACGCATTGTCATCTGTCTCTCCTCCTTTTCGGACCGCCTGATCCGAACAAGATTTCAAATCCGCCACCCGAACGGGCAAACGATGACAGAAGGCAGACACGTATTGGCCCGCAGCATCCATTGACCGCAAGGCTTATGCGGCCACAATCGGACGCGAGTTCACGCGCCTAAACCAATGTTTATGCAGAAATGCCGCATGAAACGCGCGTCAGGGCAAGCGCGCCGGTCAGATCTTCATGTCGAACCCGAGGTGCTTGGCCACCGTGAAGATGTCCTTGTCGCCACGCCCGCACATGTTCATCACGATGATATGCTCGCGCGGCAGGTCCGGTGCGATCTTCATCACATGCGCCAGTGCGTGCGAAGGCTCGAGCGCGGGGATGATGCCTTCCAGCTTGCACGACAGCTGGAACGCCTCCAGCGCCTCGGCATCGGTGATCGACACATATTCTGCGCGGCCTGTATCATGCAGCCAGGCATGTTCCGGGCCGATGCCGGGATAATCGAGCCCCGCCGAAATCGAGAACCCTTCCAGGATTTGCCCGTCCAGATCTTGCAGCAGGTAGGTCCGGTTGCCGTGCAGCACGCCGGGGCGCCCACCGGTCAGGCTGGCGCAATGCTGCATCCGGTCGTCCACGCCCTTGCCGCCCGCTTCCACGCCGATGATGCGAACCGTGGGATCGTCAAGGAACGGATAGAACAGCCCCATCGCGTTCGACCCGCCGCCAATAGCCGCGATCACCGTATCAGGCAGGCGCCCCTCACCTTCCTGTTCGGCCAGTTGCCAGCGCACTTCCTTGCCAATGATGCTCTGGAAATCGCGCACCATCGCCGGATAGGGATGCGGGCCCGCCACCGTGCCGATGCAGTAGAACGTGTCGCGCACGTTTGTCACCCAGTCGCGCAACGCATCGTTCATCGCGTCCTTGAGCGTGCCACGTCCAGAGGTCACCGGAATCACCTCGGCCCCCAGAAGCCGCATCCGGAACACGTTCGGCGCCTGCCGCTCCACATCATGCGCGCCCATGTAGACCACGCATTTAAGCCCGAACTTGGCGCAGACCGTTGCCGTCGCCACCCCGTGCTGCCCAGCCCCGGTTTCGGCGATGATGCGCGATTTGCCCATGCGGCGGGCCAGAATGATCTGCCCCAGCACGTTGTTGATCTTGTGCGCCCCGGTGTGGTTCAATTCATCCCGCTTGAGGTAGATCTTCGCGCCGCCGAAATGATCCGTCATCCGCTCGGCGAAATAGAGCGGCGAGGGGCGGCCCACGTAATGCTTCCACAGCCACTCCATCTCGGCCCAGAAATCGGGGTCGGTCTTGGCAAACTCGTAGCGCGCTTCCAGATCAAGGATCAGCGGCATCAGCGTCTCGGATACGAACCGCCCACCGAAAATGCCGAAGCGGCCCGCTTCATCGGGGCCCGTCTTGTAGCTGTTGATGCGATCGTCGGGCATGGCGCGCCTCCTGCAGGATTTGCACCATCATAGAAACCTGCGCGCGCCAGCGGTAGGGGGTGACGCGCGCAGAAATGCGCCTGCGACGCGGGGCCTCAGCCGAACCCGTAATAAGCCAGGACGCCGTTGTACCATTTGCCCGCAAGGTTCCCGTCGAATTCGTGCAGGTCAGGGCTGCGCTCAACCGCGCCCGCATCGGCGCGCACGCCAAGCCTTGGCGCGTCCCAGTCGATCCGGTCGATCAGGCGGCGCGGCACGACCCGCTGATGCTCTACCCCCAACTCGCCCGATGCCACGATGAACAGCGGAACAGACCAGTCACCCGTGTCGATCACTACGTCCATCACGCTGCCAGCCTCGCCATCCCGCGCCAAGACCGGCGCGCCGATGAGCGACAACAGCGATTGCACCCTGTCACCCGGCACGTCGGTGGGCGACAAGACCTCTTCCCCCGGCATCCGGCAAACCACGGCACCGCCTGCCACTGGCGCGCCTACGCCCGCTTCATCGAACCGCCCCGGCCAAAGGCCATTTTCAACGTCTGGCGCCGCCATCGAACCGATGGCCACGGCGCATTGCGACCGCTCGAACCAACGCCCAAGCCGCGTGATCGCGTGGGTCACGCGCAGGGCCTGAGGCTCAACAAAAAGATCGATCAGCGCGTGCCGCCCTGAATCGCTGTCTTCGACAGTCAGAGATTTCAGGTCTTTCAGTCGGATCAGCATGGCATCCCTTTCGTCTCGTCGCGGCGGGTGATCCCGCCAAAGCGTGCTAACGCGGATCGCGGCGCCAGGGTTCCGCATCTTGGCCGTCAGGCGGGCCCAAGGATGGCACTGCGGGCCATCGTCAAAAACCGCCCGCCGTCTTTGGCGAGGGGCGCGCGCATGCTAAAGTTGTGCCGATCTGGACCGTTTCATTTGGAGGCGCAGCCGTGGCCGCACGCACCGTCAGCTTTACCACCTTCAACCTCTACAACCTGAACGAGCCGGGCCTGCCCATCTACACCGACCGCGAGGGCTGGTCGCAGGAGGAATACGACCGCAAGATCGCCTGGACAGCGCGGATGCTGCGCGAGATGTCGGCGGATGTGATCGGATTTCAGGAGGTCTGGCACGGCCAAAGCCTGACCAACGCCCTCGCCGCCGCCGGAATGGCCGAAAGCCACGCACTGATCGTGCCGCAGGGCCACGCAGGCCAGCGCATCGTCTGTGCCGCAGCGGTGGCGCGCGAGGTGCTGGTGGGCGAACCCGCATGGATCACCGATTTCCCACCCGATTTCGTGCTGCGCAGCAAAGGCGACGACCCCCAGACCGAGGAGATTGCGGTCAGCGTCACCGGTTTCTCGCGCCCCGTGCTGCGGTTGACGATCCGCCCGCGCGCAAGCGGCCCCATGATTGCTGTCTATGTCTGCCATTTCAAATCGAAGGGCCCCACGAAAATCTTCCGCGAACCGTGGTATGACCGCGACATCTACAGCCAGCACAGCGAGGCGATCGGCGGCGCCCTTTCGACGATCCGCCGCACGGCGGAAGCCACCGCCCTGCGCATGATGCTGACGACAGAGATGAAGGGAACCGACACGCCCGTTGTGGTGATAGGCGACTGCAACGACGGCCAGCATTCCAACACGCTGAACCTGATGACCGGCCAACCCCGGTTCCTGACCGCCCTTGCCGAAGGCGGCGGCGACACCGACCTTTATACCTCCCAGACCCTGCAACAATACCGCAGCCAGACGGATGTGTACTACACGCACATTTTCCAGGACACGCGCGAATCGCTCGACCATATCCTCGTCAGCCAGGAGTTCTACGATAACTCGCGCCGCCGGATCTGGGCCTTTGACGGGCTGACCATCGCGAACGACCACCTGAACGACGATGCACACAAGGAAGCGGGCACCGGCGATCACGGCGTGGTGCGGGCCAAGTTCAAATACATGCCCGCAAAGGCGGTGTTGTCTGCACCCAACGCCTGAGGTCCGGCACCCGATGAATTGCGCCACTCACACGCCTGTGATCGGTGGCGCTGAAACTTGTGCACGAAAGGCTCCGTTCCTTGCTCCGTAGACCGGCCGCCTCTGGCCCCCGATCAAGTGGAGTGACCCATGAACCGCATCCTGACTGGCCTTCTTCTTTCTGCTGCCTTCGCCACACCTGTCGCTGCCGAAACGGCCATCGGCCTGACCGGCGACAAGACCCTTGTGATGATCGACACCGCCACGGCGGGTGTCACCGGCATGGTCGAGGTGCAGGGCGTGTCCTCCCTGCTGGGTATCGACTATCGCCCGGCCAACGGCACGCTGATCGGGGTGACGGATGCCCAAGCCATCGTGCTGATCGACCCGATGACCGGTGCCACCACGGAAATGGCCAAGATGGGCACCATGCTGCCGGTATCGGACGCGCCGGTGGTGGTTGATGTGAACCCCGCCGCCGACAAGCTGCGCTTCATGTCGGGCACCACGAACCACCGTGTGAACATGGACACCGGCGAAGTGACGGTGGATGGCAGCCTCGCTTTCGTGGCCGAAGACATGCACGCGGGCGAAGCGCCTGCCATCGCCGCTGCTGCCTATATCAACAGCTACGGCAAGCCCGAGAAGACGGCGATGTTCAACATCGACTCGACCATTTCAGCGGTGATCCAGCAGACAAAACCGAACGACGGCACGCTTTCGGCCATCGGCAAGCTTGGCGTTGCGCTCGATGGGCCTGTGGGCTTTGACGTGGCCACCGCCGCAGACGGCACCAACACCGCGTGGCTTGCGGCCCTTGGCGGTCTGCATACCGTCGATCTTGCCACCGGCAAGGTCACGGGCAGCTGGCCGCTTGAAGGCGTGGACGGCGCGATCCGTGATCTCGCGGTCCTGCCTGCGATGTAAGGTTTTCCCCCAAAGGCCCTGCCGCGTGTGTTTGGCAGGGCCGTGTTTCCGGCACCTTTGTCGGGTGTGCGGGCGCCTCGCTTCCACGAGGCGCCCGCGGCATTTCCCGGGCGCGGCGCAGTGTCAGGCCAGCCGCAGCCTGTCGCCGACGGCAATCTCTCCACCCTCGATGATCCGGGCATTCAGGCCCGACCGATGCGCCATCAGATCGCAGACGGTCTTGCCCGTCACCATGTCCAGATACCGGCAGGGCGTGTTCAGGCGCCCGCCCTCCAGCACCACATCCCCCACCAGAAACCGCCGCCCCACAAGATGGTTCAGCGGCACATCCTCGACCGTCAGGTTGCGGCGGTGTTCCGCTGGCGAAAGGTCGATCCCGTGATCGCGCTTCAGGGCCAGCAGGGTTTCCGCCTCGATCAGCGTGACCTCTCGGATATCCGGGAAGTCGGAATACGTGCCCCGCCCGGTGGCATAGCGGTCCCCCTCGATCCCCACGCCGGGGATCAGAACGGCCCGATGCAGCGGCCGCATCGCGGCGCGCGCCTCAAGCCCCACATGGATCTGCAAAAGCCGGCCCTGCCACATCGCCCCTACCCCGCCGCCGTTACAAAGGCCGCGATCAGCCCTTGGTCCTTGACCCCCGGCGCGCTTTCCACGCCGGACGCCACATCCACCTGCCGCGCGCCGGTCAGCCGCACCGCCTCGGCCACATTCGCAGGCGTCAGACCGCCTGCCAGCATCCAGGGCCGCAGCCATTTGCGCCCCACCAGCAACCGCCAGTCAAAGGCAACACCGTTTCCGCCCGGCAGCACGGCGCCCTTGGGCGGCTTGGCATCAATCATCACCTGATCTGCGGCAAGGCTCATCTCCATAAGCGCGGCCAGATCGCCCTCGTCGGCAATGCCCAGCACCTTCATGACGGGCAGCCCGTAGCGCGCCTTGACCGCAGCAACGCGCGCGGGCGATTCGTGGCCGTGAAGCTGCAGCATGTCGATGGGAACGACATCCATGATCGCATCCAGCGCCGCGTCGTCGGCATCGACCGTCAGCGCCACCTTGCACAGCCCCTCGGGCGCTGCGAAGGCCAGCGCGCGCGCCTCGTCCAACGTGACGTAGCGCGGGGATTTGGGAAAGAAGTTCAGGCCCGCATAGGCCGCGCCTGCGGCCGCCACAGCCTTCATGTCTGCCGGGCCGCGCAGCCCGCAGATCTTGACCCGCACATCGCCCATGGATCAGCCCGCTTTCTTCTGCTCCAGAAGCGCGATCACATCATCCTGCACCACGCCCTTGGCATCACGCAGTTGCGCCAGTTCCCGTTCCAGCTTTGATACCTCGCGGTGCTTGACGGTGGCCGTCACCCGGTGCTTGCGCTCGCGCAGCCATTCCCAGACGAACCCGATCAACAGCCCCGCCGCAATGCCACCGAACATCACCACGTAAAGCGGCAGCGCGATGCGCCAATCCACCTGCGCAAGTTCAGCCAGATCAGGCGGCAGCGCGTTCACCACAACGGGCGCACGGTTGGCCAGCGCCACGGTGACCAGCACCAGCGCCACCAGGCCCAGGAATATGTAACGCAGAAAACGGATCATGATGCCCAGCCCCGGTTCATTCTTGGCGGACCCCCCGGCGCGGGGCCCCAGTTACTTGCCGTTCAGCCGGTCGCGCAACAGCTTGCCCGTCTTGAAGAACGGCACCTTCTTGTCGTCCACCTGCACCGCTTCACCGGTGCGGGGGTTGCGCCCGATCCGCGCATCGCGCGACTTGACCGAGAACGCGCCGAAGCCGCGCAGTTCCACACGGTCGCCGCGTGCCAGCGCCTCGATAATCTCGTCAAAGACAGTCGCCACGATCTTTTCAACGTGGCGCTGTGTCAGATGCGGGTTCTCTTCCGCAATCTTCGCAATCAGTTCGGAACGGATCATACAAAAAGCCCCCCGGGGATCGGTCGGCGTTCGGTTACGCCGCCATTCTTATTGCGGCGACTATAGGCACAAATTCCGGTCGCACAAACAGGAAAACCCTTTGCAAGCAAGGGGGGCAGCCGAAATGCGAAAGGCCCCACCGGTCTGGCGGGGCCTTTTCTGCGGGCAAACGCCCGATCTCAGCTCTTGTCGGCCTTCAGCGCCGCGCCAAGGATGTCACCCAGCGAAGCACCCGAATCGGACGAGCCATAAGCCTCCACGGCCTCTTTCTCTTCCGCGATCTCGCGCGCCTTGATCGACAGGCCCAGCTTGCGGGTCTTGGGATCGATGTTGGTGACGCGTGCGTCCACCTTGTCGCCCACGCCGAAACGCTCGGGCCGCTGGTCGCTGCGGTCACGGCTGAGGTCGCTGCGGCGGATGAACGACTTCTGGCCGTTGTATTCCACCTCGATGCCACCCTCTTCGACCGCCGTGACTTCCACGGTCACGATCGAGCCGCGCTTCACACCATCCACCGCATCGGTGAAGGTATCATCGCCCAGCGCCTTGACGGACAGCGAGATACGCTCTTTCTCCACATCCACCTCAAGCACCGACGCTTTCACCACGTCGCCCTTGCGGTAGTTCTGGATCGCATCCTCGCCGCGCTGGTCCCACGACAGGTCGGACAGGTGAACCATCCCGTCGATATCGTTGTCCAGACCCACGAACAGACCGAACTCGGTGATGTTCTTGACCTCGCCCTCGATGGTCGCGCCAACGGGGTGGGTTTCGGCAAACACTTCCCACGGGTTGCGCTGCGTCTGCTTCAGGCCCAGCGACACGCGCCGCTTGGCGCTGTCGATCTCCAGCACCATCACTTCAACCTCCTGAGAGGTCGAAACGATCTTGCCGGGGTGGACGTTCTTCTTGGTCCAGGACATTTCCGAGACGTGGACCAGACCTTCGACACCGGCCTCCAGCTCCACAAAGGCGCCGTAGTCAGTGATGTTGGTCACGCGGCCCTTGTGGACCGATTCCAGCGGATACATCGTCTCCACCGAATCCCACGGATCGGCCTGCAACTGCTTCATGCCAAGGCTGATGCGGTGCGTGTCCTTGTTGATCTTGATGACCTGAACCTTGACCGTCTCGCCGATGGCGAGGATCTCGCTGGGGTGGTTCACCCGGCGCCACGCCATGTCAGTGACGTGCAACAACCCGTCCACACCACCAAGATCCACGAAGGCGCCGTATTCGGTGATGTTCTTCACCACGCCGTCGATCGACTGGCCCTCGGTCAGGTTGCCGATCACTTCGGCGCGCTGCTCGGCACGGGATTCTTCGAGGATCGCACGGCGCGACACCACGATGTTGCCCCGGCGGCGGTCCATCTTCAGAATCTGGAAGGGCTGCTTCAGCCCCATCAGCGGCCCTGCATCCCGCACCGGGCGCACGTCAACCTGCGATCCCGGAAGGAACGCAACCGCGCCCCCGAGGTCCACGGTAAAGCCACCCTTCACGCGGCCAAAGATCGCGCCATCGACACGCGCTTCGCTGGCATAGGCCTTCTCGAGCCGGTCCCACGCCTCTTCACGCTTGGCCTTCTCACGGCTGATCTGCGCCTCTCCGCGGGCGTTTTCCACCCGGTCGAGGAACACTTCCACCTCATCGCCCACGGCGATGTCGGCGGTGCCGCTCATGTCGGCGAATTCCTTCAGGTCGATGCGGCCTTCCATCTTGTAGCCGACATCGATGATCGCCTGGCCTGCCTCGATGGCAAGCACGCGGCCCTTGACGACCGACCCTTCCTGGGGCGTGTCGATCTCCATGCTCTCTTTCAGGAGAGCTTCAAATTCTTCCATAGTCGCTTTGGCGCACATGCGTCAGGTGTTCCTTTTCATATGATTGACTGGCCATGCGGTTGGCTCCGCCGGTCTTTGGGCCTGCGCGAAAAAGAAAAAACCCGGGAAACCGGGCAAAAGCCACTTCCTTCGCAGGATGCCGGGCCTATAGCCGCTCGCGCGGGCGCTGGCAAGCGTCGGGTAGGGTGGGTGCACCCACCCTACGTGCGGTGGGCGGTCAGTTCAGCGCAGCCTCGACCGCCGCCTTGATCTCGCGCCCCATCGGCTCAGGCCCCGACCCCCAGGTGCCCTTCACCGTACCGTCCGCCCCGACAAGCACCTTGTTGAAGTTCCAGCGCGGCTGAAACCCCGTCTCGGCCTTCACCCATTGATAGAACGGATGCGCCGCGCGGCCCTTCACATGGGTGATGCCCGTCATCGGCAGCGTAAGCCCGAAGTTGACGGCACAGAACTCTTTCACCTCTCCTGCATTCGCCAGTTCCTGGTTGAAGTCGTCCGACGGCACCGCCAGCACCACCAAACCCTTGTCCTTGTAGGTGTCATAGAGCGTCTGCAGCCCCTCGTACTGCGGGGTGTAGCCGCACATCGAGGCCGTGTTGACCACCAGCACCGGATGCCCGGCATAATCGGCCAGCGACAGCGTGCCCCCGTCGATATTGGCAAACGGCGCGGCGGGCGGCGCGGCGCCTGCGGCGGCTGCAATCGTCAGGCTGGCAACGGTGGCAAGCGCGGTACGGATCATTGCGGTTCTCCCTTGACTGCAGCAGGTACGTAGCGCGACACCCACCGGTTTCACCGGTCTTGAAATTTCGGCGCCTCTGCGCTCACAACGCCTGCCCCTTCTTCAGCAACTCGTCGATCAGCGCCCGCTGCAACCCGTCGCTGTCGCCGCCGCCGAACTGCATCGCTCCCCCGGTGAAAAGCGTGCCATAGGTCTGCGCCACATTCACCGTCTGCCCGATGCCCGAGATGAACTGCGCGCGCGTCAGGGGCGAAAGGGGGTGAATGAACACGGCCCAAACCCGTCCTTGCGCCACGGCATAGCGGGCATCCAGGGCCGAATCGAAATTCGCCTGCATCATCCGCTGCAAATCGTCGGGCGTCAGCCCCTCTGCCGCGCGGATCGGGATCATCGCGCGCATCCGGTCAGCGGCAGGATCGGTGATGATCAACATGCGCGCCCCTGCGACCGTCAGCTCGAAAAGGTTCCCGCGTGATACGGCGTTTTCATCCAGCGCGAACACGATCTCGGCCATGCGCGACAGTGACATCGCGGGCTCGACCACCAAGGGCGACGTGTCCTGCGCAAGGGCTGCGCCTGCGCCCAGCGCCATGGCGACCGCGAAAATTCCTGCCCGGATCATTCCGTTCTCCCTCCGCTTCATGCGCGGAAAGGCTAGCCCCGGGGCGGGCCGCGCACCAAGCCACTATTCGGTGATGAGCCGCGCCTCGACCAGCGCCACCGCCCGCGCCACCGCCTCTTTCGCGCTGAGGCCCCCGGTATCCAGCATCACCGCGTCCGCTGCCGCCTTCATCGGCGCATCGGCACGGCCCGCATCGCGCGCGTCACGTTCCTGCACCGCGGCCAGCACTTCGCCCGGATCGCCGCCCAACTCCTCCCACCGCCGCTGCGCCCGCACTTCCGCGCTCGCGGTGACGTAAAGCTTCACCTCCGCCTCGGGGCAGATCACCGTGCCGATGTCGCGCCCGTCCAGCACTGCCCCCCCCTCGGCCCGCGCAAAGCGGCGCTGGAAATCGGCCAGCGCCGCCCGCACCGCAGGGATTGCGGCCACCCGGCTTGCCGCCTGCCCAGCCGCATGGCTACGCAGGTCGTTGCGCGCCAAGTCCTCTGCCGAAAGGGCCTGCGCCGCCGCCACCGGATCGCCCCCCTTCATCGCAACCGCGCGATAAAGCAGCCCCGTATCCAGATGCGCAAACCCGAACCGCGCCGCAATCGCCCGCGCGATCGTGCCCTTGCCCGCTGCCGCTGGGCCGTCAATGGCTACTGTAAACTGCATCCTGAGTGCCTTTGTCTTACACCGGGCTTGTCCCGCAACTTGTTGCGGCTGTCAAAGGCCCGACGGCGGCCCCTCATGCGACATCCAGCACCATCCGCAGATGGGTCGGCAGCGCCACGCCCTCGGGCAGGCTCCTCGCCCGGCTTTCCACCACCGCACGAAATCCCACGCGGCTGTAGAAGGTTACCGCAGGATTGTCCGCGGCCGTGTCCAGATGCACCGCTGTCAGCCCCAGCTTCCGCGCCTTTGCCACCGCCTCGCCGGTCATCCGCCGACACATGCGCGCCTTCCACGATCTCGATTGCCATGATCTCAATTCCCATGACCACCCCGGTACTTACGAAATGCGATCAGTGCGGTTCCTGTCAGGCAACCAACGCGCCTTGCCACCTTTGGTTCAAAAGCCCGAGAATGCCCCGCTTTGGGAACGCAGGCCATATGCGCGCCGGATGCCGGTTTTCCTCTCACCCAACAGCTTATACCTGCGGGCGCTGCAGATCGGCGCCAAGTCCCCTCATCAGCCCTTCGAACACCGGAAACGAGGTCGCAATCGGGCTTGCGTCATCCACGCTCACGGGCTTCTGCGCGGCCATCCCGAGCACAAGGAAACTCATCGCGATGCGGTGGTCGATATGCGTGGCGCAGGTCGCCCCGCCAGGCACCACCCCATCCATTCCCCGCACGGTCATCGTATCCTCGTCTGCCTCGACCTGCACGCCACAGGCCCTCAACCCCACTGCCATCGCCTCGATCCGGTCACTTTCCTTGACCCGCAACTCCTTTACCCCCCGCATCACCGTGGTGCCGCTGGCAAAGGACGCGACAACCGACAGGATCGGATACTCGTCGATCATCGCGGGCGCCCGCTCTGGCGGCACCTCTATTCCCTTCAGATCACCAGTGAACCGCACGCGCAGATCCGCCACCGGTTCGCCGCCTTCCTCGCGCGGGTTCTGGAAGTCGATATCTGCCCCCATCTCGACCAGCGTAAGGTAAAGCCCGTTCCGCGTCAGGTTCTGGCTGACCCCCGGCACCATTATATCCGATCCCGGAACGATCAGAGCCGCGCAGACCGGGAAGGCAGCAGAGGAAGGATCGCGCGGCACTGCCACCGTCTGGGGCCGCAATTCCGGCTGGCCCTTCAGCGTGATCACATGCCCTTCAGGTCCCTTTTCCACATGCAACGTCGCGCCAAATCCCCGCAACATCCGCTCGGAATGGTCCCGCGTGGGTTCACGCTCGATCACCACAGTTTCGCCCGGCGCATTCAACCCCGCCAGCAACACCGCCGATTTCACCTGCGCCGAGGCGACAGGCAGCGCATAGCGCACCGGCACCGGGCTTGCCGCGCCCATCACCGTCATTGGCAGCCGCCCCCCGGCTCGCCCGTAAGCCTTTGTGCCAAAAAGATAAAGCGGGTCCGTTACCCGCCCCATCGGCCGCTTGCGCAGACTTGCGTCGCCGGTAAACGTAGCCGCGATCGGCGTCGTGGCCATCGACCCCATGATCAGCCGCACCCCGGTGCCCGAGTTGCCGCAGTCGATCACCCCATCGGGTTCGCGAAATCCGCCCACCCCCACGCCATGCACGCTCCACTCCCCCGGCCCGTGCTGCGTGACCTCGGCCCCAAAAGCGCGCATCGCGGCGGCCGTATCCAGCACATCCTGCCCTTCCAGAAGGCCCGTTACCCGTGTCTCGCCCACCGCCATAGCGCCCAGGATCAGCGACCGGTGACTGATCGACTTGTCGCCCGGCACTTCCGCCACGCCGCGCAAGGGCCCGGCAGCGCGGGCGGTCATCGGTTCGGGGATGGCATGGGCCGACATCTGGAAACCTCGCAGGAAAGACGCCCGCCTGATAGCGCGGCGGCAAGGCCGGGTCCACTGCCCGCGCTTAACCCGCGCGGCAGTAGGTCAGGTATTCCGGCGCGCGCCCCTCGCGCAGGGCCTTGGCCTCATAGCGGGTGGATACCCAATCGTCCCAGGCTGTCGCGCCGTCCGAAAAAGGTGTAAACCCGGCCAGCGGCACCTCTTCGCGCGCCTGCCGCGCATAATCGGCAATGTCCGTGGCAATCCGAAACTCTGCCCCCGGCGCGCAGACCCGGGCCAAGGCCCCAAGATAGCCTTGCGTCACAAACCGCCTGCGGTGGTGGCGCGCCTTGGGCCAGGGGTCGGGGTAGTTCAGGAACACGCGTGACAGACAGGCACCCGGCAGCACGTCCATCAGGTCGCGCACATCCCCGGGATGCAGCACCACATTGTCCGCGTTGCCCGCGCGCAGTTTGCCCAGAAGCATGGCGATGCCGTTCACATAGGGCTCTGCCCCGATCAGGAACACGCCCGGGTTGGCGGCAGCCACCGCCACCAGATGCTCGCCCCCGCCAAACCCGACCTCCAGCCACAAGGGCCGCCCCATTGTCAGCGCCGCCAGGTCCATCGGCGCGCGGGCCGGATTGTCGGCCACCGTCACCCCCGGCAAACGCCAACGGTCAAGGTCATGGGCCAGATAGTCCTTCTGGCTCGCCCGCAGCGTCTTGCCATGCGTCCGACCATAGAAATTGCGGCGTTCGGGATTTTCCATGCGGCGCGGGGTATCCGCGCGGCGCGCGGTGGTCAAGTCGGGGCGGGCCATTCCCTCACAGACCAAGCGGCAACACCCGGATCATCCTTTGGTGGCGCCTTGGGGTGCCGATGACTGCTGTGCGGACGAAGCTGCCTTTCGATTTTGGCGCGGCAATGTCCGCTTCATCTCCGAAGCACCTAGCGGCTTTCCAGTCCCTGAATGCCAAGCATCTCTCCAGCGTGGCATTAGCGAGGTAGAGAGCTTGCGATCAAGTTGATGATTGTTTGGCTGACCTTACCGCGCAAGAAAAGCCAATCGAAGAAAAGTAGCGCAAAGAAAATCATTGCGGCCAGGTATCCAAGCGATGCCCAATCCTGCAAAAGGATCGCGAGGGCCCAGTTTTGGTTGTAGACATACCCATAAGCTGCCCACGCGGTGTAGCCCGTCAGCGCGACTGAGAACGCTGTGAAACGCCAATTCAAATGGTTTCGGAACACCACTAGGCCGATCATCAAGGAGAGTACCACAACATTAACGAACCCAAATCTCCGTAAATCAATCAACAGCCCTTGCACAGATGTTTCGTAGCGCTCGACCACAAAGTCACCCAGCGTGCTTTGCCCGACTCTAAATTGAGCAGCGCGCTTCACTATGGCTATGTTTGTCACTTCTGAGGCCATGGCCCAGAACTCACAATTCTCCTGGCAAGTCTCGGACTTTGCCAAGGCGAGAATAGCGGGGACAAGCTCTTTCCGTCTCTCATCAAGAACTTCTGCATCTAAACCAAGTCGAACCGAAAGAGCCACGAGCCTTTCGGTTCGACCGCCTTCGCCATTTTCGACTGTTCTGTCTGACCATACATCATCGGCCGCACGTTCAACTTTCGCAATGGCGAACTGCCGAAGGCGCTCTTCAACTTGATTAGGGTTTGAGAAGGTCACGCCAACAAGCAAAGCAGATATAACAAAACCTGCCAACTGTATGCCTATGAGAGCAATTCTACCTGTCAATTCCAATATGCGCTCCAATTCAAATCAGCACATTTATGGCTCAGAAGCAGACATTCGTGCAAGCCGCCGCACCAGTCACAATGGGCTAGAGGCGGACCCCACGCTCAACTCCAGGGGCAGCTACGCCTAACCCAGCGGCCGCTCGCCGATCCGTTCGACCACCATCACCAGATAGCCATCCGGATCCTGCACCAGAAACTCGCGCTGGCCGCCAAGCCTGTCGCCCCAGTCGCGCCATTTCTCGCGCAGGGGAACGTAGAACGGTAATCCCGCCGCCTCAACCCGCGCGGCCACGCCGATCACATCAGTCAGATAGACCTGCACGATGGCCCCGCGCCCGTAAGGCGGCTCCAGTGGCCCCGTCTCCCAGTCGCCGTCGCGCTCATAGATCATCAGTTGCGCTCCGTCGGGATGCGCGAGGCAAGCCAGCTTTTGCGCAGGTCGCGCGAAGGCCACGCCGAAGCCCAGCACATCCGTCCAGAAGGCCAGCGACCTTGGAAAATCGCTGACCATCATTTCCGTCATCTGCATCGCCCAGACGCGTGGCGGCGATCCGGTGCCCATCGTCCCTACGTCCCCGCCTCGGCCAGGTCCGTCCGTTTCGGCCCAAGACGATGCACAAGGATGGCCAGGCGCGTCGCCATGTGTCGTGTCAACCTCTACCAGCTACCAGGGCCCTGCGGGTCGGCGGGATCGCCCAAGTCGGGCAGGCGGGATTCCGCAGGGTATCCTGATGTGGCTAGGGCCAAAGACCCGCGCGGTCAACCGGCACGTGGCCGTCAGGGCCGCAGAACACCGGCTGCCTGAAGCACGACGCGGGAGGGAAACCACATCCGTTCGCGGGGGGCATGCATCTCGATTGCGAAGAGCGGATCCACGCCCCTCGCGATCACATCGACGATGGACTGGTAGACCTCGCCTTGCGTGTCTTCATAGACCCAGGAGGTGAAATCGAATGGCGTATCCCAGCCAAAGTCGGCCTTGCTGTCCTCGTAGTACGCAGCGATGTCGTCGGCGCCCCACCAGCGCAGGTGGAACCCGATGCTCGATCCGCGGGTCATGGTCCGCGTCTTGCCGGCAAGGAAGAGAGAAACGCACGACGACTCGCACGTGCCGTTCACCTCCGTGTCAAGGCCGTAGTCCGCGATCATGCGGGCCATACGGTCCGACGCGCGTATACTGCCCCCGCCGCTGTTGAGGCGCAGCAGCGTCACACCGGGTTTCGACCGCAGCAATACGGCCATCCGGGCCACGTCTTCCTCGTCGATTTCGCCATCGTCGGAGCCGGAGACGGTGTCGAAAACCAGTACGGACCCATCCACGTAAAGCTCGTCGCGATCGGTATCGGCCGCAGTATCAAAGGCGCCTGCGGGCAATGCGAAGAGAAGGAACAGCACGGGCAGGAGGCGCATCATCATCGCTGTCTGCTCCGACCGGCCATACCGCTAAACCGCCGCCTTCAGCGCGTCCACCAGATCGGTCTTTTCCCAGCTGAAACCACCATCCGCCTCGGGCGCACGCCCGAAGTGGCCATAGGCAGCGGTGCGCTGGTAGATGGGCCTGTTCAGCTGCAGATGGGTGCGGATACCGAGCGGCGTCAGGTCCATCGCCTTTTCGACGGCGGCCTCGATGGCGGTATCGGGCACCACCCCGGTGCCATGTGTATCGACATAGATCGACAGGGGTCGCGCCACGCCGATGGCATAGCTTACCTGCAACGTGCAGCGCTTGGCCAGACCCGCGGCCACCACGTTCTTGGCCAGATACCGCGCGGCATAAGCGGCCGAGCGGTCCACCTTGGTCGGGTCCTTCCCGGAGAAAGCACCACCACCGTGCGGCGCGGCACCACCGTAGGTGTCCACGATGATCTTGCGCCCGGTCAGGCCCGCATCACCATCCGGACCGCCGATCACGAAGCTGCCGGTGGGGTTCACGTGCCAGTTGGTGCTTTCTGTGATCCACCCCTTGGGCAGCACGTCCCGGATATAGGGCTCGACAATGGCGCGGATATCGTCGGACGACTGATCCTCGCTGGCATGCTGGGTCGACAGCACGATCGACGTCACCTCGACCGGGCGGCCATCCTCATACCGCACGGAAAGCTGCGACTTGGCATCGGGGCGCAACAGCGGCTCTTTCCCCGATTTTCGCGCCTCGGCCAGACGCCGCAGGATCGCGTGGGAATAAAGGATCGGCGCGGGCATGAACTCGGGCGTCTCATCCACCGCATAGCCGAACATGATGCCCTGGTCGCCCGCCCCCTGCTCGCGCCCGTCCTTGCCCACCACGCCTTGCGCGATATGGGCCGATTGTTCGTGCAGGAAGTTCAGCACGTGGCAGGTGTTCCAGTGGAACTTTTCCTGCTCATAGCCGATGTCGCGGATGCAATCGCGCGCGATCTGGCCGATACGGCCCATGTAATCCTTCAGCCGTTCCTGATTGGATAGACCAACCTCACCGCCGATGACCACAAGGCCCGATGTGGCAAAGGTCTCGCATGCGACGCGCGCGGTTTCCTCTTCGGCAAGGAAGGCGTCGAGCACGGCATCCGAGATGCGGTCGCACAATTTGTCGGGGTGACCCTCCGACACGGATTCGGAGGTGAAGACGAAAGACTTGCGAGACATGGGGAAGCGCTCCATTGGGATAAACCCGTCACGTCAGGAAGCCGTTGTGACAGGCAAGGCACTCCGGCTAAGCCCTCGCGCCCGCGCCGTCAAGCCTGCGCCGGGCCAGAAGCGCCAAGGCCAGTGCCAGGATGATCAGCCAGGCCGGCCCGCGCCCGGCGCGCGCAAAGGCAGTCGGTGGCATCGCTGCGGGCAGGGGCGCGTCGATCACGCCCTGAACACCCAGCGCCAGCATGTCCTGCACCTGCCCGCGCGCGTCGATCACGGCCGTGATCCCGGTGTTGGCCGCGCGCAAAAGCGGCAGGCCCTGCTCGATGGCGCGCAGACGGGCAAGCGCCAGATGCTGGTAGGGGCCGGTGCGGATGCCGAACCAGGCGTCATTGGTGATCTGCACCATCACCCGCGCCCGTTCCGGTGCATGCAGCGGAATGTCTGGAAAGACCGCCTCATAGCAGATCAGCGGCAGGATCGCGCCCACCCCGGGAACCGTCAGCACCGCAGGCCCCGGGCCCGCGCTGTAACCATACCCTTCCTGCGTCGCAAAAGCCTTGAGCCCGAACCACCGATAGGCCAAATCCCCAAAGGGGATATATTCGCCGAAAGGCACCAGATGGTGCTTGTCATAAAGCCCCAGCACGTCACCCTCTGGCCCCGCGATGGCCATGCTGTTCCAGTAGCGCGCGCCGCCGTCGCTGCGTTGGATGCCTGCGATCACTGGCGCGCCACCGCCCGCCGCCCCGATCTCCCACATCGCCCCCGGAGACGTGTCCATCAGATACGGGACCGAGGTTTCCGGCCAGATCGTCAGCGCCACAGGGGCAGGGCCTTGCGCGCGCGTCATCTCCAGGATGCGGTCGAAAAGGGCACGGGCGCGGGCGGGATCCCATTTCTGCTGCTGGTTGGCATTCGGCTGCACCAGCCTGACCATCGGCGCCGTGGCGTCCGACGCGGCATTCTGGCCCAGCCGCCACGCCCCAAAGGCGAACGCTGCGGCGAAAAGGGCTGCCCCCATTGCCAGTCCGCGCCAGTGAAACGCCACGGGCAAGGCCGCCACGATCAGCGTGAAAAGCGTCAGACCGTCCGGACCGGCGATGGCCGCCAACTGCGCCACGGGCGTGCCAATCCAGACATGCCCCGGCAGCGCCCAGGGAAAACCGGTCAGCGCCACGCCGCGCAACGCCTCGACGCCCGCCAGCGCCACCGCGAACATCACCGCGCGCGGCCGCCCATAGGGGGCCAGTGCCCCTGCCGCCGCCCAGAAAAGCGCAAGGCC
>JBBSBE010000047.1:0-25503 GCA_038251625.1 Rhodobacterales bacterium
AACGTGGAACTGATCGCGCCGATCGCCATGGAAGAAAAGCTGCGCTTCGCCATCCGCGAGGGCGGCCGCACCGTCGGTGCCGGCGTCGTCTCGAAAATCATCGCCTGAAACGAAACGTAGGGTGGGTGACAACCCACCCACTATTCTGAGAGGGCCGTCCCCAAGGGGCGGCCCTTCGTCTTTCGTCGCGTTGACGCAACGCCCCCGGCGCCGCACGATGGGGGTGGGAGGACTTAGCCATGTGTCAGATTTTTGCCGGTCAGGACCCGGAACGCTACGAATCCGTCACGCGCCGCCTGCGGCTTAACGGACAATCCACCAGCATCCGTCTGGAACGCGCCTTCTGGCGCATCCTCGATCAGATCGCCGCCAGGCAAGGCATGACGACGCCTTGCTTCATCTCGAAACTGCATGCCGAAGTGCTTGAATCGCAAGGCGAAGCGCCGAATTTCACCTCGCTTTTGCGTTGTGCCTGCACCATCCATCTGGGCGAGCTGGACCAGATGGCGGCGCCCCCCGCGCGTTTCGCGGCCGAATGAGCGCAAATCGGCGGATGTAGTAGTCCGGTACTACCCGCCGACGGCCCGTCTCTGCCAGCCTTTCGCTCAGCTAGCTGACGGGAGGCAGGATGGCGAAGGCGATCCATTCAATGATTCGCGTGCTGGAAGAGGCACGCTCGGTGGCGTTCTACCGCGCGGCCTTTGGCCTTGATGTGGCTGACAGGCTGGATTTTGACGGGTTCACGCTGATCTACCTGTCCAATGCGGAGCAGAGCTTCGAGTTGGAGCTGACCGTGAACAAGGGCCGGACAGAGCCCTACACGCTGGGCGATGGATATGGTCATCTGGCCGTCAGTGTGGCCGATGTCGACGCGCTGCATGCGCGGTTGACGGACGAAGGACTGGCGCCCCGCAAGCTCGTTGATTTCCGTAACGGCGACGCGCTGGTGGCGCGATTTTTCTTCATTGCCGATCCGGACGGTTACCAGATCGAAGTTCTGCAAAGAGGCGGCCGCTTCCTTTGAGGAGGGGAGGCGGTTTCGTGACATACCCAAGGGAGGATGGAATGACCAAGGACATGAGGGGGTTGACGCGCCGCGCGCTGTTGTCGCGGGCCATGGCGGCAGGGGCGCTTGCGGTGACGGGGGCAGGTTTCATCGCGGCGCCGGACGCCGCTTGGGCGGTCGAGGTGACGGCCATCAAGCCCGAAGAGATGGCCGCCCTGATGCAGATGGCCCGGGATATCTATCCGCACGACAAGGTTGGCGACGAATACTACGCCGTCGCGGTCAAGGGTTACGACAGCGATGACAAGAAGGCGATGGTCGCCGAAGGGATCGCAGCCCTTCATGCAGCGGCGCAGGCGCAGGGTCATGCCGATTATCTGGCCATCGGGTGGGAGGAGGACCGGGTCAAGGTGCTGCAGTCGATGGAGGCGACGGCCTTTTTCCAGACCGTGCGCGCGGGCCTTGTGACCGGCCTTTACAACCAAAAGGCGGTCTGGCCGATCTTTGGCTATGAGGGCGAGTCCTACAGCAAGGGCGGTTACATCAACCGCGGCTTTGACGACATCAACTGGCTCTGAGGGAGGGCGACACATGGCAACGTTCGACAAAAACGACGACAGCGTGGTCGTCATCATCGGCACCGGCGCGGGTGGCGGGGTTCTGGCCAACGAATTGGCGCAGAAGGGCGTCAAGGTTGTGGCGCTGGAGGCGGGCGGGCGTTATCTGCCCGAGGATTTCATCAACGACGAATGGGAAAGCTTTGGTCAACTGGCTTGGCTGGATGCGCGGACCACCAGCGGGGACTGGCGCGTTCACAAGGATTTCGCGGGCCTGCCTGCATGGATCGTCAAGGCCGTCGGCGGCACGACCACCCACTGGGCCGGGGCCTCGATCCGGTTTCAGGATCACGAATGGAAGGCGCTGACCAATTACGGCGCGGTTGCGGGGGCGAACCTGCACGACTGGCCCATCGACGGGGCCGAAATGGCACCCTGGTACGACAAGGCCGAAGCGAAGCTGGGTGTGACGCGCACGGGCGACCGCGCAGGGCTGCCGGGAAACAACAACTACAAGGTCTTCGAGAAGGGCGCCAAGGCGCTGGGTTACAAGGAAGTGCACACAGGGCGGATGGCGATCAACTCATCCGAATACGACGACCGGATGGCCTGTCAGCAGACCGGCTTTTGCTTTCAGGGCTGCAAGTGGGGCGCCAAATGGTCGTCGGCTTATACCGACATCCCGCGCGGCGAGGCGACCGGCAACCTAGAGGTGCGTGACCGTGCTCATGTGGCGCGGATCCTGCATAGCGAAGCGGGCAAGGTGACGGGCGTTGAATACTTCGACAAGGACGGCAATCTGCAGATGCAGAAGGCGCGCATCGTCTGTGTGGCGGGCAACAGCTATGAAAGCCCGCGCCTTCTTCTGAATTCGGCATCGTCGATGTTCCCAGACGGGATGGCGAACTCATCCGGCATGGTCGGCAAGAACTACATGCGCCATACCACGGGCTCGGTTTACGCCGTGTTCGACAAACCGGTGAAGATGTGGCGCGGCACCACGATGGCCGGCATCATGCAGGATGAGTCGCGCCACGATCCTTCCCGCGGGTTCGTGGGCGGTTATGAGCTGGAAACACTGAGCCTCGGCCTGCCGTTCATGGCCGCCTTCCTCTACCCCGGCGGCTGGGGGCGCAGCTTCACAACCGCGCTCGACAGCTATGAGAACATGGCAGGACTGTGGATCGTGGGCGAGGACATGCCGCAGGAAACCAACCGCGTGACGCTCAGCGATGCCAAGGATCAACACGGGCTGCCGGTGGCCAATGTGAACTTCACTGACCACCCGAACGATGTGGCGATGCGCAATCACGCCTATGCGCGCGGCATCGCGATGTATGAGGCGGTGGGGGCCACGCGAGCCTTCCCGACGCCGCCATATCCTTCGACCCATAACTTAGGGACCAACCGGATGTCGGCTGATGCCAAGGATGGCGTGGTCAACAAGCACGGGCAAAGCCACGACATTGCAAACCTATTCGTGTCGGACGGCAGCCAGTTCACCACCGGCGCATCGGAAAACCCGACACTGACGATCGTGGCACTTGCCATCCGGCAAGCCGACCACATCGCAAGGGAGATGAGCGCGCAGAACATCTGAGCGGGGCACCTTCGTCGGGCCGCTGCGGAATTCTACCGCAGCGGGCCGTTCCTTGGGTCAGGCCGTCCCGATGCCGCCGGGTCAGTGGTAAGCAAAGTCTTGTGCAACGGGATCGTCGGTGTCGCGGATGCTGAGTCTGATTGGCGGGGTCTTTATCACCGCGCAGGCCTTGGCCTATCTGGCCGCCCTTGCCGGCTGGCTTGTATCGGCGCGGACATCGGTCGCGATCAGTGCGTTTGGCGCGCTCGCCTTCCTGATGCTTTTCGAGATGGCCACGTCGGCGCCCTACACGGCGGCACTTTTCTCCGGGCTGGCCTACGCGGTCGGCGCGTCGGCGTTCCTGATCGGCCTCGCCTTTCTGATTGTGGATGGGGTCCTGTGGCTGGTGCGTCGCAACCGGGCGTTTCTGGTACTCGCGATCCTTCCGTTAGCCCTCCCGGTGGCATGGGTGCGCCATGTCGAGGCCGGGTGGCAGGCGCAGGAGGACAGCCTGCGTGAGGCGATGCTGGCCTTCCGTCAGACCACCTTGCAGGTGGCCATGGGCCCCTAGCGCTGTCCCTCCCCGCCTCGCCGCAGGTGCGGTTGGAGCATCCGTGCCGGAGTGACCGGGCAGGCCGTCCGATGAGTTCCTGCCGGACGTTCCTTGACCAGAACCCGGGGCTTCGCCTGCAGGACGGTTTGAAGCGTGGGCCAACCGTCTCGACCGTCGTGGTCCGGCCTGTCCCCGAGGTCTGCGGGCCGACCGACCGCCATGTTCCCTGCGCCGAAGGCGGAACGCCGCGTTGGTGCGCGTCGCGCCGCGATGCGCTGGCGCTTCGCTGGGGCGCGCGTGTGACTGCCCAAGAGATCGCATTTCTCTACCGTGAAGAACTGCCCGACCACCCCTATGATGCCGCAGACTGGACGCCCGTCGATACGGGTGGCGCGATCGTGGATGTGCCGGGAGAGGGGTTCCGTGTGGAATGCAACGACAAAAACTGGAACGGCCCGCACTGCCGGATGGCGTTCAACGTCGCACCGGACGTCCGGGTCCGCGTCTGGTTCAACCGGCCGGAATTGGCGGGGCTGGTCGCCACCGCGGCCGAAGCGCGGATCGAGGCGATCCGGCTATGGCGGGTCATGACGGCAGGCAGCGCGCCTTGATGCGGGTACCGGCGCCGCGCCCCCTTGATTTCGTGCGCCGCCTGCCGTAACTCCGCGCTGGCCTTAGGGGTATAGCTCAGTTGGTAGAGCGACGGTCTCCAAAACCGTAGGTCGCGGGTTCAAGCCCTGCTGCCCCTGCCATTTCTCCGCCCGGTCGCACCGGATTGCCGTTATCCTTCGCTTGCCTGTCTGTGTTTGTCGTGCCGGACAGGTTGCATCGAGCGACGGAGGTGGGGTTTCATCGTCCCAACGGACGCACAGGCCGCCCTTGAATTCCCTTGCAGGCCCGCGTATCTGCGCCCGGTCGGGCACAGTACGAGGAGCCGTCATGGCCAATGTCAATCCGTTCACGTTCCTCCAGCAGGTGCGCACCGAGGTGGGCAAGGTTGCCTGGCCAACCCGCCGCGAGGTTTTGCTGACCACGGCGATGGTTTTTGTGATGGCTGCGCTGACGGCTGCATTCTTTTCGCTGGTCGATATCGGCATCCGGGCGGGCCTGACGGCGGTGCTGAACGGCTTTGGGTCGTGACGAATAAGCCTTGAATTCCCGCCGCCTGCGGCGTATCCGAACCGCTGATCCAATCTGAGGTGGCGCGCGGCGATTCGGTTGCGCGCTGCTTTTGTTTCAGGTGGGCCTTTCAAGGCCTTGAATAGATAAAAGAAATCTCGGTTAGCCGGGATGTGTGGGAAGGCGCGGCAGGCATGGCGAAGCGGTGGTATTCGGTGAGCGTTCTGTCGAACTTCGAAAAGAAGATCGCCGAAAAGATCAAGCAGGCCGTGGTGGATGCTGGCCTCGAGGACGAGATCGAAGAAGTGCTGGTGCCGACCGAGGAAGTGCTCGAAGTGCGGCGCGGCAAGAAGGTGACGTCCGAGCGGCGCTTCATGCCCGGCTACGTGCTGGTGCGGATGGAGATGTCGAACCGGGGCTATCACCTGATCTCGTCGATGGAGCGGGTGACGGGCTTTCTTGGGCCGCAGGGCAAGCCGATGCCGATGCGCGATGAGGAAGTGAACCAGATCCTCAACCGCGTGGAAGCCGGCCAGGATGCGCCGCGCAACCTGATCACCTTCGACACCGGCGAGAAGGTCAAGGTGACCGACGGGCCGTTCGAGGGCTTCGAGGGCATGGTCGAAGAAGTGGACGAGCCGCACAACCGGCTCAAGGTGTCGGTGTCGATCTTCGGTCGTCCGACGCCGGTGGAACTGGAATTCACTCAGGTCGCGAAAGCATCCTGAGCAAACCGCGTGGGAGGCGAGCGCGTGGGGCAACCCGCGTGACGAACCGCACCACTAAACCGCGCCCCTCGGGTGCCGTGATGAAGGAGCAGGCCAGATGGCCAAGAAGGTAATCGGCAGCCTCAAGCTGCAAGTGAAGGCCGGTCAGGCCAACCCCTCCCCGCCGGTTGGTCCGGCGCTGGGTCAACGGGGCCTGAACATCATGGCCTTCGTGAAGGAATTCAACGCCAAGACCGCCGAACTGGCGCCTGGCACGCCCACGCCGGTGATCATCACCTACTATCAGGACAAATCCTTCACGCTGGAACTGAAGACGCCGCCTGCGTCGTTTCTGCTGAAGCAGGCAGCGGGCCTGCCGCCCGTCGGCAAGCGCAACCGTGCCAAAGGGTCGGCCAAGCCCGGCCGCGAGACGGCCGGAACGATCACCGTGGCCCAGGTGCGCAAGATCGCCGAGGCCAAGATGGCGGATCTGAACGCGAACGACATCGAGGGCGCGATGCAGATCATCCTTGGCTCGGCCAAGTCCTGCGGCATCGAAGTGAAGGGCTGACATCATGGCAAAGCTCGGAAAACGGACGCGCGCGGCGCGGGAGATGGTGGCTGGCAAGGCAAACCTGTCGGTCGAAGAGGCTGTGAAGCTGATCAAGGGCGCGGCGAAGGCCAAGTTCGACGAGACGGTCGAGGTGGCGATGAACCTTGGCGTCGATCCGCGGCACGCAGACCAGATGGTGCGCGGCGTGGTCACGCTGCCCAACGGCACCGGCAAGACGGTGCGTGTGGCGGTGTTTGCGCGCGGGGCCAAGGCCGATGAGGCCAAGGCAGCGGGTGCTGACATCGTGGGTGCCGAAGACCTGATGGAAAGCATTCAGGGCGGCACGATCGACTTTGATCGCTGCATCGCCACGCCTGACATGATGCCGCTTGTCGGCCGTCTGGGCAAGATCCTCGGGCCGCGCAACCTGATGCCGAACCCCAAGGTTGGCACTGTGACGATGGATGTGACCACGGCTGTGTCGAACGCCAAGGGCGGCGAAGTGCAGTTCAAGGTCGAAAAAGCCGGCGTGATCCATGCCGGCGTCGGCAAGGTTTCGTTCGAGGACGACAAGCTGGCGCAGAACATCCGCGCGCTTGTGGATGCGGTGAGCCGCGCCAGGCCTGCGGGGGCGAAGGGTGCCTACCTTAAGAAGGTATCGGTATCCTCAACCATGGGCCCGGGCGTGTCGGTCGATCTGACCTCGGCCACCGCACAGGGGTAAAAGGGTGGGTTGGGTGCACCCAACCTGCGAAGAATTCCCTCTGGCGACAGGGGGATTGGCGGGGCGGAAACGCCCTGTCCTGTCCGAGACGGTGGGTGGCGCGCAAACGCCGTAAATCCTGCCCGAGATGGGGAACGAGCGGATGCGAAGGGGGGCAACCCCCGGGGCGGATCGTTCGGGACCTGTTACACGGACCCGAACGCCCTGCGGGAAACCGGAGGGCTTGACTTGAGCCGGGGGGAAACCCCCAACCTTGGAGTGAAACTGTGGATAGAGCCCAGAAAGAGAAAGTGGTCGAGGAACTCGGCCAGATCTTCGAAAGCTCTGGCGTGGTGGTCGTTGCCCATTACGCGGGTGTCACGGTCGCACAGATGCAGGACCTGCGCGCACGCATGCGCGAAGTGGGTGGGTCCGTCCGCGTTGCCAAGAACAAGCTCGCCAAGATCGCCCTGGAAGGGAAGCCCGCCATCAAGATGGGCGACTTGCTTACAGGCATGACCGTGCTGGCCTTTTCGGAAGACCCCGTCGCTGCGGCGAAGGTCTGCGAGGCTTATGCCAAGACGAACGAGAAATTCGTTCTGCTTGGCGGGGCCATGGGCAGTGCGATCCTGGATCCGGCCGGTGTGAAAGCCGTGGCCTCGATGCCGTCGCGGGAGGAGCTTATCGCTTCGATCGTCGCCTGCCTCGGTGCCCCTGCCTCTGCCCTTGCCGGTGCCATTGGCGCGCCTGGTTCGAACATCGCAAGCATCCTTTCGACCATCGAGGAAAAGGCAGCCGCCTGATCCCCGAAGACATCCGCGAGGGTTGATCCCATCGCGTTGGACCCCATCTAGGAAAGACTGGAAAAAGAAATGGCTGATCTGAACAAACTCGCCGAAGAGATCGTGGGCCTCACGCTTCTGCAGGCGCAGGAACTGAAAACCATCCTGAAAGACAAGTACGGCATCGAGCCGGCCGCCGGTGGCGCCGTCATGATGGCCGGCCCCGCCGCTGGCCCCGCTGCCGCTGCGGAAGAAGAAAAGACCGAGTTCGACGTCGTGCTGACGGAAGCCGGCCCGAACAAGATCAACGTGATCAAGGAAGTTCGCGCGATCACCGGTCTTGGCCTGAAAGAGGCCAAGGATCTGGTGGAAGCGGGTGGCAAGGTGAAGGAGCAGGCCTCGAAGGCCGATGCCGAAGCCCTGAAGAAAAAGCTCGAAGAGGCTGGTGCCAAGGTCGAGCTGAAGTGATCACCGGGATGCCTCGGGCATCCTGACGGCGAACAGGGGCTGGGTCCGGCGGTGTGCCGGGCCCGGCCCGATCCGTGAGACGAACCGTTTCTTGGCAGGCGCTGCAGATGCAGCCCCTTCCAAGGCGCGGCACAAGGGTTCGGGAGCCTTCCGGTGGGACGGATGGCACGAATGGAACCCTGCCCCCACCTGCCAGGCGGCTCTTGCCCCGTGTCCCCCGACGGGCCTGCGGTCGCCACAAAGAAAAGGTGATGACGAGCATGGCGCAAACCTATGTCGGCCAAAAGCGGATCCGTCGGTATTTCGGCAAGATCCGTGAAGTCCTCGAGATGCCGAACCTGATCGAGGTTCAGAAATCCAGCTACGACTTGTTCCTGAAGTCCGGCGAGGCGCCAAAGCCCACCGATGGCGAGGGGATTCAGGGCGTCTTCCAGTCGGTTTTCCCGATCAAGGATTTCAACGAGACGGCCGTTCTGGAATTTGTGAAATACGAGCTTGAAAAGCCGAAATACGACGTCGACGAGTGCCAAGCCCGCGACATGACCTATGCAGCGCCGCTGAAGGTCACGCTGCGCCTGATCGTGTTCGATGTCGATGAAACCACCGGCGCCAAGTCGGTCAAGGACATCAAGGAACAGGACGTCTACATGGGCGACATGCCCCTGATGACGTCGAACGGCACGTTCATCGTGAACGGTACCGAGCGGGTGATCGTCAGCCAGATGCACCGCTCGCCCGGCGTGTTCTTCGACCACGACAAGGGCAAGACCCATTCGTCGGGCAAGCTGCTCTTTGCCTGCCGGATCATCCCCTATCGCGGTTCGTGGCTCGATTTCGAATTCGACGCCAAGGATTCAGTCTTTGCCCGCATCGACCGCCGCCGCAAGCTGCCGGTGACGACGCTGCTCTATGCGCTTGGCATGGATCAGGAAGGCATCATGGATGCCTACTATCAGACCGTGGGCTACTCCTACCTCAAGAACAAGGGCTGGGTGACGAAGTTCTTCCCCGAGCGTCTGCGCGGCACCCGGCCGGCTTTCGACATCGTCGATGCCGCCACCGGTGAGGTGATCTGCAAGGCGGGCGAGAAGATGACGCCCCGCATGGCATCCGACCTGATCAAGTCGGGCAAGGTCACGGATCTTCTGCTGCCGTTCGATCAGATCGTGGGCAAATACGTCGCCAAGGACATCATCAACGAAGAAACCGGTGAGATCTGGGTTGAAGCCGGTGACGAGTTGACGATGGACTACGACAAGGACGGCGGACCGAAGGGCGGATCGCTGAAGGTTCTGCTCGATCAGGGCGTGACCGAGATCCCGGTGCTCGACATCGACAACGTGAACGTTGGCCCGTACATCCGCAACACGATGGCGATCGACAAGAACATGGGCCGCGATACGGCGCTCATGGATATCTACCGCGTGATGCGTCCGGGCGAGCCGCCGACCGTAGAAGCCGCGAGTCAGCTTTTCGATACGCTCTTCTTCGACAAGGAGCGGTATGACCTGTCGGCTGTGGGCCGCGTGAAGATGAACATGCGCCTCGATCTGGGCAAGCCCGATACGCAGCGCACGCTTGACCGCGAAGACATCATCGCCTGCATCAAGGCGCTGACCGAACTTCGTGACGGCAAGGGCGAGATCGACGACATCGACCACCTTGGCAACCGCCGCGTGCGGTCTGTGGGCGAGTTGATGGAGAACCAGTACCGCGTCGGTCTTTTGCGGATGGAGCGTGCGATCAAGGAACGCATGTCCTCGGTCGAGATCGACACGATCATGCCGCAGGATCTGATCAACGCCAAACCGGCGGCTGCGGCCGTGCGCGAATTCTTCGGCTCCAGCCAGCTTTCGCAGTTCATGGACCAGACCAACCCACTGTCGGAAGTGACGCACAAGCGCCGCCTCTCGGCCCTCGGGCCGGGCGGTCTGACGCGGGAACGCGCGGGCTTTGAGGTGCGCGACGTACACCCGACGCATTATGGCCGGATGTGCCCGATCGAGACGCCGGAAGGCCAGAACATCGGCCTGATCAACAGCCTCGCGACCTTCGCGCGGGTGAACAAGTACGGCTTCATCGAAACGCCCTATCGCCGCGTGGTCGATGCCAAGGTCACCGACGACGTGGTCTACATGTCCGCGACCGAAGAAATGCGCCACACCGTGGCACAGGCCAACGCCACGCTTGATGCCGAAGGCCGGTTCGTGAACGAGCTTGTCTCGACCCGCAAGGGCGGCGAGTTCATGCTGAACCCGTCGGAGGCCGTTGATCTGATCGACGTCAGCCCCAAGCAGCTTGTGTCGGTTGCCGCCTCGCTGATCCCGTTCCTCGAGAATGACGACGCGAACCGCGCCCTCATGGGTTCGAACATGCAGCGTCAGGCGGTGCCGTTGCTGCAATCGGACGCGCCTTTCGTGGGCACGGGGATCGAGGCCGTTGTGGCGCGCGATAGCGGGGCTGCCATCATGGCGCGCCGCGCAGGCGTGATCGACCAGGTGGACGCGCAGCGGATCGTTGTGCGCGCGACCGAATTGATGGAGCCGGGCGAGCCGGGGGTGGATATCTACCGCCTGCGCAAGTTCAAGCGCTCGAACCAGTCGTCCTGCATCAACCAGCGCCCGCTGGTGAAGGTGGGCGATACGGTGACGCGCGGCGAAGTGATCGCCGATGGCCCCTGCACGGATATGGGCGAGTTGGCCCTTGGCCGGAACGTGGTTGTCGCGTTCATGCCGTGGAACGGCTACAACTACGAGGACTCGATCCTGATCTCCGAGCGCATCCTCAGGGATGACGTTTTCACCTCGATCCACATCGATGAATACGAGGTAGCGGCGCGCGACACCAAGCTCGGGCCCGAGGAAATCACCCGCGACATTCCGAACGTGGGCGAAGAGGCGCTGCGAAACCTCGATGAGGCGGGCATCGTCTATATCGGCGCCGAAGTGCAGCCGGGCGATATTCTTGTGGGCAAGATCACCCCCAAGGGCGAGTCGCCGATGACGCCGGAGGAGAAACTGCTCCGCGCGATCTTTGGCGAAAAGGCATCGGACGTGCGCGATACGTCGCTTCGTCTGCCGCCCGGCGCTTATGGCACCATCGTGGAAGTGCGCGTCTTCAACCGCCATGGCGTGGACAAGGATGAGCGTGCCCTGCAGATCGAGCGCGAGGAAGTCGAACGTCTGGCGCGCGACCGCGACGACGAGATGGCGATCCTCGAGCGCAACATCTATTCGCGCCTCAAGACCCTCATCATGGGCAAGACCGCTGTGAAGGGCCCGAAGGGCGTGAAGCCCGGTGCGGTGATCAATGACGAGTTGATCGGCACGCTGAGCCGCGGTCAGTGGTGGCAGCTTGCCCTTGGCGAAGAGGCCGAGGCCAAGGAAGTTGAAGCCCTGCACGACCAGTTCGAGGCGCAGAAGCGCGCGCTCGAGCACCGGTTCGAGGACAAGGTCGAAAAGGTGCGCCGCGGCGACGATCTGCCCCCGGGCGTGATGAAGATGGTCAAGGTGTTCGTGGCGGTGAAGCGCAAGCTGCAGCCGGGCGACAAGATGGCCGGACGTCATGGCAACAAGGGCGTGATCTCCAAGGTGGTGCCGATGGAGGACATGCCGTTCCTCGCGGATGGCACGACCGTCGACCTCGTTCTGAACCCGCTGGGCGTGCCCAGCCGGATGAACGTGGGCCAGATCCTTGAGACACACATGGGCTGGGCCGCACGCGGCCTTGGCATCCAGATCGATGAGGCGCTGAAGGAATATCGCCGCAAGGGTGATCTGACACCCGTGCGCGAAGCCGTGCGCCTTGCCTATGGGGATGAAACCTATGAGGCCGCCTTCGCCGACCGGAACGAGGATGATTTCCTTGAACTGGCCGGGAACGTGACCAAAGGTGTGCCGATCGCCTCGCCGGTCTTCGACGGCGCGAAAGAGGCCGACGTCAACGACGCGCTGACCCGCGCGGGCTTTGATACCTCGGGCCAATCCGTGGTGTTCGACGGCCGGTCGGGCGAGCAGTTCACCCGCAAGGTGACCGTGGGCGTGAAGTACATGCTGAAGCTCCACCACCTTGTGGACGACAAGCTGCACGCCCGCTCGACCGGGCCCTACAGCCTCGTCACGCAGCAGCCGTTGGGTGGTAAAGCCCAGTTCGGCGGCCAGCGACTGGGCGAGATGGAGGTCTGGGCGCTGGAAGCCTACGGCGCGGCCTACACGTTGCAGGAAATGCTGACGGTGAAGTCGGACGACGTGGCTGGCCGGACCAAGGTCTACGAGTCGATCGTCAAGGGCGAGGACAACTTCGAGGCCGGGGTTCCGGAATCGTTCAACGTGCTCGTCAAGGAAGTACGGGGCCTCGGCCTCAACATGGAACTCCTGGATGCGGAGGAGGAGTGACGCGGTAGGTGCGCCCTGAAGGCACACCCTTAGTAGGGTGCGCATTCATTGCGCACCTTGATCGCCAGCCCCTTCCCCGCCGCCCCCATTCTTAGGAATTGAAGATGAACCAGGAACTCTCGACCAACCCGTTCAACCCGGTTGCCCCCGTCAAGACCTTTGACGAGATCAAGATCTCTCTGGCCAGCCCGGAGCGGATCCTCTCGTGGTCCTATGGCGAGATCAAGAAGCCGGAAACCATCAACTACCGGACCTTCAAGCCCGAGCGCGACGGCCTCTTCTGTGCCCGCATCTTCGGGCCGATCAAGGATTACGAATGCCTTTGCGGCAAATACAAGCGCATGAAGTATCGCGGCGTCGTCTGCGAGAAATGCGGCGTGGAAGTGACGCTCCAGAAGGTGCGGCGCGAACGGATGGGCCACATCGAATTGGCCGCCCCCGTTGCGCACATCTGGTTCCTGAAGTCGCTGCCGAGCCGCATCGGCCTCATGCTTGACATGACTCTGCGGGATCTGGAGCGGATTCTGTACTTCGAGAACTACGTCGTTATCGAGCCGGGTCTGACCGACCTGATCTACGGCCAGTTGATGACCGAGGAAGAATTCCTCGACGCGCAGGACCAGTATGGCGCTGATGCTTTCACCGCCAATATCGGCGCAGAGGCGATCCGCGAGATGCTGGCCGCGATTGACCTTGAGGCGACGGCTGACCAGTTGCGCGCGGACCTCAAGGAAGCGACCGGCGAACTCAAGCCGAAGAAGATCATCAAACGGCTGAAGATCGTGGAAAGCTTCCTCGACAGCGGCAACCGCCCGGAATGGATGGTGCTGACCGTGCTTCCGGTCATCCCGCCGGAATTGCGCCCGCTGGTCCCGCTGGACGGCGGCCGCTTTGCCACGTCTGACCTCAACGACCTCTATCGCCGCGTCATCAACCGCAACAACCGCCTGAAGCGCCTGATCGAGCTTCGCGCGCCCGACATCATCGTGCGCAACGAAAAGCGGATGCTGCAGGAAGCGGTCGATGCGCTCTTTGACAACGGCCGCCGGGGCCGCGTGATCACGGGCACCAACAAGCGCCCGCTGAAATCGCTTTCCGACATGCTCAAGGGCAAGCAGGGCCGTTTCCGCCAGAACCTTTTGGGCAAGCGGGTGGACTTCTCGGGCCGTTCGGTCATCGTGACCGGGCCGGAACTGAAGCTGCACCAGTGCGGTCTGCCGAAGAAGATGGCGCTCGAACTCTTCAAGCCGTTCATCTATTCGCGGCTTGAGGCCAAGGGTCTGTCGTCCACCGTCAAGCAGGCCAAGAAGCTCGTGGAAAAGGAACGTCCCGAGGTCTGGGATATCCTCGATGAAGTAATCCGCGAGCACCCGGTTCTTCTGAACCGCGCGCCCACGCTGCACCGCCTTGGCATCCAGGCCTTCGAGCCGATCCTGATCGAGGGCAAGGCGATCCAGCTGCATCCGCTGGTCTGCTCGGCCTTCAACGCCGACTTTGACGGCGACCAGATGGCCGTGCACGTCCCCCTTTCGCTGGAAGCCCAGCTTGAGGCGCGTGTCCTGATGATGTCCACGAACAACGTGCTTTCGCCCGCCAATGGCGCGCCGATCATCGTGCCGTCGCAGGATATGGTATTGGGCCTCTATTACACCACGATGGAGCGCAAGGGCATGGTCGGCGAAGGCATGGCCTTTGCCGACGTGACGGAAGTGGAGCATGCCCTTTCGGCAGGCGCCGTGCACCTGCACGCCACCATCAAGGCCCGCATCAAGCAGATCGACGAAGAGGGCAACGAAGTCTGGCGCCGGTTTGATACCACGCCCGGCCGCCTGCGCCTCGGCAACCTTCTGCCGCTGAACGCCAAGGCCCCGTTCGATCTGGTCAACCGTCTTCTGCGCAAGAAGGACGTGCAGAACGTCATCGACACCGTCTACCGCTACTGCGGCCAGAAAGAGTCGGTCATCTTCTGCGACCAGATCATGACCATGGGCTTCCGCGAAGCCTTCCGCGCCGGCATTTCCTTCGGCAAGGACGACATGCTGATCCCCGACACCAAGTGGACTATCGTCAACGAGGTTCGCGATCAGGTGAAGGAATTCGAACAGCAGTACATGGACGGCCTGATCACCCAGGGCGAGAAGTACAACAAGGTCGTCGATGCCTGGTCCAAATGCTCGGACAAGGTGGCGGGCGAAATGATGGCCGAGATTTCGGCCGTCCGCTATGATGAGGACGGCGCCGAGAAAGAGCCGAACTCGGTCTACATGATGTCGCACTCGGGTGCGCGTGGTTCGCCCGCGCAGATGAAGCAGCTTGGCGGGATGCGCGGCCTGATGGCCAAGCCGTCGGGCGAGATCATCGAGACGCCGATCATCTCGAACTTCAAGGAAGGTCTGACCGTTCTTGAATACTTCAACTCCACCCACGGCGCCCGGAAGGGCCTTGCCGATACGGCGCTCAAGACGGCGAACTCGGGCTATCTGACCCGCCGTCTGGTGGACGTGGCACAGGACTGCATCGTGCGTTCGCACGATTGCGGCACCGAAAACGCGATCACTGCCGAGCCTGCCGTCAACGACGGCGAGGTTGTGTCGTCGCTGGCCGAGCGCGTGCTGGGCCGGGTCGCTGCCGATGACATCGTTGTGCCAGGCACCGACGAGGTGATCGTGGCGCGGGGTGAACTGATCGACGAACGCCGGGCCGACCTGATCAATCAGGCCGCCGTGCAATCGGCCCGCATCCGTTCACCGCTGACCTGCGAGGCGGAAGAGGGCGTCTGTGCGATGTGCTACGGGCGCGATCTTGCCCGCGGCACGCTTGTGAACCAGGGTGAGGCTGTCGGCATCATCGCCGCGCAGTCCATCGGCGAACCCGGCACGCAGCTGACGATGCGGACCTTCCACATCGGCGGCATCGCGCAGGGCGGCTCGCAATCCTTCCTGGAAGCCAGCCAGGAAGGCCGGATCGAGTTCCGCAACGGCAACCTTCTGGGTAACGCTTTGGGCGAACAGATCGTGATGGGTCGCAACATGCAGATCATCATCATCGACGAGAACGGCCAGGAACGCGCCAGCCACAAGGTAACCTACGGGGCCAAGGTGCATGCCAAGGAAGGGCAGACCGTCAAGCGTGGCACGAAGCTCTTCGAATGGGACCCCTACACCCTGCCGATCATCGCCGAAAAGGGCGGTGTGGCGCGGTTCGTGGATCTTGTCTCGGGCATCTCGGTGCGCGAAGACACCGACGAAGCGACGGGGATGACGCAGCGGATCGTGTCGGACTGGCGGTCGGCGCCGAAAGGCAACGACCTCAAGCCCGAAGTCATCATCATGGACCCCGCAACCGGCGATCCGGTGCGGGCCGAGAACGGCAACCCGATCAGCTACACCATGTCGGTGGACGCGATCCTGTCGGTCGAGGACGGGCAGGACATCAAGCCCGGTGACGTTGTGGCGCGTATCCCGCGCGAAGGTGCCAAGACGAAGGATATCACGGGCGGTCTGCCGCGCGTGGCCGAACTCTTCGAAGCCCGCCGCCCCAAGGACCACGCCATTATCGCCGAGGCCGATGGCTACGTGCGCTTTGGCAAGGACTACAAGAACAAGCGCCGCATCACGGTGGAACCCGTGGATGAGACGCTGACGGCGCAGGAATACATGATCCCGAAAGGGAAACACATCCCGGTGCAGGAAGGCGACTTCGTGCAGAAGGGTGACTACATCATGGATGGCAACCCTGCTCCCCATGACATCCTGCGCATCCTCGGGATCGAGGCGCTGGCAAACTACATGATCGACGAAGTGCAGGACGTGTACCGTCTGCAGGGCGTGAAGATCAACGACAAGCATATCGAGGTGATTGTGCGGCAGATGCTGCAGAAGTTCGAGATCCTCGATTCGGGCGAGACCACGCTGCTGAAAGGCGAAAACGTGGACAAGGCCGAGCTTGACGAAGAAAACGCCAAAGCCCACGCCAAGGGCCTGCGTCCGGCGATTGCCGAGCCTATCCTGCTTGGCATCACCAAGGCGTCGCTGCAGACCCGCAGCTTCATCTCGGCGGCGTCGTTCCAGGAAACCACGCGGGTGCTGACCGAGGCGAGCGTCCAGGGCAAGCGTGACAAGCTGGTGGGCCTGAAAGAGAACGTGATCGTCGGGCGTCTTATCCCGGCGGGCACGGGCGGGGCCACCACGCGCGTGAAGAAGATTGCAGCCGACCGCGACCACAAGGTCGTGGAACTGCGCCGGGCCGAGGCGGAAGCCGCGGCGGCGCTTGCGGCCCCGATCGAGGACGAGGTGATCGAGACCGAGGCCGACAGCGGCCTTGTCGACACGATAGAAAGCCGGGATCTCTGACCGGACGAGAGTGAAGACATAGAAAGGCCCCCCGTAACCCGGGGGGCCTTTTCAGCATGGCCCTGCGGGGCGACAAGGCGAATTGTCCCCGTGGCCCTTTCCGACACCGCGCGCGGTATCCTGTTCATGTGCGTGGCCATGGCCTCGTTCACGGTGAACGATGCCTTGATCAAGATCGTGACGGTCGAGATGCCCCTGATGCAGGCGATTGCGCTGCGGGGCGTCGTATCCGTCATCGGGCTTGGGTTGATGGCGCGGGCTTCAGGTGCATACGGGCGGCGCCTGTCGCGCGGGGATGCGTCGCAGCTGGGATGGCGCACTCTGGCCGAGGTCGGCTCGACGCTGACATTCCTGACAGCGCTTCTGCACCTGCCGCTGGCCAATCTGTCGGCGATCATGCAGTCGCTGCCGCTTGCCGTCACGCTGGCGGCGGCGGTGTTTCTGGCCGAGCCTGTGGGCTGGCGGCGGCTGGCGGCCATTGGCGTGGGGTTCATTGGCGTGCTCTTCATCGTGCGGCCGGGAACGGGCGCGTTCAACATCTGGTCGGTCGTCGGACTGATATCTGTCGCCTGCGTGGTGGCGAGGGATCTGCTGACACGGCGGCTGGCGGCGCATCTGCCGGCGGTCCTGGTGGCGCTATGCGCGGCAGGGGCGGTGACGGTCATGGGCCTTGTCGGCGTGATCATGGAGGGTGGGTTCGTGCCCGTCTCGCCCTATCAGGCGCTTCTGATCTGCCTCTGCGCAGGGGCGCTGATCTCGGGATATATCTTCATCGTCAAGGCGATGCGGATGGGCGACATCGCGACCGTCGCGCCCTTCCGCTATACCGCGCTGGTCTGGGCGATCCTGCTTGGTTGGCTCTTCTTCAGCTCCCTGCCCGATCTGCTGACCTGGGTTGGGGCCGGATTGATTGTGGCATCGGGGTTGTTTACCCTTACGCGCGAAGCGCGGCTGCGGCGCGCGCGTGCCGCAGGAGCCCCGGTCTGATCGCCAGACCAGCCTGCAGAACGGATCGGGATATCCCTTGCAAGACACCACTGTCACCGTCGTCATTCCCATGCGCAACGAAGCGGGGAACATCGGTCCCCTGATCGACGGGATCGAGGCCGCGCTTGCGGGCGAAACGGGGCGAGAGATCATCGTGGTCGATGATGGCTCGACCGATGCCTCGCCTGCCGATGTGCGTACCCGGATGGACCATCTGCCGCATCTGCGCCTGATCCGCCACGACGTCAGCGGGGGGCAGAGCGCCGCGGTCCATTCCGGCGTGATGGCGGCGCGCGGTCGGCTGATCTGCACGCTGGATGGCGATGGCCAGAACCCGCCGGAAGAGCTGCCACGCCTCATCGCGCGACAGCGGGAAACCGGCGCCACGCTTGTCGCCGGGCAACGGCAGAACCGCCAGGATACGCTTTCCAAGAAACTTGCGTCGCGGTTTGCCAATGCCTTGCGCGGCTGGGCCTTGCAGGACGGCACACGCGATACCGGCTGCGGGCTGAAATGTTTCGAGCGCGAGACATTTCTGATCCTGCCCTATTTCGATCACATGCACCGCTATCTGCCCGCGCTGGTCAAACGCGTGGGCGGCACAGTGGCGCATCTTGACGTGAGCCACCGTCAAAGGGGCGAAGGCCGCTCGAACTATTCCAACTTCCAGCGCGGCCTCGTGGGCGCGGTTGACCTTCTGGGGGTGATGTGGCTTCTGCGGCGGAGAAAGCGGTCGGCACCGCGGGAAGAAACGGGCGCCCCGATGCGGCGCGAAGGAGCACCCAAATGACCTGGCTGATGTCGGTTCTGCACGTCGATTCGGTGGCCGAAGGGCTGTGGGTCGCCTTTGGCTTTCTGGCGCAACTGATGTTTACCGCCCGCTTTCTGGTGCAGTGGCTTGCGTCGGAAAAGGCGCGCAAATCGGTGATGCCGGTGGCGTTCTGGTACTTTTCGCTGGCCGGCGGCGTGATGCTGACGGCCTATGCGCTCTATCGTCGCGATCCGGTATTCATCCTGGGCCAGTCGATGGGCTTGGTGATCTATGCCCGCAATCTCTGGCTGATCCAGGTCGAGAAGAAAAGTGCCGCTATCTAAGCGGGGCTGGTTCTTCGCAGCCCTGCCTTTCCTGATTGTCATAACGGCCTTTCGTCTGGCCATCCTTGCGCTGAGCGGCCTCGATCTCTTCGTGGACGAGGCACAGTACTGGCTGTGGGGGCAGGGGCTCGACTGGGGCTATTATTCCAAGCCACCGCTGATCGCCTGGGTGATCCGCGGGGTAACGGCCCTTGCGGGCAGCGATTCCGTTTTCTGGGTACGGATGCCGGGGCCGATCCTGCATGCCGCCACCGCGCTGATCCTTGGCGCCGTTGCGGCGCGGGCTTTCGGCGCGCGTGCGGCGGTCTGGGTGGCGGTGGGCTATGTGCTGTTGCCGCTGGCAAGCCTTGGATCGCTTCTCTTCTCCACCGATACCGTGATGGCACCTCTCTACGCGGGCGCGATCCTTCTCTGGATACGCGCGGTTGAGGGGCTGCGGACGCGCGATGCGCTGGCGGCTGGGCTTTGCCTCGGCCTTGCGGTGATGGCGAAATACGCAGGCATCTACGCGCTTTTGGGCATGGGCGCCGCGGCCATCGCGGTGCCGGGCTGGCGGCTGCCTTGGCGCCACTGGGCCGCGATGGCCGGTGTGATGCTGGCCGTGATCGCGCCGAATGTCTGGTGGAACCTGACGCACGATTTCACCACCCTGTCCCACACCGCTGACAATGCGGGCTGGCTGCGTGATGGCGTGCGCCTCGACGTGACGGCGATGCTGGCGTTTCTCGCGGCGCAATTTGCCGTCGTGGGCCCCGTTGTCGGTGCAGCGTTCCTGTGGCGGTTGTTCCTGCCCAAGGCGCCGGCAGAGGCCGCACTATTCGCCTTTGCCCTGCCACCCCTTCTGATCGTCAGCGCGCAGGCGCTGCTTGACGGCGCCAATGCCAATTGGGCTGTGGCGGGCTGGCTGCCCGGTGCCGTGGTTGTTTGGGCGGCGCTGGCGCTGCGGCCGGGGTGGGCTTGGGCCGCGATGGGGGTCAACGGTGCCATCGCGGTGGCCCTGCCGCTGGTGACGCTCTTTCCCGGCCTGTCGCGGCAGGGTGAGCCGCTCTTGCACCGCTACCTCGGTCGCGCAGATCTGTCGCACGAGGCGATTGCCGTGGCGCAGGCAGAGGGTTTGCCCCTGGTGGCCGACAGGCGCGATGTGCTGGCTGATCTGTATTACACCGGCCGCGGTGCAGGACTGGTCATCCTCGCCCGCCCCTTCGCGGGCCGACCGCGCAATTTTTACGAGCAAACCCTGATGCTGCCACCCCAGGCGACCGGGCCTGTCCTTCTGATCTCGGACGATCCCGGGGCCTGCGCCAGCGCACCACCCCTGCCGCTGATGGTGGAGGGGGGCGCCTATTCCCGTACGCGCCTTGCGCTCTGGCACGTCACGGCGGAGTGCCTCAATGCCGCCCGCTGACCGGCTGGCCCTTGCATGGTGCGTTGCGGTGCTGGCTGCAGCCCTTCTGTTCACCGCAGCGCCGGGGATCGACCTTTGGGTGTCGAGCCTCTTCTACCGCCCAGGCGCAGGGTTTCCGATCGCAAGCCTGCCCTTGGCCGAGTGGGTGCGCAACAGGATCTGGAACGCCAGCACGATCCTTGTCGTGGTTTCCATCGCAGGTTTGATCCTTTCCCGCGCGACCGGTGGCCCCGCGCTGTGGTTGCCGGGGCGTCTCTGGGGCTTTGTGCTGGCGCTCTATGCGTTGGGGCAGGGCGTGGTCGTCGACGGCCTGCTGAAGGCGCACTGGGGTCGGGCGAGGCCCGCCAATGTGGTGGAATTCGGCGGCACGGCCCATTTCACCCCCGCCCTTCTTCCAACGGACCAATGCGCATCGAATTGTTCCTTCGTGTCGGGCGAGGGGGCAGCGACCGTGGCGCTTGCGATCTGCCTCTGGCTCATCCTGCGGCGCCTGAGCCCGCGCCCCACGCCACGCGCCGCGCGTCTGCGTGGTGCGGGGCTTCTGGTGCTGGTCCTGACGGGCGCGGGGTTGCGGGTGCTCGGGGGGCGGCATTTCCTGTCGGACATCGTCTTTGCCGCCCTGATCATGATCGGCCTTTCGCTGCTCCTGCACAGGCTGATCCTTGCCCGAAACCCACCCGACCCTCTGTTGACAACCCCCGCGACTCCCCCTATAGCCCCGCACACCGCTGGCAACCCCTTGGGTTCTCGGCGTCTCAACGACTGAAGTGGTCACGATCCGGGCGCAGGCCCCGATCCTCTGGAATTCCACCGCATCGTCCCCGCGAAGGGGACGCTTGCGGTTTTTGCGTTTGCCATAAGTGCTGACGCGCGAACTTGGCCTTCCCCGGGGGGCCGCGATACGGGTTAAGAAGGGCGAGACCTTATGCCGACGATCCAACAGCTGATCCGCAAGCCGCGGGAGCCGAATGTGCGGAAGTCCAAGTCGCAGCACTTGGAAGGATGCCCGCAGAAGCGCGGCGTCTGCACCCGCGTCTACACCACGACCCCGAAGAAGCCGAACTCGGCCATGCGGAAGGTCGCCAAAGTGCGGCTGACCAACAGCTTTGAAGTGATCTGCTACATTCCCGGTGAAAAGCACAACCTGCAGGAACACTCGGTCGTGCTGATCCGCGGTGGCCGGATCAAAGACCTTCCCGGTGTGCGTTACCACATCCTGCGCGGCGTTCTGGATACCCAGGGCGTCAAAGATCGTCGCCAGCGCCGGTCGAAATACGGCGCCAAGCGTCCGAAGTGAGGAACTGATAGATGTCTCGTCGTCACGCCGCCGAAAAGCGCGAAATCCTGCCCGACGCCAAGTATGGCGATACGGTGCTTACGAAATTCATGAATAACCTGATGGTGGACGGCAAGAAGTCGGTCGCCGAGGGCATCGTCTATTCCGCGCTTGAGCGGGTACAGACGCGCCTGAAGCGCGAGCCGATCCAGGCGTTCCACGAGGCGCTCGAGAACGTGAAGCCGTCGGTCGAGGTTCGCTCGCGCCGTGTCGGCGGTGCCACCTACCAGGTGCCCGTCGAAGTGCGCACCGAGCGCCGCGAGGCGCTTGCGATCCGCTGGCTGATCATCGCTGCGCGCAAGCGCAACGAGAACACGATGGAAGAGCGTCTGGCGGCTGAACTTTCCGACGCCGTGAACAACCGTGGTACCGCAGTCAAGAAGCGGGAAGACACCCACAAGATGGCCGACGCTAACAAAGCGTTCAGCCATTACCGCTGGTAAGGGGCACGTCATCATGGCACGCGACTATCCGCTGAACCGCTACCGCAACTTCGGGATCATCGCCCACATCGACGCGGGCAAGACCACGACGACCGAGCGGATTCTCTATTACACCGGCAAGACCCACAAGATCGGCGAAGTGCACGATGGTGCCGCGACGATGGACTGGATGGAGCAGGAGCAGGAGCGGGGGATCACGATCACCTCGGCTGCAACCACGACGTTCTGGCAGCGCCAGATCGACAGCGATCCCGCCCTGGCAGCCGCCAAGGACAAGTATCGCTTCAACATCATCGACACCCCCGGCCACGTGGACTTCACCATTGAAGTTGAACGTTCGCTGGCCGTCCTCGACGGTGCCGTGGTGCTGTTGGACGGCAACGCCGGTGTGGAGCCGCAGACCGAAACGGTGTGGCGTCAGGCCGACCGCTACAAGGTTCCGCGGATCGTGTTCGTCAACAAGATGGACAAGACCGGCGCCGACTTCATGAACTGCGTCAAGATGATCCGCGAGCGGACCGGGGCAAACCCGGTTCCGATCCAGTTGCCCATCGGGGCGGAAGACAAGCTGGAAGGCATCATCGACCTCGTGACGATGGAAGAGTGGGTCTATCAGGGCGAAGACCTTGGCGCATCCTGGGTGCGTCAGCCGGTGCGCGCTGACCTCAAGGAAGAGGCCGAACAGTGGCGCTACAACCTGCTTGAGATTGCCGTCGAGCAGGACGACGCCGCGATGGAAGCTTACCTCGAGGGCAACGAACCCGACGTGGCCACGCTGCGCAAGCTGATCCGCAAGGGGACGCTGGCCATCGACTTCGTGCCCGTGCTTGCCGGTTCTGCGTTCAAGAACAAGGGCGTGCAGCCCATGCTGAACGCCGTGATCGACTATCTTCCCGATCCGCTGGACGTGCCGCCCTACATGGGCTTTGCGCCGGGCGACGAGACGGAAACCCGCAGCCTCGCGCGGTCTGCCGATGACGATCAGCCTTTCTCGGGCCTCGCGTTCAAGATCATGAACGACCCCTTCATGGGCACGCTCACCTTCACCCGGATCTATTCGGGCAAGGTGGCCAAGGGCGACCAGATCCTGAACTCCACCAAGGGGCGCAAGGAACGTATCGGCCGTATGGTGATGATGCATGCGAACAAGCAGGAGGAAATCTCCGAGGCGTTCGCGGGCGACATCATGGCGCTGGCGGGTCTCAAGGAAACCACCACAGGTGACACGCTGTGCGATGCGCAGAAGCCGGTGGTTCTGGAAACCATGACCTTCCCGCAGCCCGTGATCGAAATCGCGGTCGAGCCGAAGTCGAAGGCGGACCAGGAAAAGATGGGTCTGGCCCTTGCGCGTCTTGCGGCAGAGGATCCGTCCTTCCGCGTCGAGACCGATATCGAAAGCGGCCAGACGATCATGAAGGGGATGGGGGAACTTCACCTCGATATCCTCGTCGATCGCATGCGTCGCGAATTCAAGGTCGAGGCCAATATTGGCGCGCCGCAGGTGGCTTACCGCGAAACGATCAGCCGCGAGCACGAGATCGATTACACCCACAAGAAGCAGACCGGCGGTACGGGCCAGTTCGCCCGCGTCAAGCTGATCATCACCCCGACGGAACCGGGCGAAGGATATTCCTTCGAATCCAAGATCGTCGGTGGCGCGGTGCCGAAGGAATACATCCCCGGCGTCGAAAAGGGCATCAAGTCGGTGATGGACTCCGGTCCGCTCGCGGGCTTCCCGGTGATCGACTTCAAGGTGTCGCTGATCGACGGTGCGTTCCACGACGTGGACTCCAGCGTTCTGGCCTTCGAGATCGCGGCCCGCGCCGCGATGCGCGAGGGCATGAAGAAGGCTGGTGCGAAGCTTCTGGAGCCTATAATGAAGGTCGAGGTCGTGACCCCGGAAGAATACACCGGCGGCGTGATCGGCGATCTGACCAGCCGTCGCGGCATGGTGCAGGGGCAGGACAGCCGCGGCAACGCGAACGTCATCACCTCGATGGTGCCGCTGGCCAACATGTTCGGCTACATCAACACGCTGCGTTCGATGACCAGCGGTCGCGCCGTGTTCTCGATGCAGTTCGACCACTATGATGCCGTGCCGCAGAACATCTCGGACGAGATCCAGAAGAAATATGCTTGACGGTGCGGCGGGTAGCTTGAATTTTCCTTGAAATTCAAGCCTGAACCCCGCCCTACCATCCCGTAGGGTGCGTGACTTCACGCACCGCCACCGAACCGAATGAGGAGACGCCATCATGGGCAAGGCAAAGTTTGAACGGAACAAGCCGCACGTCAACATTGGCACGATTGGCCACGTTGACCACGGCAAGACGACGCTGACGGCGGCGATCACGAAGTATTTTGGCGAGTTCCGGGCCTATGACCAGATCGACGGCGCGCCGGAAGAGCGGGCGCGCGGGATCACGATCTCGACCGCGCATGTGGAGTACGAGACGGAGAACCGTCACTACGCGCATGTCGACTGCCCCGGCCACGCCGACTATGTGAAGAACATGATCACCGGTGCGGCGCAGATGGACGGTGCGATCCTGGTTTGTGCGGCGTCCGACGGCCCGATGCCGCAGACGCGCGAGCACATTCTCTTGGGCCGCCAGGTGGGTATCCCCTTCATGGTGTGCTACATGAACAAGATCGACCTCGTGGATGACGAGGAACTGGTCGAGTTGGTGGAGATGGAACTGCGCGAGCTGTTTTCGTCCTACGAATATCCCGGCGACGACATTCCGATCATCAAGGGCTCGGCCCACCAGGCAATGATCGGCGAGCGCAAGGACATCGGCGAGGATTCGATCCGCGCGCTGATGGCGGCGGTGGACGCGTATATCCCGACGCCCGCGCGTGCCATCGACCAGCCGTTCCTGATGCCGATCGAGGACGTGTTCTCGATCTCGGGCCGCGGCACGGTTGTGACCGGCCGGGTGGAGCGTGGCGTGATCAACGTCGGCGACGAAGTGGAAATCGTGGGCATCCGCGACACCAAGAAGTCGATCTGCACGGGCGTCGAGATGTTCCGCAAGCTTCTGGACCGTGGCGAGGCGGGCGACAACGTCGGCATCCTTCTGCGCGGCATCGAGCGTGACGGGGTCGAGCGTGGGCAGGTTCTGTGCAAGCCGAAGTCGGTGAACCCGCACACCAAGTTCGAGGCCGAGGCCTACATCCTGACCAAGGAAGAGGGTGGCCGTCACACGCCGTTCTTCGCCAACTACCGTCCGCAGTTCTACTTCCGCACGACGGATGTGACGGGGACGGTGCAGCTGCCGGAAGGCACGGAAATGGTGATGCCGGGCGACAACCTGAAGTTCAACGTGGAACTGATCGCGCCGATCGCCATGGAAGAAAAGCTGCGCTTCGCCATCCGCGAGGGCGGCCGCACCGTCGGTGCCGGCGTCGTCTCGAAAATCATCGCCTGAAACGAAACGTAGGGTGGGTGACAACCCACCCAC
>JBBSBE010000048.1:0-25351 GCA_038251625.1 Rhodobacterales bacterium
CCCCATGCGCACCCTCGCCGCCCAGCACCTTTTGCCAACTGAACGTCACGACATCCAGCTTGCTCCACGGCAGGTCCATCGCGAAGGCGGCGGATGTGGCATCGCAAAGCGTCAGCCCCTTGCGATCCGCCGGAATCGCATTGCCATTCGGCAGGCGCACGCCAGAGGTGGTGCCGTTCCAGGTGAACAGCACGTCCTTGTCGAAATCCACCTGCGCGAAATCCACGATCTGCCCGTAGGCAGCCTGCCGCACGGTGGCATCCAGCTTCAACTGCGTCACCGCATCGGTGACCCAGCCTTCGCCAAAACTTTCCCAGGCCAGCGCCTCGACCCCGCGTGCGCCCAGAAGCGACCACATCGCCATCTCATAGGCGCCGGTGTCCGAGGCGGGCACGATGCCCACGCGGTATCCCGCAGGCACGCCAAGGATCTCGGTCGTAAGGTCGATGGCCTCCTTCAGTTTCGCCTTGCCCACGGCGGCACGATGGCTGCGGCCCAGCGGCGCATCAGACAGCATATCGAGCGAAAAACCGGGGATCTTGGCACACGGGCCAGACGAAAAGCGCGGATTTGCCGGGCGCGCGCCCGGGGTCTGCAGATCAGACATGGTATCCTTCCAGATAAATGCCCTTCGTTGGGGAAGGGTGTCCCGCCGATGGGGATAAGCCCGGGCCCCTGGTCGTGCAAGCGGGAAAATGGGGCAGGTGCGACAGGTCGGAACCTGAAAGCGGCAGCGCCGGGGCATTTCATCCAAAAGGTGGCGACTGTCATGCATTCGCCCTACGGTAGAAAATGGGGCGTATCCGCCGCACCGCGCCGCCGCAGGGCGTTGCAACCACAGCAAGGAGTTGCCATGACAGCCGCATTCGACCTGACCACGCTGCGAGGGATCGCCGTCGCCATGATTGCCGCAACGATGTTGGCCGCGCCCGCCGCCGCCGAGAACCGCATTGACCGCACGCGCCCCGACGCGCCCGCCCTCGCCCCGTTCGGCGACACGCCCATCGGCGTGCGCACGATCACGCTGGAGCACAAGAACCAGATCGACATCCTGAACGTCGAAGCAGGCAAGCCTCTTCCCCGCTACGACCGCGCGCTGACGGTCGAGGTGTGGTATCCCGCCGTTCCGGGCGGCACGCCCGTCCTCTACCGCGTGCAATTGCGCGACGGGCAGACCGAGGTGGATATTCATGGCCGCGCTGTCCGCGACGCCGAACCCGCACGGCCCGCAGCGCCGCTGCCGCTGGTCATCCTCTCGCACGGATACCCCGGCAACCGGTTCCTGATGTCGCCCCTGGCCGAGAATCTGGCCACCAAGGGCTATGTCGTCGTCTCGATCGACCACAGGGATTCAACCTATGGCGACAAGGCGGCCTTTGGTTCCACGCTGGTAAACCGCCCGCTGGATCAGATGTTCGTACTGAACGAAATGGCGCGGCTTGGGGCCGATCCGACCAGTTTCCTGAGCGGTCTGGTCGATGCCGGGACGACGGGGCTGATCGGCTATTCCATGGGCGGGTACGGCGCGGTGATTTCCGCGGGTGGTGGTGTCACGCAGGCTTCGACCGAACTCACCTGGGGCGCACCTGCGGGCACGCTCGCCGTGCATCTTGCGAGATCGCAAAGCCATGCAGCGTTGGTCGACCCGCGCCTGAAGGCCGTGATCGCCATCGCGCCCTGGGGCATGGAGCGCGGGTTCTGGGATGCAGACGGGCTTGGCGGTATTGCAAAGCCGATCCTTTTCATCGCGGGTGATGCCGACGATGTATCGGGCTATGAAAAGGGCACCAAGGCGATCTATGAGGGTGCGGTGAACGCCCCCCGCGCGCTGCTGACCTTCGAGAATGCCAACCACAATGCCGCCGCCCCGATGCCCGCGCCCGAAGAAAGCTGGCAACCCGTCGCCAGCCTCGATTTCGTGCCCTTCGACCATTATGCCGATCCGGTCTGGGATACGGTGCGGATGAACAACATTGCCCAGCATTTCGCCACCGCCTTCATGGGCAAATACCTCAAGGCCGACGCGGGGATGGAGGCGTATCTGACCCTCACCGAGCGCTCGAACGACGGTGTCTTCGCGCTGAACGACGATGGCAGCGCAAAGCCCGAACACAGCTATTGGACGGGCTTTCCCGACCGTACGGCCAAGGGCCTGCAGTTCCGCCGTGCAAACCCGAAGTGAACAGATGTTCGTAGCCACCCTCCTTGCCGATCCGGCCCGCGCCGACCTGACCCGCGACGCCGTCGAGGCTTTGCGCAATGCCTGGGGCGGAGGGGATGCGCGCTGGCTCAATCCCGGCATCGCGGCAGAGTTCGATCTGTCTGGGATGCCGGAAAACCGCTGGGCGGTATGGGAAGGATTGCAAGCCATCGGCCTCGACCTTGCCGTGCAACCCGCCGAAGGGCGCCGCAAGCGGCTGCTTCTGGCGGATATGGACAGCACGATGATCGCGCAGGAATGCATCGACGAACTTGCCGATGAAGCAGGCTTCGGGCCAGAGGTGGCGGCAATCACCGCACGCGCCATGAATGGCGAGCTGGAATTTGAGGGTGCGCTGCGGGCAAGGGTGGCCCTGCTGAAGGGGCTGCCCGGGGGCGTTGTCGAACAGGTGTTCGCAAACCGGATCACATATACCGCCGGTGGTCATGCCCTCGTGGCCACGATGAAGGCGCAAGGGGCGCATTGCGCGCTGGTGTCGGGCGGTTTCACGGCCTTCACGTCCGGCGTGGCGGCGGCGCTGGGCTTTGATGAGCATCGCGCGAACACGCTTGGCCTGGCAGGGGGCCGTCTCGATGGCACCGTGGCCGAGCCGATCCTCGGGCGGCAGGCCAAGGTCGAGGCGCTGGCTGACATCACCACCCGTCTCGGGATCACCCCGGCTGACGCGCTTGCGGTGGGCGATGGCGCCAATGACCTCGGCATGCTCGGCGCCGCGGGCATGGGCGTGGCGCTGCACGCCAAGCCCGCCGTCGCCGCGCAATGCGACCTGCGCGTGAACCATGGCGATCTGACTGCACTTCTTTATCTGCAAGGCTACACCGTCACCGATTTTGCCTGAGGCCCCGATGGACTGGATCACCGATCTTCCCGCACTCCACGCCCACTATGGCACCCCGGGCGAGGCTTCGACCGTCAAGGTTACGCCCCGCCTGACCCCCGCCTACCGCGCCTTTGTGGAACGGTCCCGCTTCTGCGTGCTGACGACCGTTGGCCCCGAAGGCACCGATGGCAGCCCGCGCGGCGACGAAGGGCCCGTCGTCACGATCCTCGACGATGCCACGCTGGCCTTGCCCGACTGGCGCGGCAATGACCGCGTAGACAGCCTGCGCAACATCGTGCGCGACGGGCGGGTCAGCCTGATGTTCCTGATCCCCGGCTCACACAACGCCATGCGGATCAACGGCACCGCCCGCCTGACCGCCAATGATGCGCTGCGCGGCCGGTTCGAAAAGGACGGCAAGCGCCCGCGAACGGTGATCGTGATCGCAATCGCCGAGGTCTATTCCCAATGCGCCCGCGCCCTGATCCGCGCGGGCCTCTGGCAGGGCGACCAGTCGCAGGGCCTGCCAACCGTGGGCGACATGCTGCGCGAAATTACCGAAGGCGTCATCGACGGCACCGCCTATGATGCCAACTGGCCGGGCCGCGCAGCCGGGACGATGTGGTAGCGATGCAAGCACGGGTCGAGCTTCGGCATGCCATGTCCGATGAAGACTTTGCCGAGCGTCCGGCCTATTGTGAAATTCCGGTCTCGCTGAAGCCGATCACGGTGTTCATGGCGCGCACCCTCTGACGCGGACGGCGAGCCCTCATTCCCCGTCCCGCGCCGCCTTCCTTTCGCGGTAGCTCGCCACCTTGGCGCGGTTGCCGCAGGCCTGCATCGAACACCAGCGCCGCCGGTTGTTCTTGCCCCGGTCGTAGAACACCATCGTGCAGGCCGGGTTGCTGCAATGGCGCATCCGGCCCGGCTCGTGGTCCGACAGGAACCGCGCGAAGTCGAGCGCGGCGGCAGCGGCGGCAGCGCCCGTCGTCAGCGCCTCGTCCTCGACCAGCCGCCCACCCGTCAGCCGCCGCGTCACCGTCACGCCGCGCAGCACCGCGTTCACGGCCTCCACCGCCGTCCTCGGAACCGGCAAACCTTTTGACAGATCGTCAAATACAGGGCGCAGCGTGTCGCGCAGGCTGTGGGCAACGGCCACATCCTCGGTTGAAGGCGCCGCCCCACGCGCAAGCCCCGCAAGGCGCGCCCATGTCTGCAACGCCGCATCGCCCCCGATCAGATCCAGCAGCTGCCCGCTGATCACCGGCTGCGTGTTCAGAAGATCGATCCACAGCGCACCCCCCAGAAACGGAACGCCTTCGCGAAAATCCGGCTGATCCGGGGTGGTCATGCGGTGTCTTCCTGTATCCGGCAATCACGATTGGGTAACCATTTAAAATGGTCTTTACAAGTGACATATGGATCTGTAACCGATTAAAGCGGCATTTAAAGGTGTCAAACCTCACAACCGCTCCACCAAAGGATCCAGACGATGAAACCCTCGACCCTCCTTATCGCCCTCGCCACCCTCCTCGCTGCCCCCCTCGCCGTGCAGGCAGAGGTCGTGCATGACGGAAACTCAATCAGCATTCCGGCCGACAAGATCGGATTTGGCCCGACGGGCGTGAAGACCGACATTGGCGAGCTGATGGCAGGCCCCGCCTACGGCGATCTGTCCACCGGCAAGCACGGCACCTTCATCCGGATGCCTGCCCATTTCGTCAGCCCCCCACACACCCATACCGAGGACTACTTCGCCGTGGTGATCGAGGGGGTTGGCGCGAACGGCCCTGTAAAGGGCGCGGACATTTCGTTGCCCGCAGGCTCGTACTGGTTCCAGCGCGGGGAAGAGGCGCATGTAACCAAGTGTCTGTCGGACACAGACTGCCTGTTCTTCCTCGTGCAGCCCGGCAGGTTCGACTACGTTCCCAACAATTGACCAAAGCGCCGGGCGCTCCCCTTGCGGGCGCCCCCCACTTGCAGGTGCCAGGGGGCCGTCTAGCTCAAAGGGCAGTCCGTCACGGACAGGTCCACCGCCAGCGTGGCCTTCGGCCCATACTCCATGCCCGAAACATTGATGAAAAGCGCCTTGCCCTCGGCATGGATGTCCGCTTCCGTTACCGGCATCGTGGTGGCGTCGTCGTCGATCCGCCAGCCTTCGAACAGGGCGCAGTCCGTCGCAAAGCGCAAAACATAGCCGTTGAAGGTCGAGGTCCAGAACTGCCCCGGCGCATCGCCATAGGAAAACTCGATGCGGCTGGGGCCGATCTGCACCTGCACGGGCACCACATCGAACCCCGGCGTGCGGAACTCGGGGCCCATCCCGAACTCGATGCCGTCCCCCACAATGACCGTCCGTCCCCGGCTTTCCAGAATCGGTGCCGCCGGATCCTCATAGGTCAGCACGTTCAGCGTGACGGTCCGCCCCTCCAGCGTGCCGCCGGCAAGCGCCGGCAGCGCCGCCGCACACAGGGCCACAGCGGCGCAAATCCTAAGACTTCGTAAAAGTGCGCCCGCAACCCATTGAAATTCCATAGGCGACTCCTTGTCCACGCGTGCGACACGCGCCAGCGGTCAGGCAGCTAGGCCCTTCGACCCCATGTCGACAAACTTGGCCCGGCGGTCGCGGATCAGCGCCTCGGGCTTCTTGTTCGACAATTCCTTCAGCATCGCCTCCAGCGCCTTGCCCACCGCCTCGATCGCCTCACGCGGGGCGCGCTGCGCGCCGCCCACGGGTTCCTTGATGATGCGGTCAATCACGCCCAGCTTTTGCAGGTCCTGCGCCGTCAGCCGCAAAGCCTCGGCCGCTTCCCGCATCTTCTCGGCGTCCTTCCACAGGATCGAGGCGCAACCTTCGGGGCTGATGACGGAATAAATGGAGTGTTCCAGCATCGCGATCCGGTTCGCGGTTGCAAAAGCAACGGCGCCGCCCGATCCCCCCTCGCCGATGATGACGGCAATCAGGGGAACGCCTATCTCGAGGCACTTCTGCGTGGACCGCGCAATCGCCTCTGCCTGCCCCCGCTCTTCCGCCCCCTTGCCGGGATAGGCGCCGGGGGTATCGACGAGCGCAATCACCGGCAGCCCGAAGCGGTGCGCCAGATCCATCAGCCGGATCGCCTTGCGGTACCCTTCGGGCCGCGCCATGCCGAAATTGCGCTCGATCCGGCTTTTGGTGTCGTTGCCCTTCTCGTGCCCGATCACGACGACGGGCTGATCGTTCAGCCGTGCAAGGCCGCCCATCACCGCCTGATCGTCGGCAAAGTTCCGATCGCCCGCCAGCGGCGTATACTCGGTGAAAAGCGCGTCGATGTAGTCGCGGCAGTGCGGACGGTCGGAATGGCGGGCCACCTGGCATTTCCGCCAGGGCGACAGATCCTTGTAAAGATCACGCAGCAGCGTCTCGGCCTTGCGGTCCAGCGCCTCCGCCTCTTTGGTCACGTCCGTCTCTTTGTTGGCCCGCGCCATCGCGCGCAATTCTTCCGCCTTGCCTTCGATCTCGGCGAGCGGTTTCTCGAAATCGAGATAGTTCATCTGCGGCTCCGGGAGGTTGGTTAGCGAGCTATATGATCCCCGCCGGGGGTTTTTGCAACTCGGCAAGCGAGTGGACGTCAGGTCGGGATCGCCGCCAGATACCCTTCGAACGTCACATTCCCGGCAAACCGCCGCGCTGCGGTTTCGGCCGCAGGCGACCGGATCGTCCAGCACAGCACCGCAGCCCCCTCTGCCGCCAGTTCGGCCACGCGGGGGCTGCCAAGATCGCGTGCTTCGTGCGAGATGAAGCTCGCGCCCGTGCGTCCGTAATCGGGGATCGCACGCAGGCGGTCGCAGGTGGCGGGCGGCAGTGGCGCCCAGTCACCGGGATCAAAGGCCGAGGTTGTCAGCCCGCGCGCCAGACCCGGCGCAAGCTTTGCCATCTGCACAATCGAATGGGGGTTGAACGACATCACGGCGACCGGCCCGGCATATCCGGCCAGCGCCGCTGCCGTCACCGTCTCAAGGCGCCCGTCGGTCTTTTCCATTGCGTCGGACTGATCCTTGATCTCGATCAGCAAGGGCACCGAACCGTGTATCAAGGCCAGCACCTCTGCCAGCGTCGGGATCGTCTCATCGCTGTCGCGCAGCGCGATTGTTGACAGATCCGCCGCCGTCCGCGCTGCCAGTGGCCCCTTCTCGGCGGTCAGCCGGTCCAGCGTTTCGTCATGGAACACCATCGCCACGCCGTCGGCGGAAAGCTGGAGGTCGATCTCGATCCCATATCCCGCGGATACCGCCGCCCGGATCGCGCCGGGGCTGTTTTCAGGGCGCCGTGCGGCGCGGTCGTGCAGCGCGCGATGGGCAATGGGGGCTTGCAGAAAGGCCGGATGCAGGGAAACCCGGTTCATGGACGGATCTCGAAAATCCCCTCGATCTCCACCGCCACCCCGAAGGGAAGCGAGGCCGCTGACACCGCAGATCGTGCGTGCCGTCCGGCATCGCCCAGCACGGCGACCATGAAATCCGACGCACCGTTGATGACCTTGGGCTGATCGGTGAAATCGGCGGTGGAGTTCACGAAACCCACCAGCTTGACCACCCGCACCAGACGATCAAAGTCGCCACCGCAGGCCTTTTTCACCTGCGACAGCAGGCTGATCGCGCAGGCGCGCGCGGCCGCCGCGCCATCCACGATGCCAAGATCGGCGCCCAGTCTGCCCTTTATCATCCCGTCGGGCCCTTGCGAAATCTGGCCGGACACATGCACCAATGACCCCACCACCACGAAAGGCACATAGTTGGCTGCCGGCGCAGGGGCGTCGGGCAAGGTCACGCCCAGGTCGGCAAGGCGGGTTTCAATGGGGTGCATGGTGGCCTCCGGTTGGGATAGGGGGCAAGGCTAGCGACGGGCCATGACAGGCGCAAGTCACGCTCAGCTATCGCGGAAGGCGCGGTTGAAGTAATCGGTGAAGGGCTTCACGAAATAGGCCATCGGTGTGTGCGGCGCGGTCTGGATGAAGGCCTCGACCGGCATCCCCGGAACCAGTGTCACGGCGCCCAGCCGTTCGATCTCACCGGGGTCCAGGGTGATTTCGGCGCGGTAGAAATTGGCCTGCGTGCGCGGATCGACCAGCGCGTCGGCCGAAACCGTGGCGATGGTGCCCTTCAGCTGCGGTGTCGTGCGGGATGAGAAGGCGGGGAAGGTCAGCATCACGGGCTGGCCCGCACGCACCTCGTCGATATGGATCGGGGTGACCTGCGCCGCGATGACCAGCGGGCGATCCTGCGGGATGATGTAACACACGGGATCGGCCGGCCGCAGCACCGCGCGCGGCGTGGTGACCTGCAGGCCCAGCACGATGCCCGAAACGGGCGCGACGATATCGAGCCGCGCGATACGTTCGACCAGTGCGCGACGCCGCTCGACCAGTTGCAATTCCTGTGCGCCCACGTCGCGCAACTGCGTGCCTGCCTCTTCACGGCGGGCTGCCGCCAGTCGCAGCACCTCCAACTCGATCTCGGTGATCCGCCCTTCGCTGCTGGCGCGGCTCGCGATCAATTCGCCGACTTGCCCCATCAATCGCGCTTCTTCGCGCTGCAGCGACAAAAGCCGCGAGGATTCGGCCAGCCCCTTGTCCAGAAGGCCCTTCACGGTGGCCAGTTCCTGCTGGATCAGGGCAAGTTGGCTTTGCAGGGCGACGGTCTGCGCGTCGATCCCTTCGATCTGGCTTTTCGTCTGGTCGGCGCGGCGGCCAAGCTGTTCGGTTTCTCGCGCCACCGTCGTGAGCCGCGCCTCGAAAAGGCGCACCTGACCGTCCATCATCTCTGCCGCATCGGTGTTTGTCGCGGCAACCTCGGTCAGTTCGGAGCGGAAGACGAGCTTTTCGGCATCGTCCCGCTCGGCCTCCAGCCGCCCGCGCCGGGCAAGCGCCTCGTAAAGCTGGCTTTCCACAATCGCCAGTTCCGACTGAATAAGCGTGCCGTCGAGCCGCATCAGAATTTCACCAGCCTTTACCCGTGCGCCTTCGCTGACACGGATCTCTGCCACCACGCCGCCGTCGGGATGCTGCACAACCTGCCGGTGTTGCTCGACCTCGATCTGCCCCGGAGCGATGACCGCACCCGAAAGCGTGGTGCCAAAGCTCCATCCGCCAAAGCCGCCGACCAACACCACCAACATGCCAAAGCCCAGGATCAACGATCCGCGCGCCGAGAAGGCCTCTTTGCTCATGTCATACCTCCCGGTCCGGCGGATCGCACGATCTCGGTCGCGTTGCGCACCGTTTCGCGCAGTACCTGATCGCGTGGGCCGAAGGCTGCGCGCATGCCATCCTGCATCACCAGCAAAAGATCGCATTCCTGGATCGCTGCCGGTCGGTGCGCCATGATCAGCACCGATCGCCCCTCAGCCTTCATCGACCGGATCGCGGCATTCAGCGCGGTGGAACCATCGTTGTCGAGGTTCGAGTTCGGCTCGTCCAGGATCAGAAGAACCGGATCGCCGTAAAGCGCTCGCGCAAGGCCGATACGTTGGATCTGACCGCCCGACAGCCGCCCGCCTAGGCCCGAAACCCGCGTGTCATACCCCTGCGGCAGGCGCAGGATCATCTCGTGCGCTGCGGCTGCCATCGCGGCTGCCACCACCTTTTCGGCATCCGGCTCTGGCGCGAGGCGGGCGATATTGTCGGCGATGGTCCCATCGAACAGCGTCACCCGCTGCGGCAGATAACCGATCAGTGCGCCCAGACGGTCGGGGTCGTACTGGTCGAGTGTCGCGCCATCCAGCCGGATTTTTCCCGCTGCCGGGCGCCAAACCCCCGTCAGCGCGCGTGCGAGCGAGGATTTGCCCGATCCCGAGGGCCCCACGATCCCCAGCGCCTGCCCGGCCTCCAGCCGGAAACTGACGCCCCGCACCACCGCCAGACTTTCGCCCGGCGGCACGATGCTCAGGGTCTGGACGTCCAGCACGGCGGCGGGGCGTGGCAGCGCGGTGCGCGGCGGGGCTTCGCGTTCCACACTCAGCAGCGTGGCAAGCCGATCCCATCCTTGCTGGGCCACCTGCACCACCGCCCATTGCCCGATGGCGCTTTCAATCGGCGCCAGCGCACGTCCTAGCAGGATCGAACCTGCGATCATCGCGCCTCCGGTCAACTCGCCTTGAAGCACCAGCCACGCGCCAAGTCCCAGCACCACCGATTGCAGGAACAGCCGGAAGGTGCGCGTCAGCACCGAAAATCCGCCCGAAACATCTGCCGCCGTCGTGGATCGCACCAAGGCCTCGTTGCGGGCGCGGCTCCAGCGGGTAAAGGCAGCGCCACCCATTCCCAGCGCCTGCACCGTTTCCGCCTCGGCCTTCAGCCCTTCGGCAAAGCGGTCGGCCTCGGCAGCCGCCAGCGTGGCGCGCTTGCGGGGTTCCTGCGATGCGCGCTGGTTCCAGAGCGTCACCCCCACAAGGATCACGCCCCCCGTCACGGCAAGCCACCCCATCAGAGGATGCAGAATGAAGATCGCCGCCAGAAACATCGGCGTCCAGGGAATGTCGAAGATCGCGATCAGCACGGGCGAAGCGATAAGCCGCTGCACGGCCTCAAGGTCACGCTGCGCCAGCGCGGCTAGGGGATCGTTGGGCAGCAGGGTCGACCGCGCCACCGCTGCGGCAAAGACCCGCCGGTCCAGCCCGTCCTGAAACCGCGCGGCAATGCGCGACATGATGCGGGATCGGGCATGATCGAGCACGCCCATCGACAAGAACAGGAACGTAGCCAGCAGCGACAGCGCGATCAGCGTTTCCTCCGACCGGCTGCCCAGCACGCGGTCATAGACCTGCAGCATGTAAAGTGGCCCCGTCAGCATCAGAAGGTTCACGAAGACTGAAAAGATCCCCACAGCAGCGAACAGACCCCGCGCCGCGTTGCGCGCGGCGCGCAATTCGGCCAGGCCACGGCTACGGTCAATTCCCTGCATTCCCTGCTGCCCTTTCCTCTTCGCGCACTTCCGGGTGCGACTCTTCGCCTATTTGTTGCCGTGACCGGCCTTGTCGTTGCCTCTGGCGCCCATGGTGCGTAAGCCCGTGCCGCATGGGTTGCAAAACGCGGTGAGACACTAGCTTAATCTGAACGGAATGTGGTGGACATACGATTGATGGCTGGCAAAGATTTGTTCTTTTCATGTGTTGCAGCGCTTGCAATGGCGCTGGCCGGATGCGCGGCGCCGCCACCGCCGTCGCAGCCCTACGACCCGGACGAAGTGAACAACCGACAGCGGCACGAATTCAACAAGGCCCTTGATCGCAGCATCGTGCAGCCCCTTTCGGGTGCGATCGGCGGCAAGGGTACGGGCGCCATTGGCCGCGGTGTGGCCAATTTCTCTGACAATCTGGATGTGCCCGGCGACGTGGTGAACAACATCCTTCAGCTTCGCCTCGGACGGGCGGCAGAAAACACGCTGCGCTTTGTGATCAATACCACCATCGGCCTTGGCGGCGTGCTCGACCCGGCCAAAGAGATCGGCCTTGGCGGAAAGACCACCGATTTTGGCGAAACGCTGCATGTCTGGGGTGTGCCCGAGGGCGCCTATCAGGAACTGCCCTTCATTGGCCCCTCGACCGACCGCGATACCGTGGGCAAGGCGGTGGATGTGGCGTTGAACCCGCTGCGCTTCGTGCTGCCTGCGCGCGCGGCCTGGGTGCCCACCGTGGCGTCAGTCGGTTCAAGATTGGGTGATAGGGCGCGGTTTTCCGGCACGGTCGACAGTATCCTGTACGATAGCGCCGACAGTTATGCCCAGACCCGGCTTCTGTACCTGCAGAACCGCCGGTTCGAACTTGGCCAGACCGTCAGCGATGATGACTTTTTCGATCCCTACGCAGAGGAATGACGATGACCCGAGCCCCCCTTTCGCTTCTGTCGCGGCGCAGCGTCCTTCTGTCGGTGGGTGGCGCGTTGGCTGTGGCGGCATTGCCCGCGTCTGCGCTGACGGTGGAAAGCGCGCGCGCACTGATCGACAAGGCCATCGGCGAGGTCAACACCTCCATCAACTCGGGCAAGTCCGAGCAGGCGATGTTCGGCGATTTCGAGCGGATCTTCAGCCGCTATGCGGACGTGCCCACCATCGCCCGCTCGGCCCTCGGCCCCGCCGCGCGATCGACCAGCGCATCCGACATGAAGGCCTTCACCCGCGCATTCCAGAGCTATATCAGCCGCAAATACGGTCGCCGCTTCCGCGAATTCATCGGTGGACGGATCGAGGTGACGGGCGCAAAGCCGATCAAGACCTATTACGAGGTGATCTCGGTCGCTTTTCTGCGTGGTGAAAGCCCGTTTGACGTGCGCTGGCACGTCAGCGAGCGGGGCGGGAAGCAGCTTTTCTTCAATATCATCATCGAAGGCGTGAACATGCTTGCCTCTGAACGTGCCGAGGTGGGTGCGCTTCTGGATCGCCGCCGCGGCAACGTCGCGGCGTTGACGGCGGATCTGAACGGCATCTGAGCCGTCAGTTTCCGCCGAACACGCCCAGCACCTCTCGCAGCACGCGTTCGGCCACATCGGGCTCGCGCGGTGTCACGTCCACCGGCTGGGGGCGGGCGTCACCTGCGGTGTTGTCAAACTGCGGCGGCTGGCGCGGCGTGGGCACCTCCATCGGCAGGGGATGCGCGGGAATGCCCTCATGCACCCGCACCATCACCTCTTTCCAGATCTCGGCAGGCAAACCGCCGCCCGTGACCCCCGCCAGCGGCGTGTTGTCGTCATATCCCATCCAGACGCCTGCCACGTAATCGGCGGTGAAGCCCACGAACCACGCATCCCGTGCGGCCTGCGTAGTACCTGTCTTGCCCGCAGCCTCGCGCCCCGGCAGACGTGCGCGGGTGCCTGTGCCCGAAGTCAGAACCTCCGACATCATGTAGGTCAGCAGCCGCGCGGCGCGTTCGCTGATCACACGCTCTCCAATGCCGCCACCCTGGCCGAACAGCGGCTCGCTTTCCCCCCTCAGGCTCAGCGAGACAAGGCCGTAGGGCCGGACGGACGATCCGCCGTTCAGGATGCCCGCATAGGCCCCGGTCATTTCCAGAAGCGAGCTTTCCGAGGCCCCCAGCGCCAGCGCAGGCCCCGCCGCCAGATCGCTGGCAATCCCGAACTCGGAGGCAACCTTGCGCACCGCATCGCGGCCCACGGCTTCGGATACCTTCACCGCCGGGATGTTCAACGATTTCTTCAGCGCCGTCGTCAGCGTCACCACGCCCTGATAATCATTGGTGTAATTCTTCGGTGACCAGGGGCCGGAGCCGGGGATGTTCAGCGTCAGCGGCGCATCCTCGACGAAATCGGCCGGGCTGTAGCCAAGATCAAGCGCCGCCGCATAGACGAAGGGCTTGAAGGACGATCCCGTCTGCCGCTTGGCCATGGTCGCGCGGTTGAATTCGCCTGCCGATTGGGTGTTTCGCCCGCCCACCATCGCGCGCACCGCGCCATCGGCAGACATCACCACAATGGCCGCCTGCGCCTTCGATCCGTCACGCACCTTGGTGGCAAAGATATCCGCCAGCGCGCTTTCCGCCGCGCGCTGCAGGCGCGGATCGAAGGTGGTGCGCATGATCACGTCTTCCGTCGTGGTCTTCGACAGGAAATCGGGCGCAGTCTCCATCACCCAGTCGGCAAAGAAATTGCCCGCCTTGGCCTCGGCGGCGGCAGAAAGGCTGGCGGGATAGGCGCGTGCCTCGGCGGCGTCGGCGGCCGTGATAAAGCCCTGATCGGCCATCAGCCCGATCACCACCGAGGCGCGGTCGCGCGCACGCTGCAGGTTCCCGGTGGGCGAATAGTAGGATGGGGCTGGCAGAAGACCGGCCAGCATTGCGCCTTCGGCAGCATCCAGCGCCTTGGCCGATTTGCCGAAATACCGCTGGGCTGCGGCCTCGAACCCACGCGCGCCTGCCCCCAGATACGCGCGGTTCAGATAGATCGACAGAATCTCGGCCTTGGAATACTTGACCTCCAGCGCAAAGGCGTAGGGCATTTCCTTCAACTTGCGCCACACCGACCCGCGCCGACAGTCGGTCTCGTAGGCGGCCTCCGATTTCCATTGCTTGGTGTCATACGGGATCCCGAGGCAAAGCAGTTTGGCCACCTGCTGCGTGATGGTCGAACCGCCGTTGCCCTCCAGCGGCCCGCGTCCGGCGCGCAGGTTGATCGCGACCGCCGAGGCGATCCCGCGCGGACTGATCCCGAAGTGCCGGTAAAACCGCTTGTCCTCCGACGCGACCACCGCGTTGCGCAGGAAGGGCGAAACGGTTGTGCTGTCGATGTGCCCGCCGAAGGTTTCACCGCGCCAGGCAAAAACCTCGCCATCACGGTCCACCAATGTGACAGACCCGCGCGCGCGCCCATCCAGAAGATCGGCCAGCGGCGGCAACTGAACATAGAAGTACCAGGTCGCGCAGGCCAGTATAAGCGCAACCACCAGGCCCGCGCGCCACGCCGCACCCCAGACCAACCGCCACAGAAGACGCACGATCCCTGCGAAAAAGCCAAGAATGCCGCCGCGTGGCGGTTTGCGTCTTGGCGCCCGGCGCCGCGCAGGCGCTGCTTTCTTGGCGGGTGCCTTCGATGCGTAGCGCCGTTCCGCCACCAGTGGGCCGCGGCCCTTGCCCGATTTCGCCATGCCTGCCGCCCGTATCGCCCTGCGCTTTCGATGCGCTCTTTTCCGGCGCCACAATAGCCCGGCTCGCCCGGGAAGGGAAACCGGATCGCGCGCGATTCGCATGATGGGTTTGCCTAATAATTAATCTAAGTGCCAAAAAAGTATAAAAAGCGGGCATATTCGATCCCCACGCGTGGCGGAAAGCTGCGCAGTTCCTTGAGGCCCCCGACCGGCCACCGCTTCATGCGGGCTTCAAGGTTCCGTGAAGGGGCCGCCTGCCACTTGGGGAAGGGGATCACCGTGAAACTCATCATCGCAGCGATCAAGCCGTTCAAACTCGAGGAGGTCCGCGAAGCGCTGACCGCCATCGGGGTACGCGGCATGATGGTGACTGAAATCAAAGGCTTCGGCTCTCAGTCCGGCCACACGGAAATCTACCGTGGTGCCGAATATGCCGTCAATTTCGTGCCGAAGGTCCGGCTTGAAATCGTGGTCGCCGACAGCCTGGCCGACACCGTGGTCGAGACCATCGCCAAGACGGCAAAGACCGACAAGATCGGCGACGGCAAGATTTTCGTGCTGGACGTGCAGCATGCGGTGCGCGTGCGCACCGGCGAACTCAACGATGACGCGCTCTGACGCGCACGGGCAAGGGGATCTCTGAACCATGAAAACGATGACAAAACTCTCTGTCCTGGCGGGCCTCGGCGCGGGCCTTGCGGCCGCCCTGCCGGCCTGGGCGCAAGAGGCGACAGCAACTGCCGAGGTCGTGGTCGAAGCCGCAGCCCCGGTGATCGACAAGGGCGACGTGGCCTGGATGATGACATCCTCGCTGCTGGTGCTGTTCATGCTGGTCCCGGGCCTCGGGCTTTTCTACGGCGGCCTCGTGCGGTCGAAGAACATGCTGAGCGTTCTGATGCAGTGCACCGTGATCGGCGCCGTCATGATGATCGTCTGGGTGCTCTGGGGATACTCGGTCGCCTTTGGCGGCGGGACGAGCCCTTATTGGGGCGGGCTTGGCAAGGTCTTCTTGTCGGGCGTCACACTGGACACGACGGCTGCGACATTCACCGATGGTGTGGTACTGCCTGAATACGTGTTCATCGCCTTCCAGATGACCTTCGCGGCCATCACCCCGGCCCTGATCGTCGGCGCCTTCGCCGAGCGGATCAAGTTTTCCTCCATCGTGGTCTTCATGGTGCTCTGGGCAACCTTCGTCTACTTCCCGATCGCCCACATGGTCTGGGATGGCGCTGGCCTGATCTTCAACATGGGCGCCATCGACTTTGCTGGCGGCACCGTGGTCCACATCAATGCCGGGGTCGCGGGTCTTGTGGGCTGCATCATGGTTGGCAAGCGTATCGGCCTGGGCAAGGACATGATGGCCCCCCACTCGATGACGCTCACGCTTGTGGGCGCAGCGATGCTGTGGGTTGGCTGGTTCGGCTTCAACGCCGGGTCCAATCTCGAAGCGACGGCGGGTGCTACGCTTGCGATGATGAACACCTTCGTGGCAACGGCAGGCGCAATCCTGGCGTGGGTCCTGATCGAAGGTGCCGTGCGCGGCAAAGCCTCGATGCTGGGTGCTGCTTCGGGCATGATCACGGGTCTTGTGGCCATCACCCCGGCCTGTGGTACGGTCGGCCCGGTGGGCGCCATCGTCCTTGGCGCGGTCGCTTCGGTGGTCTGCTACTTCTTCGTCTCCACGGTGAAGAACAAGCTTGGCTATGACGACAGCCTTGATGTGTTCGGCATCCACGGGATCGGCGGGATCATCGGCGCCCTTGGCACCGGTATCCTGACCGCGCCCGGCTTCGGCGGCACGGGCGGCGAGGATTTCTCGATCGCCAGCCAGTTCATGATCCAGCTTCAGGCCGTGGTGATCACCGTTGTCTGGTGTGGCGTGGTGTCGGCGGTTCTCTTCGCGATCATCAAGGCCGTCATGGGTCTGCGCGTCAGCGAAGATGACGAGCGGGAAGGTCTGGACCAGACCTCGCACGGCGAAAGCGCCTATCACTCCTGATCGCGTCCTCCCTCGCGATCGGATCTGGCCGGCGGAGCGATCCGCCGGCCTTTTTCGTTCCTCAGATCCCGCAGGCCACCACCGCCCGGGCAAGGATCGGCACGGTTTCCGCGTTCAGCCCCGCGATATTCATCCGGCTGTCCGATACCATATAGATGCCATGCTCTGCCCGCAGCCGCTCTACCTGCGCCTCGGTCGCGCCCAGGCGGCTGAACATGCCGCGATGATCGGCCAGAAAATCGAAGCGGTCGGAATTCGTCAGCCGGCGCAATTCATCCGCCAGCCCCTGACGCAGCGTCAGCATGTTGGCCCGCACCTCTTCCAGTTCCGCCTCCCAGTCGGCACGCAATGCGGGATCGTTCAGGATCATCGTCACCAGACGCGCGCCATGATCGGGGGGAAAGCTGAAGTTCTGGCGGTTCAGCCAGGCAAGGTTTCCCTGCACCACCGCGCGCCGCGCCGGATCGCCGAGGGCGATCAGGATACCGGTACGTTCGCGGTAGATGCCGAAATTCTTGGAACAAGAGGCGGCAATCAGTACCTCGGGGCAGGCAGCGGCGATCAGGCGGGTGGCGGCTGCATCGGCAGTCAGTCCGTCGCCAAAGCCCTGATAGGCAAGGTCGATCATCGGCACTGCGCCTTTGGCGTTCAAGAGCGCCGCAACCTCGGCCCATTGGTCCAGCGTCAGGTTGGCGCCCGTGGGGTTGTGGCAGCATCCGTGCAGCAGCACCACATCACCCGCCGCCACGCCTTGAAGATCGGCCATCATGCCGGCAAAATCCACGCCGCGCGTGGTCGCGTCGAAATAGCGGTACTCGGCCATCGGGATGCCAAGGTACCGGATGATCGACGGGTGGTTCGGCCATGTCGGGTTTGACAGCCACACCCGCGCGGCGGGTGCCGCCATCCGTATCAACTCCATCGCCTGCCGGATCGCACCGGTGCCCCCCGGCGTTGCCACCGCCGCCAACCTGTCCATCGGCGCATCATCGCCAAGGATCAGCCGCGCCATTGCTTCATGATAGGCGGGCTCGCCTGCCAGGCCGGTGTAGGTTTTCGTGCGCTCGGTTTCCCACAGCGTCTTCTCTGCCGCCTTCACCGCGCGCATGACCGGCGTCAGCCCCGTCGCATCCTTGTAGACGCCCACGCCAAGGTCGATCTTGCCTTCGCGCGGATCGTCCCGGTACATCGCGATCAACGCAAGGATCTTGTCCTGCGGCTGTGCCTTCAACGCATCGAGCATGGCTTATCCCTTCTCAACCTTCAGGTCGTCGTACATTCCCCATTCTGACCATGACCCATCGTAAAGCGCATGGTTGCGGTGGCCCAGACGTTCCAGTGCCAGGCTGAGGATGGCCGCCGTCACACCGGACCCGCAGGTGGTAATGACGGGCCTTTCCAGATCAATGCCCACGCTGGCGAAGGCGGCGGCAAGCCCGGAGGGTTCCTTCATCGTACCGTCGGGGTTCAACACTTCGGCAAAGGGCACGTTCTTCGATCCCGGAATATGCCCCGCGCGCAGGCCGGCTCGCGGTTCGGGCGCTTCACCCCGGAACCGCGCGGCAGACCTTGCATCGATGATCTCTGCCTGCGCGAGCTTTGAGGCCTGCGCCACCTGCGTCACATCCTTCACCAGATGGTTCTGGCGGCTGACCGTGATATGACGGTCGCGCATCACGGGGGGCAGATCCTCCACCGCGCGGCCCTCGGCCCGCCACTTCGGAAAGCCGCCATCCAGAACGGCCACATCCATCTTGCCCATCAGCCGGAAAAGCCACCAGACGCGCGCCGCCGAAAAAAGCCCGGCGCCATCATAGACCACCACCTGATGCCCGTCGCCCACCCCCATCGCCCGCATCCGACTGATGAACTTTTCCGGCGGGGGGGCCATGTGCGGCAGGCTTGATCGGTGATCGCTCAGCTCATCTATGTCGAAGAACCGTGCGCCGGGGATGTGGCTTGCGTCATACTCGGCCTTCGCGTCGCGCTTGTGGTCGGGCAAATACCACGATCCATCCAGCACGCGCAGGTCGGGGTCGGCCAGATGCGCGGCCAGCCAGTCGGTGGAAACGAGCGTTCGGGGATCATCAGGCATGTGGTATCCTCCTTTTCATCCGATTAGAGCCGACCCGGCAGACTGGCAAGCGGCTGCGCAATTTTCATGCGCGCCCGCCGTGCGGCATTCTTGCATCAGCGCCGCCCCTTACCCATGTCAGCGTCAAGGCCAACCCGGCGTGCCATGATGGGCGTCAGTGCGGTGCTAACCAGAGGAGATGACCGATGAACCTGGAAAAGTTCACCGAGCGGTCGCGCGGCTTCATTCAGGCGGCCCAGACCATCGCGACGCGGGAAAGCCACCAGCGGCTGGCCCCCGAACATCTGCTGAAAGCGATCATGGATGACGATCAGGGGCTGGCATCCAACCTGATCCGCAAGGCAGGCGGCGCGCCCGAACGCGTGACCGAAGCGCTGGCCGCGATCATGGCCAAGCTGACCAAGGTCACCGGCGATGCCCAGCCCTTCATGGACCCCGGCCTCGTGCGCGTGCTGGACGAGGCCGAGAAGGTTGCCAAGAAGGCGGGCGACAGCTTTGTACCTGTTGAGCGGCTGCTGATGGCGCTGGCGCTGGTGCCGTCCAAGGCCAAGGACGCGTTGGACGCAGGTGCCGTCACGCCGCAAAAGCTCAACACCGCGATCAACGATATCCGCAAGGGCCGGACCGCAGACAGCGCATCGGCCGAAGAAGGCTATGACGCGCTTAAGAAATACGCGCGCGACCTGACCGAAGCCGCCGAAAAGGGCAAGATCGACCCCATTATCGGCCGGGATGAGGAAATTCGCCGCGCCATGCAGGTGCTGTCGCGCCGCACCAAGAACAACCCCGTGCTGATCGGCGAACCCGGCGTTGGCAAGACGGCCATCGCCGAGGGCCTTGCGCTGAGGATCATTGATGGTGACGTGCCGGAATCGCTGCGCAACAAGCGCCTGATGGCGCTCGACATGGGCGCCCTGATCGCGGGCACCAAATATCGCGGCGAGTTCGAGGAAAGGCTGAAGTCGATCCTGAAGGAAATCGAGGCTGCGGCGGGCGAGGTGATCCTCTTCATCGACGAGATGCACACCCTTGTCGGGGCGGGCAAATCCGAAGGGGCCATGGATGCCGCGAACCTGATCAAGCCTGCGCTCGCGCGGGGTGAATTGCACTGCATCGGTGCCACGACGCTGGATGAATACCGCAAGCACGTGGAAAAGGACGCGGCGCTGGCGCGGCGGTTCCAGCCGATCTTTGTCAGCGAGCCGACGGTCGAAGACACCATCAGCATCCTGCGCGGCATCAAGGAAAAGTACGAACTGCACCACGGCGTGCGGATCAGCGACAGCGCGCTGGTCGCGGCGGCCACGCTCAGCCACCGCTACATCACCGATCGTTTCCTGCCCGACAAGGCCATCGACCTTGTGGACGAAGCGGCCAGCCGCCTGCGGATGGAGGTGGACAGCAAACCCGAGGCGCTGGACGCCCTTGATCGTGCGATCCTGCAACTGCAGATCGAGGCCGAGGCGCTGAAGAAGGAAGACGACACGGCGTCGAAGGACCGGCTGGCCAAGCTGGAAAAGGATTTGTCTGACCTTCAGGAACAGTCGGCAGAAATGACGGCCCAATGGCAGGCCGAACGCGACAAGCTGGAAATCGCGCGCGGGCTGAAAGAACAGCTTGATCGGGCACGGGCCGAGCTTGATCAGGCCAAGCGCGAAGGCAACCTTGCCCGCGCGGGCGAGCTTTCCTATGGCATCATCCCGGGTCTGGAAAAGCAACTCGCAGACGCCGAGGCCCGCGAGGGCGAGGAACTGGTGACAGAGGTTGTCCGTCCCGAACAGATCGCCGAAGTGGTGGAACGCTGGACGGGTATCCCCACCTCCAAGATGCTGGAGGGCGAGCGCGACAAGCTTCTGAAGATGGAAGAAGAGCTTTCCAAACGCGTCGTAGGCCAGGGCCCGGCGGTCACCGCCGTCGCCAATGCCGTGCGCCGTGCCCGGGCGGGCCTGAACGACGAGAACCGCCCGCTCGGGTCGTTCCTGTTCCTCGGTCCCACCGGCGTCGGCAAGACCGAGTTGACCAAGGCCGTCGCCGCCTATCTGTTCGACGACGATCAGGCGATGGTCCGCATCGACATGTCGGAGTTCATGGAAAAGCACGCCGTGTCGCGCCTGATCGGCGCGCCCCCCGGCTATGTGGGCTATGATGAGGGCGGAGTGCTGACCGAGGCTGTCCGCCGCCGACCCTATCAGGTTATCCTGTTTGACGAGGTCGAAAAGGCACACCCCGACGTGTTCAACGTGCTGCTGCAGGTGCTCGATGACGGGGTGCTGACCGATGGTCAGGGCCGCCGCGTCGATTTCAAGCAGACGCTGATCGTGCTGACCTCGAATCTCGGGGCCTATGCGCTTAGCCAGTTGCCGGACGGTGCAGACCCCACAGAGGCGCGCTCACAGGTGATGGAGGCGGTGCGCGCGCACTTCCGCCCCGAGTTCCTGAACCGGCTGGACGAGACGGTGATCTTTGATCGCCTCGGGCGGTCGGATATGGCCGGGATCGTGACCATCCAACTCAAGCTGCTGGAAAAGCGGCTGGCGGGGCGCAAGATCGTGCTTGATATCGATGATGGCGCGCGGGCTTGGCTGGCCGACGAAGGCTATGATCCGGTCTTCGGCGCGCGGCCTCTGAAGCGCGTGATCCAGCGCCATCTGCAGGATCCCTTGGCCGAGATGATCCTTGCGGGCGACGTGCCTGACGGGACGACGATCAAGGTGGGCGCGGGTGCCGAAGGCCTCATCATCGGCGACCGTCTCAGCGCCTCACGGCGTGAACCGCCGCAGGCGGCGGTGCTGCACTGAACCAAAGGGGGCCTTCGGGCCCCCTTTTTTGCAGATTGGTGCCGCTGCTGACTGCGCCGCACAAGCGCCTTTCGCGGGGCCCGCGTCGCCCCGTTCGATGCCTGACCTTGCGAACACGAAGTTCCACTCATCCGGCGGTCGGATGCAACTATTGCCCCTCACAGGGGAACTGATGGCCCATCTGCAGTGTTACGTCCCCGCCCAAGCCCGATGCCACGCCGAAGCCGTGCCTTAGGCAAGGTCCGCAAGTCAGAGTTTCTTCGACAAGGGCAGGATCGAAGTTGCACCGCCCCGGGCGTCGATATGTTAAAAAGTGGTTAGCGGAAATATGCAAGCCATTGAAATCATTGATTGGGAATTCGTGTCCACACGTGCGACACTTTTCTCATCCCTTGGAGGGGCCTTGAATCTTTCGGCACGCATGCCCTTCCTTCGTTCCATGTGCCTCAATAGGAGTGTTCAATGCGACCCCGCCTTGCATTCGTAGCCGCCGCCCTGATCGTTCTCGCCGCGCCCGCCTTCGCACAGGGCGGCAGGTCCGATCGTGCCCGCGAAGCCTGCCTTGATGAAGCCGCCCGTCAGGGCCTGCGCGTCGTGTCTGTCGGCGACGCTCAGGAAGTTGGAGACTATCAGGATCGGTTGAAAAGTACCGTCTTCATGCTTGAGCTCGCGAACCGCGGGCGGGCGGAAATGGCGCGGTGCAGCGTACGGGCAGGGGCGGCGGGCGCCTCTTTGACCTTGCTGGGCCGCGCGGAAAGACGCCCTGAAAAGTCGCGCGAACGGGGCGTCGAAATTCCATCCCTTCGTGCCACGCAGGAACGCTGCGAACGTACAGCCAGACAGGCAGGATACAGGGTGCAGCGATTGGTGGATCAGAAGGATCGGTTCTCCCGCGACCGTGTCGACGGGCGCGTGACCCGCCTCAACCTGCGCCGTGATGGCCGCGATCTTCGGCTGGTCTGCACCTTCGATTTCCGACGCGACCGCATGACGACCGAACTTTCCCGGCGTTGATGTCAGAAATCCGGCAGGCGGGGCCCGTGCCCTGCCTGCCGGACCGTCGCCTTACATCGGCGGCAGGATCACGCTGTCGATCACGTGGATCACACCATTCGTGGTCTCGATATCGGCCGCCGAGATCACGGCGCCATCAACCTTCGGCCCGCCGTCGAGCGTGATGGTCACCTCCGCGCCATTCACGGTCGCGGCTTTCAGGCCTTCGCTGAGATCGGTCGACATCACCTTGCCCGGGACAACGTGATACGTCAGCACCGCTACCAGCTTGTCCTTGTTCTCGGGCTTCAGCAGGTCCTCGACGGTGCCTGCGGGCAGCGCCGCAAAGGCCGCGTCTGTCGGCGCGAAGACGGTGAACGGGCCAGGCCCCTTCAGCGTGTCCACAAGTCCGGCCGCCTGTACGGCAGCCACGAGCGTGGTAAAGTTACCGGCGGCAACGGCGGTATCAACGATATCCATTTCAGCGGCATGCACAGGTGCAGCCAGCGCTGTGGCGGCGGTCAGTGCGAGAAAGGTTCTGCGAAACATGGTGTCACTCCGTTTTTCATCACCAATTGACTTGGCAATGACAAAACGCGCGAGGTTACCGCGCGGATGCCGATCACATTCCCGCAGCAGCCCGTTGCCAGCGCGCGATGCCGCGCTAAGCCCGGTCCTGCCACGACTTCCAACCAAAAACCTGTGACCGGGCGTGAAACCCCGTGAGGCCCTGGCGGCACCTGCAGCGAACAAATGTTGCAGGGCCTGCCGGAAACGTGAGGAAACTTCTGGCCTCGGAAGACGTATTTGGGATCAGATGCAGAAGGCAGGCGAAAGGTCAGGCACATGCTCAAACGCTGGAAGAACGATCTGAACTGGGCGGATGTAACCCCGAAGGCAGACTGGCTGAACCGCCGCCAGCTTTTTGCGGGTGCTGGCTCGCTGGCGCTGGCGGGCCCGGCCGCAGCGTCGATTGCTGCGGTCAAGAGCGCGTATTCGACCGACGAGGCGCCGAACACGCTGGAAGATATCAGCGGCTACAACAATTTCTATGAATTCGGCACCGGCAAGGAAGACCCCAAGCGCTATGCTGGCGGGCTGACCATCGACCCTTGGGCGATCCAGATCGATGGGCTGGTCGACAAGCCCGGCAGTTACGATCTGGCGGATATTCTTGCGCCCGTCACGCTGGAAGAGCGGATCTATCGGTTCCGCTGTGTCGAGGCCTGGTCGATGATCGTGCCTTGGATCGGCTTCGAACTCTCCACGCTTCTGACACGCGTGGGGGTGCAGCCATCGGCCAAGTATGTGGCATTCGAAACGCTGGTTCGCCCCGAGGAAATGCCCGGACAGCGCTATCCGGCCCTTGAATGGCCCTATCGTGAGGGCCTGCGGCTTGATGAGGCGATGAACCCTCTGACGATCATGGCCACGGGCCTTTATGGCGAAGAGATGCCAAAACAGAACGGCGCCCCGATCCGGCTGATCGTGCCGTGGAAATACGGCTTCAAATCCATCAAGTCGATCGTGCGGATCAGCCTTGTGGCCGACCAGCCGCAGACCACGTGGAACATGCTGCAACCGCGCGAGTACGGCTTTTACTCCAACGTGAACCCCGAGGTGGATCATCCGCGCTGGAGCCAGGCGAGCGAGCGTCGCGTCGGGGGCGGCTTCTTCGCCAAGCGCATCGATACGCTGAAGTTCAACGGATACGGCGATCAGGTTGCAGGGCTTTACGAAGGTCAGGACCTGGCGAAGGACTTCTAGATGTTCGCGCAACGGGTGAACGGCGCCCTGCGTCAGGTGCCGACGTGGCTGCTGTACGTTGCCGGGGTCCTGCCGCCGCTTTGGCTGATCTGGCTCGGCTTCAATGGTGGCCTTGGGGCAGACCCGGTCAAGTCGCTTGAGCGACAGATGGGCCTCTGGGCGCTGCAGCTGATCGTGGCCGGGCTCTGCGTCACACCGCTGCGGCGGCTGACCGGGGTGAACCTGATCCGGTTCCGGCGCCAAATCGGTCTGATGGCTTTCTTTTATGTCGCCATTCACCTTGCCGTCTGGGTTGTGCTGGATCTGCAATTGCGCTGGGGCGAAATCGGCGATGCGATCACGAAGCGGCCGTACATCATCGTCGGATTCGCGGCCTTTCTGATGATGCTGCCGCTGGCCGTCACCTCGAACAACGCGAGCATCCGGCAGCTGGGAGCGGCGGGATGGCAGCGGTTACACTGGCTGACGTATCCCGCTGCCGTGCTGGGTGCGGTACATTTTCTGTGGCTGGTGAAGGCTTGGCCGGTCGAGCCGCTGCTGTATCTGATTGCGATTCTGGCGCTTCTGGGCATCAGGGCGGTGCGCAGCCTGCACCAGCGGCTGGCCTGAGCGCAGCTTTCGGCACGTCTGCGGCGTGTCTTGTGGTCTAAAAACTCCAATCCCCAACATATTGCGAAATTTTAGACCGTGCGGAAAAATTCGTCATGAAAGTGTTTTTTTCCCCTTGCGGGGTCGGGGTGTTCTCCGTAAATACCCCTCCACCGAGACGACGCGGCAGCGCCGCTTGTCCCGGTCGCGGCGGCCACGGCCACCGCAGAATACCTGAAGGCAAGGCGATTGGTTACGCTGGAGTTCTGGCGTGCCGGTTTGTTTTTGTCTTCGCGCTCTTTGAACTGTTATATACTGAAGGGATATGCGGGCGGTTTGGTTGTTTCGACGCTGGACGCTAGCATATCGGCCTACTAGGGGCGTGAGTTCCGATGATGTAGGTGTCAGCTTCACTGTTTAGGTTGGGTTACTTCGG
>JBBSBE010000049.1:0-24743 GCA_038251625.1 Rhodobacterales bacterium
CCCCGGCGTGTAGCGGGCAAGGCGCAGGTGGGTTTCCACCTCCAGCAACAGCTTCATGTCGCGGTTTTCGCGGATCAGCTCGACCACGTGGTCGAAACTGCCATAGCGCGCCAGCGTCTCGCCCAGCGCTTCCGGCGCCAGCGCCGGGGCCGCCTGCCCGGCACGGGCAACGGGTGGGGCCATGGCGCGGGGGGCGCTGGCGGTGCCACCCCCGCCCGCTTGCGGCGCGGCAGCGGCGGCGCCGGGCGGTGGGTCGGCGGCGGCAAGCTTGCGCAGCAGCGTCTCGGGGTCCGGCAGGTCGGCCACATGCGTCAGCCGGATCACGGCCATTTCGGCGGCCATCATCGCATTCGGCGCCAGCGGCAATTCCTCCATTGCCTTCAGAAGCATCTGCCACAGCCGCGCCAGTACCCGCATCGGCAGGCGCAGCCCCATGTCGCGGCCCCGGTCGCGTTCTTCCGGCGGCACGGTCGGGTCTTCCGCGGCCTCGGGCGTGACCTTCACCACCGAAATCCAGTGCGTCACCTCCGCCAGATCGCGCAGCACCGCCGCAGGGTCCGCCCCATCGGCATATTGCGCCGCAAGCTCGCCCAAGGCCCCCGCCGCATCGCCCTTCAGGATCAGATCCAGAAGGTCCAGCACGCGGCCCCGGTCGGCCAGCCCCAGCATAGCGCGCACTTCGCCCGCCGTCGTCTCGGCCCCGCCATGGGCAATGGCCTGATCCATCAGGCTCATCGCATCGCGGACCGATCCTTCCGCCGCCCGCGCAATCAGGGCCAGCGCATCGGGCGCCAGCTGCGCGCCCTCTTTCCCCGCCACGCGGGTCAGGTGCGCGATCATCACCTCGGGCTCCACCCGCCGCAGGTCGAAGCGCTGGCACCGGCTGAGGACGGTCACGGGCACCTTGCGGATTTCGGTTGTGGCGAACAGGAATTTCACATGCGCGGGGGGCTCTTCCAGCGTTTTCAAAAGCGCGTTGAAGGCGCTGTTGGACAGCATGTGAACTTCGTCGATGATATAGACTTTGAACCGGGCGGATGCCGCCCGATAGGCGACCGATGCGATGATTTCCCGCATGTCGTCAACGCCCGTGCGGCTGGCGGCGTCCATCTCCAGCACGTCCACGTGCCGGCCTTCGGCAATCGCGCGGCAGGGCTCGCATGACCCGCAAGGTTCGGTCGTGGGCCCCCCTGTGCCATCGGGGCCCACGCAGTTCAGCCCCTTGGCCACGATCCGCGCGGTGGTGGTTTTTCCCACCCCCCGCACGCCCGTCAGGATGAACGCATGCGCGATCCGGTCGGCGGCAAAGGCGTTTTTCAGCGTGCGCACCATCGCCTCTTGCCCGATCAGATCGGCAAAGGTCTGCGGGCGGTACTTGCGTGCCAGCACCTGATAGGCGGCTTCGGTCATCTGTCCCCCGGAGAGTCGTGCGCGTGGCCAAGCTAGTGGCTCGCCCCCCCGCCGTCCACCCGGTCAGCGCCAGCGAAGACGGGGCGCAACCGTCCGCGCAGCAGGCGGCGTGGGCGTGGGGCGATTCTTAAGAAAAGGTAAATGCGTGGGGTTTAACCCTTTGATTTTCCTCGGCGTAGCGCCTGTCCACACGTGCGACACCCGTGGACAGGTCCGCTCATCCCCCGCTCATCCCCCGCGCGCCATCCCGTGATATTCGGGGTTCGGCATCATCCCGGTGGCCGAGGCCATGCGGTTCGACATCGCGAAAAAGGCCGCAACGGCAGCAATGTCCCAGATATCCCGGTCGGTGAAGCCCGCGTCACGCAGGGCCTGCCTGTCCGGTTCCTCGACGGTGGCCGAGGCTGTGCTGACCTTCTCGACAAACCCCAGCATCGCCCGCACCCGGGGCGTCAGGCCTGCCACGCGCCAGTTCTGCGCGATCGTCTCGGCCAGCGCGGGATCGCCCGTCAACTGCCGCAGGGCCGCGCCATGGGCGGTCAGGCAGTAATGGCAGCGATTGATCGCCGATACGACGACCGCGATCATCTCGCGCTCGGCCTTCGTCAGCCCCGACGGCGCCAGCATCAGATCGTTGTAGAACGCCATGAACGCCCGCAGTTTCGCCGCATCGAAGGCATAGGCCTGCAAGACATGCGGGATCAGCCCCAGCTTTTCGGTGCATTTGTCGAAGGTGGCCGCGATATCGGCCTCCGGCGGGTCGGCGGGCGGCAGGTTCAGTGCGGTGATGGCCATGGCGGTTCTCCCTTTCGCGCCACTCTGGCCCATACGGCGCGGCATTTACAGAGGCGCCGCCCGGCCCTAGCATCGGGCCCAACTCAGGGAGGATCCCCCGATGCCGCTGCCCCTTGCCCCCATCGCCCTGTTCGCCCTGCGGACCGGCACCGTTGCGGCCACCGTCTGGGTCGTCCGCTGCGCGCTGACCCCCCGCCCGGGCCGCACGGACCAGCGGGCCGAAGACGCGCTCGACGATCTGGACGAAGGCATCGCCGCCCACGCACCCACCGATCGTACCGGCCAGCGCAACCTTGCCGCGCGCGTGAAGCGGGTGTTCCGCTGGGGCGACGGCGGGATCGAGATCGACGCCGGGTTGATGGCGCGGTGGCGCGTGACCCGGATCGGCAGGGCTGCTGATGGGGCGGAAGCCTCCGGCGGGGATATTTGACCAGAGAAGAAGGCGAAAAGATGCGGCTATATCATTCGGCAACCTCGCCTTACGTGCGCAAGGTGATGGTGCTTCTGCATGAGGCGGGAAAAACGGGCGAGGTGACGCTGGTGCCGGCGTCCGGCACGCCCGTCGATGCAGGCTCGATGCCGGTGGCGCAGAACCCGCTGGGCAAGATCCCCTGCCTTGAACGGCTCGAAGGGCCCGCGCTTTACGACAGCCGGGTGATCTGCCGCTATCTGGATGACCGGTTCGGGCTTGGCCTGTACCCCGCATCGCGGCTTTGGGATGTGCTGGTGCTGGAATCGACGGCGGACGGGATGGTCGATGCCGCGATCCTGATGGTCTATGAGGCCCGAGTCCGGCCCGAAACCGCGAGGTTCGAGCCCTGGGTAGAGGGGCAATGGGCCAAGGTCGCACGCGCGCTGGATACGCTTGAGGCGCGCTGGATGAGCCACCTCGCCGGTCCCCTGGACATGGGCCATATCGCGGTGGGTGCGGCGCTGGGTTATCTCGATTTCCGCCACGGGGCGCGGAACTGGCGCGAAGGGCGGCCCGCGCTGGCAGCCTGGTATGCCAAGATGCGCGCCCGGCCCGGCATGGCAGCGACGGTACCGCCCGCTTGAACCTGAGCGCTGGCGATTTTCTGGGGGTCTGGCTCTTTCTTGGCGTCAATATCCTGTCGCCGGGGCCGAACGTGATCAACACCATCGCAACCGCCATGGGCGGGGGGCGCCGGGCAGGCATGGGCTCTGCCCTCGGCGTTGGCCTTGGGATCGGCATCTGGTGCCTTGGCATGTCCTTGGGCATGGGGGCGGTCTTTGCCGCCGTGCCGCAGGCGCGGGCGGTGCTGACGGTGGTGGCGCTTGGGTTGCTCGCGCTGTTCGCGCGGCGCTATTTCGCAGCGGCTTTCGCGGGGTGGCGCGGGCAGCGGCGGGGCCTGCCCGACCGCTTGCCGATGATGGGGATGCGGGCGGCGTTTCTGCGCTCGCTGACCGTGAACGCGCTGAACCCCAAGGCGCTGACAAGCTGGATCACGATCCTCACGCTGTTCCCGCTGGCGCGCGCGCGGGGTGCGGATATCGTGGTGCTTTGTGCGGGGGCCTGCGCGCTGTCGTTCAGTATCCACGCGGGCTACACGCTGCTTTTTTCCACCGCACCGGCAGCGCGGTTCTATCTGCGCTGGGGGTGGGCCATTTCGGCCGCTGCGGGGTGTTTTTTCACCGCCGTGGGGGTGAAGCTGGCGCTCGGGCTGATTGGTTAGGGCCTGCCTATTCGGCCGCGTGCAGCGCCGGGGCATCGGGCGTGATGTGGTCCGTCTGCTCAAGCGCCGCCAAACCGCGCGCCTTGCGGGCGTACAGAAGCGCGAACATCGGCGGCGTGAAGTAGAACGACACGACCGTCGACAGCAGCACCCCACCCGCAACCGACATCGCAAACGGCGGCCAGAACCCGCCCCCGGCCAGGATCAGCGGCAGGAACCCCCCGAACGTGGTGACGGTGGTGCTGACGATATGGCGGCTCGACCCCATCACCACATCCACCATCGCGGCCCGGTCGCCGTTGCGCGCGGGCGCATCCTCTTGCAACCCGCTGAGGATGATGATGGCCGCGTTGATCGACACGCCGATGGATCCGATGACCCCGATGATGGCGTTGATCCCGAACGGATAATTGAAGACCGCCAGCGACAGAAGGCTCAGCCCCGCCGACAAGCCGCTGACGATCAGGGCGATGAAGGACAGCCGAAAGGAATTGAACGTCATCACCACCGTCGCGATGGACAGCGTGACGATCAGGCCCAGAGAGGCCAGAAGCGAATTCAGCGTATCGGACCGCGCGTCACTGTCGCCGCCAATCTCCATCCGGTAGCCGCGCGGCAGGGCAAAGCCTTCGGCGGCAAGCGCCGCCTGCACATCCTTCAGCGCCTCTTCCGGCAGCACGTCGCGCAGGATGAACGCCTGCACGGTGTTGGCGCGCTCGGCATTGCGGCGGGTGATCTGGCTTTCGCCGGGGACAAGCGTGATATCGGCCAGCGCCGATAGCGGGACGGCTGGAAAGGCGCCGCTGGTGGCGGATGCGCCGGGCGGGATGATCGGCAGGTCCGATATCGCCGTAAGATCGCCCCGCACCGCGTTGCCATAGCGCACGCGGACGGGCAGCTCTTCGGTGCCCTCGATCAGCGAGCCGCCCGTCACGCCCTCAAGCCCCGCTTCCAGCTGCCGCGACACGGCGCCGAGGTCCAGGCCGATGGCGCGGGCCTTCGCCTCATCGACGGCAACGCTGATCTTGGGGGCGCCCGCCGTGATGGTGGCGCGCGCGACCGTCACGCTGCCCACTCCGGCCACGATGCGGCGTGCCTCTGCGCCCAGATCGCGCAACACGGCCAGATCTGGGCCGACAAGGCGCAGCTCGACAGGGGCCGCCACCGGCGGGCCCTGCACCAGACCGCGCACAAGGATACGCGCTTCGGGTGCCACGCGGCCAACCCCCGCCTCCAGCCGCCGGACCAGCGCCTCGGTCGCTGCGGGCGAGGTGGTGGTGACCAGCGCCTGCGTATAGCCCGCCGCATCCTCGCGCCCACCGGTGATGTTGTAATAGAAGGCCGGGGCAGAGCGGCCCAGAACCCAGGTTATCTGCTGCGTTTCGGGCTGGCCTTGCAGATAGGTATCCAGCCGGTCCACCACGCCGCGCGTCTGGCTGATGGCGGCACCGGGGCGCAGGTCAACCTCGATTGTGAACTGGTCGCGGTCGACCCCGGGAAAGAACTGCGCGGTCAAGAGCGGCATCGACAGAAAGCCAAGGACCGGCAGCACCAGCGACAGCGCCGCGGCGCGCAGCGGGTTGTGGATCGCCAGCGACAGCGTGGCGCGGAAGGCGCGGGCGAAGGGCGGCACCCGCAGGCCCGTCTGCCACATGCTGGTCACCGATTGGCCGGGCAGGAACCATCCCGCCAGCGCGGGCGTAACGGTGACGGCGATCACGAAAGACCAGCAGAGCATGATGATCACCGCCAGCGCGATGGAGCCCACGAAATCGCCCGCAGGCCCCGGCAGCAGAAGCATCGGCGTGAAGGACAGCGCGGTGGTGACGGTCGAGGCCAGAAGCGGGGCGAACAGGCGGCGCGTCGATTGGCCGACGGCGCGCAGCCGGTCTGCCCCGTGGCGGATGCGGCTGCCCACCTCGTCCGTCATCACGATGCCCGCATCGACCAGAAGACCCAGTGCCACGATCAGCCCGGTGACCGACATCTGGTGAATGGCCAGCCCGATGATGTTCATCGTGGCCAGCGTGGCCAATGTGACGACCGGCAGGATAAGTGCCACCAGCATGGCTGCCCGCAGGCCAAGGGTGACCAGAAGCACCGCAACCACCAGCGCCACGCCAAGGCCCATGTTGCCCGCCACCTGCCACAGCCGGTCGGCGGTATAGCGGCTTTGATCGAAGATCAGGCTGCGGTCGATGCCACCGGGCACATCGGCGGCGGTCTGGTTCAAAACGTCACGAACATGGCCCATCCAGGCATCAATCTGAAGCCCGGTCTCCGGCTTTGCGGCAACCAGAACGGCGGCGCGGCCGTTCGCGATCACCTCTTCCGCCGCAGGGCTGCGCACCGCGCGGGTGATCGTGGCGATATCGGCCAGGCGGATTGTCTGGCCATCCGGGCCCTCGCGCAGGATCACGTCGCGCAAACGGTCCAGCGCCTCTATATCACCGTCGACGTCGATGATCAGGCTGCTTTGCGCGCCGCGCACCTGCCCCGCCTGCCCCTTGCTGTCGGCGGCACGGATCACCGCTGAAACGGCATCGGCGGTCAGGCCAAGGGCTGCTGCGCGGGTGGCATCAAGGGTGACCAGCACCTCTTCCTCTGGCGCCCCGTAGACTTGCACCCGTTTCGTGCCGGGGACGTTGCGCAGCGCATCGGCAAGGTCTTCGGCATGCCGCGCCATCACGGCCAGCGGCACATCGTCATGCCGGGCACCGAAGCTGACGATGGCGCCAAAGGTGCCCCCGGCATCGGATGAGAAATCGGGCGGCTGCACACCAGCGGGAAAGCGCGTGGCGGCATCTGACAGCGCGTCGCGCACCTCGGACCAGATCCCTTCGATCTTGTCGGGCGCGATGGTGTCGACCAGGTCGATCTGCACGATCGAAATGCCGGTGGCCGAGGTGGATTGCAGCGTGTCGACCTCGGATATCTCGCGCAGCGCCTTTTCGATCTCTGCCGTCACAAGCGTTTCTACGCGGCCCGGATCGGCGCCGGGAAAGGGCGTGGTGACGGTGGCGAAAAGATTGGTGATCGTGGGGTCTTCCTGCCGCCCGATGGACAGCAGCGCCGACAGGCCCGCCGCGACCACCACCATCAGCATCAGTGCCACAAGGCGGGGCTGCCGGAAGGTCAGCGTATCCATCATGCGCCACCGGCCAGTTCGGTGACGGGCTGGCCCGGCACCACCCGGTGCGCGCCGTCCACGATGAAGGCCGCGCCGTCGCGGAAGGTGCCGCGCACGAAGGCACGGTCGGCATCGGCGAAAAGCACCTCGACCGTTTCGTTGCCGACCGTCGGCTGCCCGCCCCGATCCTCGACCGTCAGGATGCGCCACAGCCCGCGGGGGCCTGCTTCCAGCGCCGATAGCGGCACCCACGCGCCGCGCAAGGCCACAGTTTGCGCGAGGATCAGCCGCCCGGTTTCGCCAAACGGCGGCATGGCCCCCGTGGGTAGGTCCAGCAGCACGGTGCGGGTGCGGGTGGCGGCGTCAAGTTCGGGCAGGATGGCGGCGATGCGCGCGGTATGGTCGGTGGCACCGAAGGCCACTGTCAGACGGTCGCCCGGTGCCATCCCCTCTGCCACCGCAACCGGCACGCCCACACGAAACTGCGGCGCCGCTGCCTGCGACAGGCGCAGCACCGGCGCACCCGCCCCTGCCGTGCTGCCAACGTCGATCAGCCGTGCGGCCACCTGCCCGTCGAAGGGCGCGCGGATCGTGGCCTTTTCCCGCCGGATGTTTGCCGCCAGCAGGCTCGCCTCGACCTCCGCGATCCGGGCGTTCAGTTCTGCCAGACCAAGCGAGGCGGAATCGAGCGCTTGCTCGGACGCAAATCCTTGGGTTTGAAGGGCTTTCTGGCGACGTGTCGTGCGTTCGGCAAGATCGGCCTGCGCGGCGAGCGCCGCTTTGGTCGCGATCAGACGCGCGATTTCCGCGTCGATCAACCGGGTATCCAGCCGCGCGACGGGCGTGCCCGCATCCATCCTGTCGCCTTCGTCGAACAACACCTCGGCCACCGTACCGCCCAGCTCGAACGACAGATCGCTGCGCTGCGCCGCCTGCACCTGCCCGGTGAACACCCGCGCAACCGCATATCCGTCAACCATCGCGATCCGCGCCGTCGTCACCTCGGTCAGCGTGGCCGCCGCTGGCACCGGCACCGCCGCCGCGCGCTCGGCCAGAACGGCTCGGCCCGCAACGATCATGGCGATGCTCGCGGTTATGACGGCAAGGGTAAGGCCCGTGCGGATGGCCGATCGGATCATGCGGCGCCAGAGCGGGTGGCGAGGGACTTTGGCCATGCGTGCGATTCTTTCTGCATGAAGTTAGTGTTGCTAACATACAGATGAGCCACTAACTACGTCAAGCAATCCATTTTTGAAATGACCAACGCCAATGCACCCGCCCACCGTCAGCAAAACAGCCTATCACCACGGCGATCTGCGCGCGCAGCTTGTGGCTGCCGTGCGCGAACTGGTGGAGCTGCACGGGCCAGAGGGGTTTTCCATCGCGCAGGCCTCGCGTCTGGCGGGGGTCAGCACGGCGGCGCCCTACAAGCATTTCAAGGACAAGCCGGAAATCCTGCTGGCCGTGGTGTCGGACGGGATGGACCGGCTTTACCGCAACATGGTGGACGGCGTTGCGCGGTATCCTCTGGGCTCGCTCGACGCGATCAGCGCCGCGGGTCTGGCCTATGTGACCTTTGCCAAGACCGAACCGGGGGTGTTCCGGCTGATGTTCGGCCTGACGGACGGGCATGAAGGCAAAGCCGATCTCGAGACCAAGGGGCGCGAGACGTTCGGCGTGGTGATCGGGGCCACAGCCGCCTATCTGAATCAGCCCGCCTCGTCAGTGGACGTGCAGGAACGCGCCTACATGCTGTGGTGCTTCGTGCATGGGCATTCGTTTCTCACCATCGACGGCAAGCGCAAGGATACGCCGGGCCGCCCGGATGACTGGACCTATGTAACGGCGGTGGGCCGGGGTATCCTTGGCGCAGGTGGCGGCACAGGTGCGCCCATCCTCTAGGCCCGCATCGGGCGCAGTCGAAGCGGCGCGCCCGTTTGCAACCAGTTGCAAAAATCCCGCCTGCGTGAGACGTTTTCCCCCTTGTGACAGCCCCGGCCGGGGCCGCAAGGAAAGGGCAGCGCCGCATGGCCGTCACGTTGAAAGAGGTTGCCGAACGCGCCGGGGTTTCCCGGTCTGCCGTGTCGCGCACCTTCACCGATGGCGCCTCGGTGTCTGACGGGATGCGCCGCCGCGTGGAAAAGGCGGCGCGTGACCTTGGCTACAGCCCCAACGCGCTGGCATCATCGCTGACCACCGGGCGGACCAAGCTGATCGGCCTTGTCTCGAACAACTTTCACAACCCGATCTTTCTGGAAGTGTTCGATCTTTTCACCCGTGGGCTGCAGGATCGTGGCCTGCGTCCCCTGCTGGTGAACCTGTCGCAGGAAACAAATCCGGAAAATTCGGTCCGGATGCTGCGGCAATATTCTGTGGATGGTGTGGTCGTGGCCTCCTCGACCCTGCCACCGGGGTTTTCCAAGGCGTTCCGCGATGCCGGGGTGCCCGTTGTGAATGCCTTCGGCCGCTATGCAGCCTCGCCCGATGTGCATGTCGTGGGCATCGACAATGTGGAATGCGGGCGGATGGCAGCGCGCGCGCTGATGCAGCGCGGGTACAGCCACGTGGCCTTCCTTGGCGGGCCGGAGGGCGCAACCTCGACGCAGGATCGTCTGGCCGGGTTCGCATCCGAAATGGCCGCACATCCCGGCGTCCGGGTCACGGTGTCCTTTGCCACTGCCTATTCCTTCGATGCGGGCCGGGCAGAGATGCTGCGTCTGCTGCAAGACAGGCATGCCCAGGCCTATTTCTGCGGGGACGATGTGCTGTCGATCGGTGCCTTGTCGGCGATCCAGGGTGCGGGTCTGTCGGTGCCTAGCGATATCGGCATCATCGGGCTGAACGACATGGAAATGGCGCGGTGGGAAAATATCAACTTAACCACCATACATCAGCCCATCCGCGAGATCGTCCAGTCCTCTATCGAGCTGATGGTCGCGATGCTTACCGATCCACTGCGCTATCCGGAGGCGCGGATTTTCCCCTGCATGGTTGTGGAACGCGGCACGCTGCCGCCCTTGTGACGCGGTCGGTCAGTCAAAACCGATGGATTGCAGATAGGCCCGATTTTTGGCCGCGTCGCCCACAGGATCGGGATCGAGCGTCGGATCGCAATCCTGTTCGACCGTACACCAGCCCGCGAAGCCGGCATCCAGCAGCAATTGCCGGACGGTCGGGAAATCCACGTCGCCATCCCCGAGATTGCAAAAGATGCCTTGCCCGCAGGCATCGTAGAACCCGGTGCGTTCCGCGATGGCGCTGGCCTTTACCTTTGGGTCTATATCCTTGAAGTGCATATAGGAAATGCGGCCCATGTGGCGCTTCATGAAGGCCACGGGATCGAACCCGGCATAGGAATGATGCCCGGTGTCAAAGCAGATGTGCAAAAGCCGCTCGTCCACCTCGTCCAGCAGGCGCTCAAGCTCGGGCTCGAAATCCATGAACCCTGCGGCATGAGCGTGGATGCCGACCGTCATCCCGTATTCCTCGGTACCGATGCGCGCCGCCTCGGCCAGTCGGTCTCGGAAGGCGGTCCATTCGGCCTTGTCCATCTGCACGGCCTCAGCGGCACGGCCCGCCGTGGGCGCCCGGCGTGGCGAAATGGAATCGATCAGCACCAGATGCTGCGCGCCATGCGCCCGCAGCGCTGTGCAGGTGCGGTGCGTGCCGTCCAGCACATCCGCCCATTGGCCCGGATCGTGAAAGGCGCGGAAGACCACGCCACCAATCAGTTCGAGGTCGTGCCCGGCCAGCGCATCGGCCAGAATGCCCGGGTCTTCGGGCATGAAGCCGACGGGGCCAAGCTCGATCCCTCCGTAGCCCGCTGCGGCGCAGTCCTTCAGCACATTTCGCCAATCGGGGTTGCGCGGATCGCCTGCAAACTCCACGCCCCAGGAACAGGGCGCATTGCCGATGCGGATCGTCATGTCTTCGCCTGCCTTGCGCTTGCGTGCCCGTCACGGGTTGCGATGGCGCCGAAATAGCCTTTGCAACCGGTTGCAAAGACCGTATCCTCAGAGTCGCTGGCGCGCAAGCCGCATCGCGCCACGTTGCCAGAGGAACGCCGCGCCATGACCACAGCCACCGCCACCCTTCGCCTGACCACCGCGCAGGCGATCATCCGCTGGCTGGCGAGCCAGTATATCCTGATCGACGGCACCGAAATGCGGCTCTGCGGCGGCGGTTTCGGCATCTTCGGGCACGGCAACGTAACCTGTCTGGGCGAGGCGCTTTACGGCGTGCGCGACGCGCTGCCGCTTTACCGCGGGCAGAATGAGCAAAGCATGGGCTTTGCCGCCGCCGCCTATGCCAAGCAATGGCTGCGTCAGCGCTTCATGTTTTGCACGGCGAGTGCGGGTCCGGGCACATCGAACCTGCTGACGGCCTCGGCGCTGGCGCATGCGAACCGTCTGCCGATGCTGATGCTGTGTGGCGACACCTACCTGACACGCCTGCCCGATCCGGTGTTGCAGCAGATGGAAAACTTCGGCGACCCGACGCTGGGCGTGAATGAGGCGTTCAAGCCCGTGGTCCGTTACTGGGACCGGATCACCCATCCGGCACAGGTAATCCAGTCGCTGCCCAATGCCATCGCAACCATGCTCGACCCCGCCGATTGCGGCCCGGCCTTCCTTGGCTTGCCACAGGATGTGCAGGGGTGGGCCTATGATTTTCCCGCCGCGTTCTTCCAGAAGACATTGCACCGCATCCGCCGTCAGGCGCCCGATGCGGACGAGATCGCCGATGCTGCGGCCCTGCTGCAAACCGCAAAGCGCCCCATGATCATCGCCGGGGGTGGCGTGCAATATTCCCGCGCCGTTGCGGAACTGACCGCCTTTGCCGAGGCGAGGGCGATCCCGGTCGTGGAAACCATTGCCGGGCGGGCGAACATGCTTGCGACCCATCCGCTCAACATCGGGCCCATCGGCGTCACGGGGTCCGACAGCGCCAATGCGATTGCCGCGCGGGCCGACGTGATCCTTGCCATCGGCACGCGGTTGCAGGACTTCACCACCGGATCGTGGACGGCCTTTGCCCCCGACGCGCGGTTCATCGGGATCAACGCCGCGCGCCACGATGCGGGCAAGCATATGTCGCTTCCCGTGGTGGGCGACGCAAGGCTCGCCATACAAGCACTGGAAGCGGCCACCAACGGGTGGCGCGGGCCCGAAAGCTGGGTTGCGCTGGCACGGGCAGAGCGTGCCAAGTGGGATGCCTATGTCGCTGCAAACGTCGCCCCCGGCAACCGGCCCAATTCCTACGCCCAAGCCATCGGCGTGGTGAACGCGCTTTGCCATCCGCGTGACCGGATCGTGGCGGCCGCAGGCGGCCTGCCCGCCGAGGTGACCGCAAACTGGCGCACGCTCGATATCGGCACGGTGGATGTGGAATTCGGGTTTTCCTGCATGGGCTATGAGATTTCGGGCGCGTTCGGCGCCCGCATCGCGCAGGCCGAGCGCGAACCGGACCGCGATACCATCACCTTCTGCGGCGATGGATCGTATCTGATGATGAATTCCGACATCTATTCCTCGGTACTGACGGGCAAGAAACTGATCGTTCTGGTGCTCGACAACGGCGGCTTCGCCGTCATCAACAAGCTGCAGGTGAACACCGGCAACGAAAGCTTCAACAACCTTCTGGCCGATTGCCCCACCATCCCCGTACCCTTCACCGTCGACTTTGCGGCCCACGCGGCGGCGATGGGGGCGGTCAGTGAAAACGTCTCTAACCCCGCCGAACTGTCCGATGCTTTCCAGCGCGCCAAGGCCACCGACCGCACAACGGTGATCGTGATGAAGGTCGATCCCCATGAGGGGTGGACGACCCAAGGCCACACCTGGTGGGAGGTGGGCACCCCCCACGTGACGGAAAGCGATCGTGTGCGGGCTGCGCATGCGGAAATCGAGAAAAGCCGCGCAAAGCAGCGACGGGGGGTGTGATGGATCAGGCCCGCCTTGCACGGCGCGATTTTCTGGTGATCGGGCGGGTCGGGATGGATCTTTCGCCCGATCCACCCGGCACTCGCACGCGGGATGCGCAAACCATGGTGGTGGGCATGGGTGGAAGCTCGGCCAACATCGCGGCAGGGCTGGTGAAACTGGGCTGCAAGGCCGCGCTTGTCACCTGCGTGTCCGATGATGCCGTGGGGGCCTACTGCCTTGCCCAGCTTGATGCCTACGGCATAGACCGCGCCCATGTGCGCCGCATCAAGGGCGAGCAGCGCACCTCGCTTGCCGTTTACGAAAGCCGGGTCGAGGAACACCAGACCGTCATCTACCGCAACAACGCCGCCGATTTTCAGATGTCACTCGCGGATGTGGACGGCGTGGATTATGCCCGCTATGGCGCCCTCATGACCGCAGGCACCGTCTTTGCCGCCGAACCCTCGCGCACCGCCGCCTTCCGCGCGTTCGAACGCGCCCGCGCGGCAGGCCTGCCCATCCTTTTCGACGTGGACTACCGCCCTTATAGCTGGCCCTCGCCCGCCGTGGCGGAAAAGGTGCTGTCGCGCGCAGGCGCCATGTCCGACGTAATCGTGGGCAATGACGAGGAATTCGGCTTCATGGCGGGCGGCACCCAAAAGGGCCTCGCCATGGCCCGCACCCTCGCCACCACATCCGCCGCCATCGTGGTCTACAAGATGGGCCCCGAAGGCGCCGTCACCTTCGCCGGGGGCGAAGAACTGCGCACCGGCGTCTACCCCGCCCGCGCGATCAAACCCACCGGCGCGGGTGACAGTTTCATGGCCGGTTTCCTTGCCGCGCTGTCAGAGGGCCGCCCCCTGCGTGAGGCTGTTCTGCGCGGCTCTGCCTGCGCCTCCATCGTCGTCGCCCGCCCCGGCTGCGCCCCCGCCATGCCCGATACGGCCGCGCTGGAGGCTTTCCTTGCCGCGCACCCTGGCCCGACCCTTCCCTGAAAGGACAAAGCCATGCACATCGCACCCTACGACAACCACAACCGGCCCATCGTCGACGTGGAAAACACGCGCGTGCCGCTGAACTATTTCAACATCGTCAAGCTGCGGAAGGGTGAGGTGTTCACCTATGCCGTGCCGGGTTACGAGACATGCATCGTGCCTGCCACCGGCACCGTCGATGTGGATGTGGACGGTGCGGTCTTTGCGCGGCTGGGAAGCCGGGGCAAGGATGTCTGGGATGGTGAACCCGAGGGCGTCTATGTGCCCGTCGGTGCCCATGTGCGGATCACCTGCGTCTGCGACACCACCGAAACCTTCATCGCCGGGGCGAAATTCGACCGCGTTCTGGAACCTTTCGACGTACGGGCAGACGCGCTCGACGTGGTGCAATACGGCTCGGACGACACGAAAACCCATCGCAAGATCAAGCACATCCTTGGCGCCAATCACCATGATCGTGTCGGGCGCCTGCTGGTCAGCGAGCTTTACACGGTGGGGCAGGGCGGCTGGTCCGGTTTTCCGTCGCACAAGCACGATACCGACAGCCTGCCCGACGAGACGCGGCATGACGAGACGTACAACTTCCGCTTCCGCCCCGATTACGGCTCGGGGATGCAGATGCTGCAGCGGGTGGATAACGAACCGGGCGATGCCTATCACATCGTGAACGGCTCCACCGTTCTGATCGACAAGGGGTATCACCCCTGCGCGGTGCTGCCGGGGTACGAGATGTATTATTTCACCATCCTCGGCGGGCAAAGCCAACGCAGCCTGCGGCAGTATTTCCAGCCCACCCATGCTGCGCAACTGAAGACGATTCCGGGCATCATGGATATGGTGGCAAAGTTCAAATGACCCTCGCGACGCTGGCAGAGGTGCTGCAACCCGCGTTGAGGGGCGGCTATGCCGTCGCGGGGCTGGTCACCCTGGGGTGGGAAGACATGCGCGCCTATGTGGCGGCGGCAGAGGCCGAGGGCGTGCCGGTCATCCTGCAGGCGGGGCCATCCTGCCGCGCGCACACGCCCTTGCCGGTGCTTGGTGCCATGTTCCGGTATCTGGCCGAGGGCGCGTCCGTTCCCGTCGTCGCCCATCTCGATCACGGTTACACGGTGGAAGATTGCCGCATGGCCATCGACTGCGGCTTTACCTCCGTGATGTTTGACGGCTCGCGCAAACCGCTGGCGCAGAACATCGAGGAGACGGCGGCGATTGCCGCAATGGCGCACGCGGCGGGTGTGTCCTGCGAGGGTGAGATCGGTTTTGTGGGCTACGCGGGCGGCGAGGGATCGGCAGGAACCGACCCGGCAGAGGCTGCCCGGTTCGCGCGGGAAACCGGCGTCGATGCCATGGCCATCTCGGTTGGCAACATGCACCTGCAACAGGATCGCGAAGGCGGCCTCGATGAGGCGCGCATCCGCGCGATTGAAGCCGTGACCACCGTGCCGCTTGTCATCCACGGCGGCTCGGGCGTGCCCGTGGCGCAGCGCAGCGCGCTGGCGCGCGGATCGCACGTCTGCAAGTTCAACATCGGCACCGAATTGCGCATGGCCTTTGGCGCCGCGTTGCGCAAGGCGGTGAACCGGGATCCGGCGCGGTTCGACCGTGTGCAGATCCTGACGGAAACGCATGACCCGCTGGTGGCCGCCACGCGACGGGTTCTGACTGCTTTCAAGGGGGCATGAGGATGCTGAGAATCGGACTTCTGGGCTGCGGCCGCATCGGCCAGGTTCACGCGCGCTCTGTGGGCCAGATCGAGGGCGCACGGATCACTGCCGTGGCCGATGCCTTTCCCGAACTCGCCGAGGCGCTGGCCAAGCGGATCGGTGCTGCCGTCCTGTCGCCGCAGGCCCTGATCGACAGCGCCGAGGTGGATGCCGTGGTCATCGGGACCCCCACCGATACGCATTGCGACCTGATCCATGCCGCCGCCCGTGCGGGCAAGGCGATCTTCTGCGAAAAGCCGGTGGACATGTCGGCCGACCGCATCCGCGAATGCATCAAGGTGGTCACCGCCGCGGGCGTGCCGTTCCTGACCGCCTTCAACCGCCGCTTCGATCCCAACTTCGCCGCCATCCAGTCCCGGATCGCGTCGGGCGAGATCGGCGCGATCGAGATCGTCACGATCCTCTCGCGCGATCCGGCGCCGCCCCCCGTCAGCTACATCAAATCCTCCGGCGGCCTGTTCCGCGACATGATGATCCACGACCTCGACATGGCGCGCTTCCTTCTGGGCGAGGAGCCGGTGACCGTCTACGCGGTCGGTGCCGCGCTTGTCGATCCGGCCATCGGCGACGCGGGCGATGTGGATACCGCCGCCGTCACGCTGGCCACGGCCACGGGGCGTATCTGCCAGATCTCGAACTCCCGCCGTGCAACCTACGGCTATGACCAGCGGATCGAGGTGCACGGCGCCAAGGGCATGCTGCGGGCCGAGAACATGCTGGAAAACACGGTGGAGCTTGCCACCGGTGCCGGCTTCCGCAAGGCCCCCGCGCAGGCCTTCTTTCTGGAACGCTACGAGGCCGCCTACCGTGCCGAGATGGCGCATTTCGTGCAGGCTGTGATGGCAGGAACCCCACCCTCCCCCGGCATCACCGACGGCCTGCGTACCCAGATTCTGGCCGATGCGGCGGCGCGGTCACTGGCCGAGGGCGTGCCGGTTTCGGTGGCCTGACCGCCTACATCACCGCGCCCATCGCCCAGGGCACGAATTCGGCCCCGCCAAAGCCCAGCTCTTCCGATCTAGTGGCCTCGCCCGAGGCCACGCGCAGGAACAGCTCGAATATCGCGCGCCCCTTGGCCTCAAGGCTCACGCCTTCGGTGATGATGTCGCCGCAGTTCATGTCCATATCTTCGGCCATGCGCTCATACATCTCGGAATTGGTCGCCAGCTTGATGCAGGGCGTGGGCTTGTAGCCCGACACCGACCCCCGCCCCGTGGTGAACACGATCAGATTGGCCCCGCTGGCGATCTGGCCCGTCACCGAACACGGGTCATAGCCGGGGCTGTCCATATAGACGAACCCCCGCTCGGTGATCGGCTCGCCGAACTTGTAGACCTGCGTCAGCGGCGCTGTCCCGCCCTTCGCCACGGCGCCCAGCGATTTTTCCAGGATCGTCGTCAGCCCGCCTTTCTTGTTCCCGGGCGAGGGGTTGTTGTCCATCTCGCCCCCGTTGCGGGCGGTATACCCCTCCCACCACGCGATACGCTCCACGATCTTGGCACCGACGTCGGGCGTGACGGCGCGCCGGGTCAAAAGATGCTCGGCCCCGTAAATCTCGGGCGTTTCCGACAGGATCGTGGTGCCTCCGTGGGCCACCAGAAGGTCGCTCGCCACGCCAAGTGCTGGGTTCGCGGTGATGCCGGAATAGCCGTCCGAACCGCCGCACTGCATGCCCACCATCAGATGCTCCAGCCCCGACGGCGCGCGCTCTGCCTTGTTGGCCACAGCCGCCATCTCGCGCAGCACCTCAACCCCGCGTGCGATGGTCTTGCGGGTGCCGCCCGTGGCCTGAATGGTCATGTAGCGGAAATTGCCATCGGCCCGCAGCCGCGCGCGGCCGATCAGATCGGGGATCTGCAACACCTCGCAGCCCAGCCCCACCAGAAGGATGCCCCCGAAATTGGGGTTGCGCGCATAGCCCGCCAGCGTGCGAAAGAGGGTGTCATACCCCTCATCCTTGCCCGACATGCCGCAGCCTGTGCCATGCACGATGGGCACCACCCCATCGATCTGCGGAAAATCGGCCAGCCACCCCTCGCGCTCCACCGCCTCGGCGATGAAGCGCGCGACAGAGCCTGAACAGTTTACCGAGGTCAGGATGCCCAGATAGTTGCGCGTGCCCACCCCGCCATCCGCCCGGTGATAGCCCATGAAATGGCGATCTTCAGCGGCGGGCAGGGGGCGCAGGTCGGTGGAAAAGGCGTAGTCCTGATCATGCGCGCCCATGCCAAGGTTGTGGGAATGCACATGATCGCCCGCGGCAATGGCTTGCGTCGCCACCCCGATGATCTGCCCGTAGCGGATCACGTTGGCGCCTGCGGCAATCGCCACGGTGGCGATCTTGTGCCCGCGTGGCACCGGGCCCGCCAAGGGTGCCGCCACATCCGGCACGGTCTCCCCCGCCCCCAGATCGCGTAGCGCGATCACCACGTTGTCAGCGGCGTTCAGGCGGATGGCATCGGGAACGGGTGTGGCCATGGCTCGTCTTTCCGCGCGATGGCGCGTCGCCGTGCGCTTGACAGGGCGCAGGCTTGATCTAACATGTTAGTATGCTACCCGGGAACGATCTGTCGCCGCAAGAGGCAATGCCGCCCGATCCGCGGCTGCGGCCCCTTGGCGCATTCGACGGATCGCTGGCGCAGCGGGTCTATCTCTCCCTCAAGCACGCGATCCTGTCCTTGGCGTATCGCCCCGGCGAGGTGCTGCGCAAGCCCGAGATTTGCGAGGCGCTGGGCGTGTCGCGTTCCCCTGTGTCCGAGGCCGTGGCGCGGCTGGCGGCAGAGGGGCTGGTGGATGTGGTGCCGCAATCGGGCACCTTCGTCGCGCGGTTCTCGATGGTGGAAATCCGCGAAAGCGCCTTTCTGCGCGAAGCGCTTGAACTCGCGGCGATCGAGATGGTGGCGGGCAGCATCACGGAAGATCAGCTTGTGCTTCTGCGTCGTAATCTGCGGGTACAAGAGGTTTTGGTGCAGGATCGCGATTTTGCAGGTTTCTATCAACTGGACCGCGAGATGCACGAACTGATGCTGTCCTTCACCGGGTTTCGCCGTCTGGCGGGGCTGGCCGAAACCTCCTGGGTGCATGTCAACCGGGCCCGCCAGTTGATCCTGCCGCATCCCGGGCGCGTGCAGGATACGCTGGTCGAGCATCAGGCGATCCTTGCGGCGCTCGAAGCGCGTGATCCGGTGGCGGCACGGACGGCCACGCGGCATCACCTTGGCCAGTTGCTGACCTTCCTCGAACCGCTCATGGTATCGCGCCCCGAACTTTTCGCCCCCGCCTGAGGCTCCACCGGATGGTTTCAAATTGATTAAAGTTTTGCTTCTTCTCTGATCAAATATCCCACGGGGGTGCGGGGGTGTGAAACCCCCGCGAACCTCACCACCCCCATCCGCGAAAGGCGCCCATGCCCCTGCCCAACCGCCCCCGCTATGCCGCGCGCCTGAATGCGTTCAAGATCGGGCTTCCGGGTAAGCCCACTACCGCCGATCTGATTGCACGGGCGGCGCAAGTGCCGGGCCTTGATGCGGCCGACCTCAACTTCCCCGATCATTTCGAAGGGTCAGACGCACAGACGCTTTCGCATGTTCTGTCCGATCATGGCGTCGCACTGAACGGCCTTGCCATGCGCTATTACACCGATCCCGGCTTCCGCCTTGGCGCCTTTACCCACCCAGATGCCGCCGTGCGCCGCGCCGCCATCGACATCACGCGCCGGGGCCTTGACGCGCTGGCCGAGATGGGGGGCCGGGTGATGACGATCTGGGCCGGGCAGGACGGTGTGGATTACAGCTTTCAGGGCAATTACGCCCGGATGTGGGATGATACCGTGGCCGCCCTCGCCGAGGTAGCAGACCATAATCCCGCGCTGGATATCGCGGTGGAATACAAGCCCAACGAACCCCGCGCCTTTGCCCTTCTGCCCGATATCGGGATGAACCTTCTGGCGCTGGCCGATGTCGGGCGCGCCAATACCGGCATCACGCTCGATTTTTGCCATGTGCTTTTCGCAGGCGAAATTCCGGCGCAGGTGGCCAGCCTGGTCGCCCGCCGGTCGCGGCTGCTGGGGGTGCATCTGAACGATGGCTACGGCAAGCGGGACGACGGGCTGATGGTGGGGGCGGTCCATCCGGTGCAGACGGTGGAGTTGTTCGTGGAGCTTCAGCGCATGGCCTGGGATGGCGTGATCTACTTTGACACCTTTCCCGATCATGGCGGCCTTGATCCCGTGGCAGAGGCTGCGACGAATGTCGTGATGACGGACCGGCTGCGCGACGTGGCCGCGCGGCTTGCAGGGGATCCTGCCCTGGCCGAGGCGATCGCGCGGCAGGATGCCACCGCCTCCTTGCGGATTGTCGGCGCAGCGCTCTACGGGGTCGAAGGCGTTAAGGTCAGGTAAATGAAAGCCCGAAGATAAAGCAATTTCAATGTATTGGTTGGAATATCACGCGTGATGGGCGGGTACCCGTCAAAGCCCGTAAAACGCCGCTGCCGTCCCCCCGAAAATCCGCGTCCGCGCAGCCTTCGGCAGATCATCCGTCAGCTTCATCGCGGCCTTGCGCCATTTCCCGTAACTCGCGGCCAGCTTGCAGACCGGCCAGTCCGACCCCCACATCACCCGCTCCGGGCCGAAAACCGCGATCACATGATCGGCGTAAGGCTTCAGATCTTCGACGGTCCAGCCGGGCTTCGCTTCCGTCACCAGTGCCGAGAATTTCACGAACGCCCCCGTCTCACCCGCCAGCCGCGCCATCCCCTCGGTCCAGTGGGCAAAGGTTTCCGGCGAATGGTCGCGGATCTGCGGCTTCATGCAATGGTCGATGACCACGCGCATATCGGGGTAGCGCTTCAGCAGAGTCAGGAAATGCCCCAGATGGCGGGGGAAGCCCAGGGCATCCAAGGTCAGCCCCTCCTCCATCACTGCGCGAAACCCCCATTGCACGTCATCGCGCAGCATCCACGCGTCGTCGGGGATATCCTGGATCATCGGGCGTACGCCCTTGAACGCCTGATGCCCCGCCAGCCGACGCAGGTCGGCACGGGCGGCGGGGTCATCGAAATTCACCCAGCCCACCACGCCCGCGACAAAGGGCACGGCGTCGGCGATGCCAAGCATGTATTCCGTTTCCGCAACGGTCGGCGCCGCCTGAACCAGCACCGTTCGCGTGATCCCGTGCCGCGCCAGATGGGGGGCAAGGTCGGCCGGGCAGTACACCCGGTTCAGCACCGCATTGTCCTTCGGCATCCAGCCATAGTCGCCACGTCCAGGGTTCCAGAAATGCTGATGGGCGTCGATCACGTGCCCCGCTCCACCGGGGCATCGGAATGCAGAAGCCCCTTCTCCTTCAGGTCGGACCAGAGCGCATCGGGGATGACCGCGCTGGCGGCGGCAAGGTTGCTGTCCATCTCGGCCACGCCCTGCCCGCCCGGGATCACCGACACGACCGAAGGATGGCGCAGCGCGAACTGGAACGCGGTATCGACCATCCGCACCCCATGCGCCGCGCAGATCGCCTGCAACTTCGCCGCGCGCTCCAGCACCTCGGGCGGGGCGGGATCGTAGAACCACATCGCGCCGGGCCTTGGGCCGGTGGCGAGGATGCCCGAATTGTAGGGCCCGCCCATCACCACGCCGATCCCCCGCTCAACCGCCATCGGCAACCATTCGGTCAGCGCCGCATGTTCCAGCAGGGTGTAGCGCCCGGCAAGGAGGAAGATATCGAAATCGCCCCGCTCGGTCATCGCGCGGCAAGGCTCCCACTCGTTCACGCCCGCACCGAGGCCCTTTATCACCCCTTCGTCACGCAGACGCAAAAGGGCGCGGTAGCCACCTGCCATGAATTCATCGAGCTTGGCACCCAAAGCCTCGGGCGTCTTGTGGTTGAACAGGTCGAGGTCGTGGGCAAAGAGCAGGTCGATCCGGTCCACCCCCAGCCGTTCCAGCGAAAACTCGATGGAGCGCAGGGTGCCGTCATAGCTGAAATCGTAAACCTCCTTGCGGGAGGGTACGTCGAAGAACTTGCCGATCGTATCGCGCTCTTCCCCGGGCTTCGTTGCCCGCAAAAGCCGCCCGATTTTGGTCGACAGCACGTAGCTATCGCGCGGCTTGCCGCGCAGAAAGCGGTTGAGGCGGGTTTCGGACAGGCCGAGGCCGTAAAGTGGTGCCGTATCGAAATAGCGCACGCCTGCGTCCCACGCCCGCGCAAGCACGGCATCCGCCTCTTCATCCGAAACGGTACGGTAAAGGTTGCCCAAGGGCGCCGTGCCAAATCCAAGCTCGGTGAAGGTCAGCCCGCCGTTGCCGGTCCGGTCCCAGTGGCGTGTGGGAAGTGTCATGGTGTCCCTCCTGCTGTCACTTTACCGCGCCTGCGGCCATGCCTTTGATGATGAACCGCTCCAGCACCACGCCGATGACGATCAGGGGCAGGATCGCGGCAAAGCTGACCGCCGCCATCGACCACCAGCTTATGCCCTGGCTGCCAGTCTGGCTGGCCACCAGCACCGGCAGCGTGTTGGCGTGGGTCGACGTGAGGAGGGCCGCGAAGAAGTATTCGTTCCACGTCAGCACGAGGCTCAGGATGAACGCGGCTACCATGCCGGGCAGGGCAATGGGCATCACGATGGTGACAAAGGCGCCCCAGATCGACAGGCCGTCCACCAGTGCCGCCTCTTCCAGTTCCGACGGGATGCCCGCGAACTGGTCACGCATGATCCAGATGACGATGGGCAGCACGGTCAGGGTGTAAAGCAGGATCAGCCCGATCCGCGTGTCCAGAAGTGCAAGCTCTTTGTAAAGCACAAGGAAGGGCAGGGCGAGCACGACGGGTGGCAGGATCAACTGGCTGAGGAAGAAGAACGAGATATCCGAATTACGCATGAACCCGAAGCGGTAGGAAAAGCGCGACAGGCCATAGGCAGCAAGGCTGCCCAGCACGACGGCCAGCGCCGAGGCCGAGAGCGAGATGATTGCGGAGTTGAAGAAGCGCTTCATGAATTCGTCGCGCACGGTGGAATCCGATCCGATCGTGTCGGGTGACAGGCCCAGCGACCGCCAGCCGATCCACTTCGGCTGGAAATCCACCCATGGGATCATGTGGCCCTTCATCACATCCGGCGCCATCTTGAAGCTTGAGGTAATCGTCCAGTAGATCGGGAAAAGGCAGATCACGGCCCAGAGGATCAGCATCCCGTAAATCGCTATCCGTGAGGCGTACCAAGCGGCCCTTGGCGCACGCTCTTCGGCGCTGTCATGGAATATTTGGCTCATCTCAATACCTCGGCCTCATCCAGCGGTCGGCCAGCTTCATCAGAACGGTCATGAAGAGGATGATGAGAACGAGGTACACCATGGCCAGCATCGTGCCATAGCCCACGTTCGACCGGTCCCGGTATTCACGGTAGATGAAGCTGGTCACGCTGTCGGTGGCGCCGCCGGGGCCGCCTGCGGTGACGGTAATGATGATGTCGGCGAGCTTCAGCTTGAAGATGATGCGGATCAGGATCGCGGTGATCGAGACGGGCAGCATCAGGGGGAACGTCACCTCCCAGAACCCGCGCCAGGATTTCGCGCCATCCACCTTGGCGGCTTCCTGCACTTCGCGCGGGATCGCCTGCAGGCCGGCAAGGATCATGATCATCATGAAGGGGATGAACGTCCAGGCATCCATTGCCATGATGGTCAGCCGGGCGGTGGCGGGGGTCTGAAAGAAGGCTGGGTTGTCAATGCCGAGGAACCGCGCGAGGCTGGCCAGCGGGCCAAAGCGCGGCTCCAGCATAGACTTGCCCACCATCCAGCTTACCGCGACGGGCGACAGCATCAGGGGCATGAGGAACGCCACGCGAAAGAATTTACGCGCCCGGATCTGAGCATTCAGCAGCAGCGCAAGGCCGAATGCGATGGCGTATTCCACAAGGATGGCGAGGCAATACCACACCATGTTCAAAAGCGCGTTCCAATAGAACGGATCGGCCCACATCTGGCGCAGGTTCGCCATGCCGTTGAACTTGCGCCCGTCGGGCGAGGCGAGGTTCCAGTCTGAAAACGCGATGCCAAGCCCAAGGATCAGCGGGATGATCGCAAGCGACAGCACGAAGAGGACCGCGGGCAGCACGAAAAGCACCCGCTTGCCCTGTTCGCCGCGGATCAGCACCTGCCCCCAGCAAAGGCAGATCGCCCAAAGGATGTAGGCGTAAAGCGTGGGCTGCCAGTTGGCCAAACCCAAGGACCAGACACCGCTGCGATCCAGCGTCTGCGCCAGCGCGACACCTGCCAAAAGCGCCGCCGACCCCCAGATGATCGCGCGGCCAAACGCGCGTCGCCCGGCGGGAATATCATCATTTGTCACGATGTGAAGAAGATCGCCCGCTTCCGCCACCAAGCCACCCGATGCAAGAAAAGGGGGAGGCCGACGGTGCAATCCGCCGGCCCCCCTTGGTTGGTGTCAGAGGCCGAGCGAGGCCTTGTAGAGCTTGATCTGGCTGTCGCGCCCGATCTGGTCGGTGATCTTTTCCCAGGCGGCGGCAATCGCATCGGCCGTTTCCTGCGCCGATTTGTACTGGCCCGAGTAGCCCTTGGCCAATTCATCTTCGGCGATTGAATAGTATTGAAAGATGCCGGGGATGCGTGGCTCGAGCGCTGCGTTGGGGTGGTTGTAGCTGTCGAGGTTCGAGCCGAGGTAATCCTCGATGAACGCCCGGTCATAGCCCGCCGCTTCCCATTCGTCGTAGTTGAACTGCGAGTTGCGGTAGGGCTGGAAGCCGGACGGATAGGCCGCCATCCAGAGCGCGATATCCTTGCCGCCAAGGTGGGCAGCGGCGGACCATGCTGCCTTCTTCTTCTTTTCGTCGCCGTCCACGGTGGACATCACATAGACGCCCCAGCCAAGGTAGGCCATGTTCGGCGCCTCGTTGTAGCCCTTGTCCCAGGCGCCGGTCTTGCTGTTCCAGACCTCTTCCGCGCCGGGCAGGATGCCAAAGCCCACCACATCGCCCACGACCGAGCTGTCGCTGGTCTTTGCGTTCGAGCCCACGTCGCCCCACCATGTCAGCATGCCGCCCGTGCCCGCCAGGAA
>JBBSBE010000050.1:0-24224 GCA_038251625.1 Rhodobacterales bacterium
GGCCTTGGCACCTTCGCGCTTCTGATGCTGGCGGCCTGGCTCACGCGCGAGGGGATCTTTGCGCAAGAGGCCTATGACCTGCGCAAGGTCGCGCGCCGCCCCGCGATACCGCGCAAGATCTTTGCCGCCGTGCTGACGGGCGCGGGCCTTGGCGTGGCCACGCTCTTTTCCGGCCAGAACGTCGTTATCGCAGCCGCGCTTGGCGCGATCGGCGCGGCCCTGCACATCGCCGCTTTCGGCCCCGACCCCCTGCGCGACAAGGGTGCCGAAGGGGTCGATGCCTTTCAGACCGAGCGGGTCGCGCATGCCGTGGACGAGGGCGAGGCCTATCTGAGGGCCATGCAGGATGCGATCCTGCGCGCGGGCGACCGCGCGCTCGAGGGGCGCGTGGCCCGCTTTGCCGCCACCGCACGCGCGATGTTCCGCACGGTCGAGGACGACCCGCGCGATCTGGCCCCCGCGCGCAAGTATATCGGCGTCTACCTCATGGCCGCCCGCGACGCGACGGTGAAGTTTGCCGATCTCTGGGCGCAAGGGCGCGATCCCAAGGCACGGGCCGATTACGAGGCGCTGCTTGAGGATCTTGATCAGAACTTTGCCAGCCGCACGCAAAAGCTGATGGAGAACGGCAAGTCTGATCTTGATGTTGAAATCAGCGTCCTGCGTGAGCGGCTGAAACTGGAATCCTGATCCCCGCCGCCCCTGCGCCCCATTTGTGCCATACCGCCTTGGCACCCTGACGCCCGTTGCTAAATGGCGTGAGGGCAAGATGCGCAACTTCCTGTGGATCGGCGTGGGGCTGTCGCTTCTGTCCCTGTTCGCGTTTCCGACCACCTGGGTGGTGCTGGTCTCGATCTTCGCGGCGGTTGCGTGCCTTGCAGTTCAGCTGCGCCGGGGCTGGCGCTTCATCGCACCCGAACGCACCAAGCTTGCCCGTGGGATCCTGCTGTCCGTCGAACACGGCCCGGTCGCCAGCGGCCTTGCGCCGTTCCTTGCCTCTGGCGCGCTCTGCCTGCTGATCTTCGCGGCAGCCATGGGGATGCGGCTGTGACGATCCAATCCCCCTTGCCCCGCTCGACGCTCGCCGAAACGCTGTTGCCTGCCAAGGGCCTGTTCCGGCGCAGCACAGCCCCGTCGCGCCGCGCCGCGCGCGAACGGATCGCGCTGCAGATCGCCGTGCTGCCCGCGCTGTTGATGCGGCCGACCGACGGAATCGCCGACATCGCCACCAACATCGCCCTCGTCGGCGCGGTCCTTGCCGCCGTCTGGATGCTGGGCGAAGGGTTGCGGGCGGAAGATGACTGGCGCGCCCGCCCCGCCGCCCGCCGCCCGCGGTTGCCGCTGAAGGTGGCGGCTGGCGCGCTGATGGGCCTGACGCTTGCGATTGCCTTTGCGACCGTGGGCAATGGCATTGCGACCAGCGCGGCTGCCGGCGTGCTTGGCTGCCTGCTGCATCTGGTGGCCTTCGGGATCGACCCCTTGCATGACAAGCACGATACCACTGTCACCGCGCAGGATGCTGACAGGGTAGAGGATATCACGGCACGGGCCAACGCATCGCTGACGGCGATGCTGCGCACGCTGGATCAGTGCGGCGCGCCGGATGCCATCGCGGAAGGGGCCCGGCTTGATGCGGCCGCAAGCGCGCTTTTGTCCGTACTGGCCACGGTGCCCGCGGCCCTGCCCCGCTCACGTCGCGCGCTGACCGTCTGGCTGCCTGCCCTGGCAGAGGCTGCTGCCCGTTTTGCCCCGCTCCATCTGACCGCCCCCGATCCTGCCCGCACCCGCGACGTGGTCGCGGTGATCGCGCAGGTGCGGGCCAATATCGAACAGCTTGCCTTGGAAGCGCAGCAGCGCGCGGACGAACAGCTTTCCCGCGATCTTGCGGTGCTGTCCGAAACCAGCGGCTGAGTATCGCTGCGTCAATCGGCGGATTTCGACCGGCGCCCTTGCAAAAGCTTGCTGGCTTTCCCACCCCCTTTGCGCCAAGTTGCGGTCCAGTCCCCCATCGCAGCGCCCCTGCGACGGGCAAGAGGATTGGTGACATGGCGCGCGTCCCGCGCGCGAGCAAGGAGTTCAGCCGCTATGCCCAGTGCCATCCAAGCGCAGGCCGCCAAGGCCTTGGCAGAAGTCGAAAAAGTCTCTGCCGTGATTTTGCCCGAACCGGGCCGGGAGATCGTGCCCTTGGACGCCGCCCCCGCCCCGGTGGCCGAGGATATCCGCAAGCGGATGGGCGAGCTGGACATGAAGAACACCCAGTCGATCATCTCTTTCGGGTCGGCGGCTCAGGCAGAGTTGCAGGTGATCAGCCAGGAAATGCTGGCCGATGTGAAGAACAAGGATGTGGGGCCCGCGGGCGACAGCCTGCGCGACATCGTCACCACGATCCGCGGCTTTTCCGTCTCGGAGCTCGATGTGCGCCGCAAGCGCAGTTGGTGGGAACGGCTGCTCGGGCGCGCGGCCCCCTTTGCCAGTTTCCTTGCGAAATTCGAAAGCGTGCAGGGCCAGATCGACAAGATCACCGAAAACCTGCTGACCCATGAACATACGCTGCTCAAGGACATCAAGTCCTTGGATATCCTTTATGAAAAGACGCTGAAATTCTATGATGAACTGGCGCTCTACATCGCGGCGGGCGAGGCCAAGCTGAAAGAGCTGGATGCCACCGACATCCCCGCCAAGGAAGCCGCCGTGGCGGCAGCGCCGGAAAGCGAGCAGGTCAAGGTCGCGCAGGAACTGCGCGATCTGCGCTCGGCCCGTGATGATCTGGAACGGCGGGTCTATGACCTCAAGCTGACACGGCAGGTCACCATGCAATCGCTGCCCTCGATCCGGCTGGTGCAGGAAAACGACAAGAGCCTCGTGACCAAGATCAACTCTACCCTCGTCAACACCGTGCCCCTTTGGGAAACCCAGCTCGCCCAGGCCGTGACGATCCAGCGGTCGCGCGAGGCGGCAGATGCGATCCGGGGGGCGAATGACCTGACCAACGAATTGCTGACCGCCAATGCCGAGAACCTGCAGCAAGCCAACCGCGTCGTGCGCGAAGAGATGGAGCGCGGGGTGTTCGACATCGACGCGGTGAAGAAGGCCAACGCCACGCTGATTTCCACGATCAACGAAAGCCTGGCCATCGCCGATGCGGGCAAGGCCAAGCGCGCAGCCGCCGAAGTCGAATTGCAGAAGATGGAGCATGACCTGCGCGACACGCTGGCCTCGGCCAAGGCGCGCAAGACCGGCACCGGTGCGCAGGTCGGCGGCGCGGTCTGAACGGGGGCGCCCGTCAAGGGGGGCAGCATGGGCCAGCGCGCACGGGCGGTTGCGGGATGGGCGGTTGCGGGGCTTCTGGCCCTGTCAGCCTGCGCGCCGCTTTCAGGCCCGCCTGCATCAAACCCACCGCCAGCCCCGGCCGAGCCCGCCCCGGTGTCCGAGGCCAGCCGCGCGCTGTCCACCTTTTACGCGGGGATCGAGGCTGATCTGCGCAGCCGTGGCCTTTTGCGCACGGACAACGGGCGGCAGGACGCGCCCTTTGATGCCCGGCGGCTGACCGAAACCTTCATCCGCATCGCCCTGTACGACGAATTCACCGACACGCCCGCGGGCTATGTGGCACAGGAACGCGTCAGCCGGTTGCGCAAATGGGTGGCGCCCGTCCGGGTGGGCCTGCGCTTCGGCGCCTCGGTTCCGCCCGACAAGGTGGCGCGCGAACGCGCCCGCGTGGCGGATTACCTTTCCCGTCTCTCCGCGATCACCGGCCATCCGATCCGGCTGAGCGAGGGGTCGGCGAACTTCTTTCTTTACTATGTGAACGAGGATGAACGCCTTGCCCTCGGCCCCGAGATTGCCCGCGTCATGCCCGGCTTTGCCCCGAACGAGATTGCAGCCTTCACGCGCATGCCCGCATCGACCTATTGTCAGGTCAGCGTGGTCGCGGAAGCTGGCAGCGGCGTCTATACCCGCGCGTTCGCGCTGATCCGCGCCGAGCATCCCGATCTGATGAGCCTTGCCTGCCTGCACGAAGAGGTGGCGCAAGGCATGGGCCTGCCCAACGACAGCCCCCGCGCCCGCCCGTCGATCTTCAACGACGATCAGGAATTTGCCCTGCTGACCCCGATGGACGAGGCGATGCTGCGCGTCCTCTACAACCCCGCCCTGCGCCCCGGCATGACCATCGCCGAGGCGCAGCCGATCGTGGAATCGCTTGCCCTCGCGCTCTTGGGCGGGGAAAGTTAGGCATAGCTTCCGAAAGGAGCACTCATGGTTTTCGATTTCCTCAAGGGCGAATTCATCGACGTCATCTCCTGGCTCGACGACACGCGCGACACGATGGTCTGGCGGTTCGAGCGGCAGGGGAACGCCATCAAGATGGGCGCCAAGCTGACGGTCCGCGAAGGTCAGGCGGCGGTCTTCATCCATGAAGGCCAGTTGGCGGATGTGTTCGGCCCCGGGCTCTACATGCTCGAGACCAACAACATGCCCATCATGACGACGCTTCAGCACTGGGACCACGGGTTCCAGTCGCCCTTCAAGTCCGAGGTGTATTTCGTCTCCACCGTGCGGTTCAACGATCAGAAATGGGGCACCAAGAACCCGATCATGGCGCGTGACCCCGAGTTTGGCCCCGTCCGCCTGCGTGCCTTCGGCACGTATTCGATGCGCGTGACCGACCCCGGCCGCTTCATGACCGAGGTTGTGGGTACCGATGGCGAATTCACCGCCGACGAGATCAGCTTCCAGATCCGCAACGTGATCCTGCAAGAGGTGAGCCGCGTTCTGGCAGGATCGGGCATCCCGGTCCTCGACATGGCGGCAAACACCGGTGATCTGGGCGCCATCGTGACCAAGGCCATTGCGCCGAAGATCGGTGAATACGGCCTGTCGCTTCCTGAATTCTACATCGAAAACATCAGCCTGCCGGAAGAGGTGGAAAAAGTGCTCGACAAGCGCACCTCGATGGGCATCGCGGGGGATCTGGGAAAATACATGCAGTTCAATGCGGCCGAGGCGATGTCGGCCCCCGGTGGCGCTGCGGGGGGCGCGATGGCCACCGGCATGGGGGCTGCCATCGGGATGGGCATGGCGGGCCAGATGGGCCAGCCCGGCCCCTGGGGCGCCGGCCCGGCCCATGCCGCCCCTCCACCACCGCCACCACCTGCCGCGCCGCAATGGCACATCGCCGCCAATGGCGCGACCCAAGGCCCCTATGCCGAGGGCGATCTTGCCGCGATGCTTGGTGCAGGCACTTTCACGCGCGCGTCCATGGTCTGGACCGCCGGTCAGGACGGCTGGAAACCGGCGGGCGATACCGCCCTTTCGCGCCTGTTTGCCATGGTCCCGCCGCCGCCGCCGCCCGGAGTGTAGCGTTTGGCTGACGAGGCCGAACACCGTTGGCCCTGTGATGCCTGCGGGGCCGACCTGCGCTTTCAACCCGGTGCCACGCAGCTTGTCTGCGATCACTGTGGCAACGTGCAGGCCATCCCCGCCGCCCCCGCCTCGGCGCGCACGCGGGCACTTGGGGAACACGATCTGATGCGTGCGCTGGCCGATGACCTGCCCGCTGCGGCGATGGAAGAGGTGCGCACCACCCCCTGCCCGTCCTGCGGAGCGCTGATCGCGTTCAAGGGGGCCACCCACGCCGCGGAATGCCCGTTCTGCGCGACGCCCGTGGTCATCGGCACCGGCACCAGCCGCCAGATCAAGCCACAGGCGCTGGTGCCCTTCCAGCTATCGGAAGATGCGGCGCGGGATGCGATGGTGGCGTGGCTGGGCCGCTTGTGGTTCGCGCCCGGCAGCCTTGTCGAATACGCCCGCAAGGGCCGTTCGCTGAACGGGATCTACACCCCCTACTGGACCTTCGACGCCGCAACCCGCAGCCGCTACAAGGGCGCGCGCGGCACATATTACTACGAAACCCATACCGTGACGGTCATGGTGAACGGCAAGCGCGAGCAGCGCCAGGAACAGGTGCGCAAGACACGCTGGCAAGGCGTTTCCGGCTGGGTCAGCCGGGCTTTTGACGACGTTCTGGTGCTGGCCTCCACCTCGCTGCCGCGCGGGTACACCGAAGCGCTGGAACCATGGGACCTTTCGGCATTGCAGCCCTATTCGCCCGATTACCTCGCCGGTTTCTCGGCCGAAGGCTATACCGTGGCCCTCGCCGAGGGGCAGGCGCGTGGCCACCAGATCATGTCGGGCGTGATCAACGGCGATGTGCGGCGCGACATCGGCGGCGATGAACAGCGTGTGGACCGGATCGACACCGCCTATTCCGAAGAGACGTTCAAGCATATCCTGCTGCCGGTCTGGATGGCCGCCTACAAATACGGCGGCAAGACCTATCGCTTCGTCATCAACGGCCAGACCGGCAAGGTGCGGGGCGAGCGTCCGTGGAGCGTGTGGAAGATCGCGCTGGCGGTGGTTCTGGCCGCCCTCGTGATCGGAGGCGGGGTCTATCTTGTCCAGTTGCAACAGGCGCAATCGGACGGTTACGGCACCTACCAACAGCCACCCTCGGGCTACTGACCGTCGTCGCCTCCTTCTGTGTCACTCTTGCAGCGATGGCAAACCTTTCGGAAGGGCCTGATTCAAATCATGGATTGGCAGTGTTAAGACAGGTATCCAGACATGGTTTTCAGAGAGGCGTCATGTTCATATCCACCCTTCCGTTTCGCGCCGCACTCGCCGCGTCTTGCGCCCTTTGCGCATTCTCCACAGCACAGGCACAAGACGTGTCCGGCGCGGTCACGCTTGGCTACAGCAGCATTACCTTCGACAATTCGAACTTTGACGCAAATACCACCAGCCTTGATGGCTATTTCGATGTCGATTTCGGCAACGGCTTTTCAATCGGTGCCGATGTGGGCATTCAAAGCCTCGACATTGATGGCGCTTCGGACAGGTTCAAAACGGTCGACGCCGCCCTCAATGGCCGCTACCGCTTTGCCAGCGGCCTGACACTCGGCGGCTACGTCGAGGCCACGCGGCTGGATTTCGGCCCGGGCGACACCAATTTCAGCAGCTACGGCGTGACACTTGGCTATGCGACGCAGAACTGGAGCGTCGAGGGCTTCATCGGCAAGACGGATATCGATTTCTCCAACAACGATCTCACAGATTACGGCTTTCTGGCGTCCTACAAGCCGGTCGCGGCGGTCACTTTGGGCGGCGGCGTGATCCGCTCCGAATTTGATGGCGGTGACGAGGCCTACACCCTTGTCCGTCTGGCCAGCATTTACGACATCTCGCCCGCCTTCTCGGTGTTCGGCGGGTTCGACAGGCTGTCAATTGACAGCACGGATCTGACGGATGTCGGTATCGGCATCGGCTACGATCTGGCCCAGTTCACCGGTCGTTCGGTTATCCTGTCGCTGGAGTATTCGCAGATCGATCTCAACAACAGCGGCTCCAACATCGATATCGTCGAGTTTGGGGTGACGATCCCGCTCGGCACTGGCGCGAGCAAGGTGCCGCTGAACAGCGTCGCCGGAAACGTGCTCCGGTCGCGCCACAGCGCCCTTTCAGGCCTCTTCGACACCAGCATCGGGTTCTTCTAATCCGGCGACCCCGCGACAGGGGGGCGGGCCATACCGTCCGCCCCCCGCACGACCTGCCAGACATTGCCGGATTTCACCGGCATCCAACCTGACGCAGCGCCATCGGGCCAGATCACCCGCACCTCTGCGCCATCCGCAGGGCCAAGCCCGAAATGCAGCGGGCCCAGAATGCCACCTGCGTGTCCGCCGCCCACCACAACCTCTTGCCGCTGCAGGCGCCCGTCTGCCCGAACCTCGACCCAAGCCCCCAGCGCCTGCGGATTGGCGCCTTCCTGCTGTGGCTTGATCGCCAGCCACCGGCCCACCGGCCCGGCGTTGCGCCAGACCTGCGCGGGTGCGTTGCGGTTCACGACCACCAGATCGAGCGCACCATCGGCGTTCAGATCCGCCAGCGCAGCACCCCGCCCGGCGGCCATGCTGGCCACTCCTGCGCGGTCGCCCGCTTCCTCGAACGTGCCATCCTCGCGCTGCAAGAGCAGGTTATTGGGGTCGGCCATGGCGAAATCGGGCATCTCCCACACGTTGCCCTTGGCCACAAACAGATCCGCCCGCCCGTCATTGTTCGCATCGGCAAACTGCGCGGCCCAAGCGGTCGATGGTTTCGCCTCTCCGCCCGTGTAGGGCCGTTGCGCCACCACGCCCCGCGCCAGCGCCTGATCGGTATAGACGGGCTTCCCGGTTGCCTCCTTCAGCACCTGCAGCTTGTTGTCGGCCATCGAGGTCAGGAAATATTCGGGCAGCCCGTCGGCGTTCAGATCGGCCCCCGCGATCCCCATTCCCCAGATGCGCAGGCGCGCCCAGCCCTCGTCCGGCCCATACAAGCGCGGCCCCTGCCCGGCCTCCAGATGCCATAGCTGTTCCTGACCGCCCTTGTAATACTCGCGGTCGTTCGACACCCGTAGCGCACGGTGGCCCGAGGCGTTCCAGTCGGTGAAAAGCATCGACAGCGCGCAGTAGCTGGGCGTCAGCGGCAAGGCGGGTGCAAAGCCGCGCCCTTCGGCGCGGTGCAGCCAGTTGTCGGTGCACGACCCCCAGGGAAACGCCTCTTCCCGCCGGTCGATATAATTGCCGACGGCCAGCGTGGGCCAGTATGCCCCCGCCTCCCACGTGGCGGCAAAGGCGGTGGACCAGCCGTCGCCACCGTCAAAGCCCCAGACTTCGTTGGCACGCGCAAACCGGCAATCACCCAAGCCACGCATGGCAAGGTTTTCGCCCACGCGCAAAAGAACGATGTCGGTGATCCCGTCGCCATCGATGTCCATCGCATAGGCGCCGGTCACGGCATCGGCCTCCAGCCCGCTTGTCGTTTCGCGGAATGCAAGCGCCCCGCCCGCAGGGCTTTCGTTCAGAAAGAGCCGCGCAGGGGCCTCACCGCCCGCGATGAACACCTCGGGCTTGCCGTCGCCCGAACAATCAAAGACAGCCACGCCACCGCCCACCATGTATTGCCAGCCCCCCGTATAGGTGGCGGCAATCCCCGCACTTGCGGTTTCTTCCACAAAGCGCGGCACCACTGGCCCATCGGCCAGCGCGGGCGGGGCGGCAAGCAAAAGGGCGCAAAGCCTCAGGCGTCGTGCCATGTCTTCAACCCCACCGCATAAGCCCCGATGCACCGCCCCTGCTCCAGCCCGCGCTCGATCGCGGCGCGAAAATGGATGCCGCCGTACAGCCTTGAAAGTGCAGCCTCTTCCGCCGCCGCGCGAAAGCTTGGAAAGGGCCGCGCGTCCAGCCCGTCGTCTTCATGCGTGGCGTCAGTGAAGGCAAAATCGGCGCCGAAATAGGCCGCCAACACGGCCTCGGCCGCCCCCGATTGGGTAGAATGGCCCGAAGGGTATTCGGGAAAGGGCGGCGTGATCAGGATCGGCTGCCAGGCCGGATCAATCACGCGGTTGATATAGGTGACGGGGCGCACAAGATCGAACTCGTACTTGGAATACCAGCAGCCGATAAAGGCGTCGGCAACCGCAACCCCCAGCCGCATCAACACATCGACCAGCGCCGTCCCTTCCATCCCGCGCTCTGCCCCGATCTCCAGCACCACCGAAACCCAGTGCCCCGGCGGGGTGGGCGACAGCATCGGATCATCCGACCAGAAGCGCGCGATCGCCTCCTGCTCTGGCGTCAGGTTCTGCGACACCTCGTACACCTCCATCGCCTCGGCATGGAATTGCGATCCCGGTTCCTCGCTGTAGGCAGGCGGCGGCGGCAGCGGGCAGGCATTCTGGGTGGGCATTGCGAAGGGGCGATTGCGGCCCCAGAGCGGCAAAAGCGGCGCCTGCTGCTGGGCCAACGTGTTCGTCGGCACCCAATGCGCCGGGCCGGGCGTCAGCGTATAGGCCATTGGAAAACCCATGTTTTCGACAACCGCGCCGCCGTCATAGTCGGCCCATGCCGCCACATGCGTCGCAACCGCCTGCCCGAAGGCAATACTTTGCGCAGCCACATCCGCGGCAACCCCCTCGCCCGCGCGGCCCGCAAGCCGCGCCTCCATCGCGGCCATCGCGCGCTGGCCGCTGGGGCCGGTGTTGCCAAAGAACGCCCGCGCACCGCTTGCATAAGCGGCCTGCAACGCCACGGCCATGTCGATTTCGCCCTCCGGGGCGGGCAGCGGCGGAAGATCGGTGATCTGGCCCACCAGCGAAACGGCAGCCAGATCAGTCGCTGCCACCACCTCCCATGCGGCGATGCCAAGGCAGGCAAAGGACCGGCTGGCCACGGGCGGCGAATAGGTCGGCGTGTGGCGGACCAGTTCCAGGATCAGCCGCATCCAGTCGATCACCACCGGCGCCGCGCGGTCCGGCCCTGCGGTCGTGGCTCCGGCCCCGCGTACCAGCATCGGCAGCGCAGCCAGTGCCCCGGCAAACCGGCGACGGTTCAGGCGCATGGCATCCATCCCTCTTTCATTCCCGGGGCGCATCATCGCCAGCCGTTGCGTCTTGTCCACCCCGGTTGACTTCGCCGCGGCGCGCGCCGATGAAGCCGAAACCGCCGGAGGCCCCGATGATCGACCTCACCCGCACCCTGCCAGAGGCGCGCCTGTCGCTGCCCAACCCCTATTTCGGGAAGGTGCGCGATTGTTATGACCTGCCCGCCGAGGGCGCCCTGCCCGCCCGCCGCATCCTGATCGCGTCCGATCGCATCTCGGCCTTTGACCGGATCCTTGCCGTGATCCCGTTCAAGGGCCAGGTGCTGACGCAGACCGCCCGTTTCTGGTTCGATGCCACCGCCGATATCTGCCCGAGCCACGTGCTGGAATACCCCGATCCCAACGTGGTGATCGGCGAGCGGTTGACCATCCTGCCGGTCGAGGTTGTGGTGCGGGGCTACCTTGCCGGAACCACCTCTACCTCGATCCTGACGCTTTACCACAAGGGCCAGCGCGCGATGTACGGCCATGTATTGCCAGACGGTCTGCGCGACAACCAGGCCCTGCCAGCCCCGATCCTCACCCCCACCTCAAAGGCCTTTGACGGCGCGCATGACGCGCCGCTGACGCCGAATGAGATCGTGGCGCAGGGTCTGCTGACGGCGGCGCAGTGGGATGAGGTGTCGGCCGTGGCGCTGGCGCTTTTCGCACGCGGGCAGGCGATGGCGGCAGAACGGGGGCTGATCCTTGTAGATACCAAGTATGAGTTCGGCCTCGATGAACAGGGCCGCCTCCGTATTGCCGATGAAATCCATACTCCCGATTCCAGCCGCTACTGGCTCGCTTCAGGCTACCGGGCTGCGTTCGACGCGGGCACCCGCCCGCCGTCATTTGACAAGGATGTGATCCGCGCCTGGGTCGCGGCGCGCTGTGATCCCTACGCCGATCCGATCCCCGACATCCCGCCCGACATGATCCGCCAGACGGCGGAAACCTACATCGCGGCCTATGAGGCGATCACCGGGCAGACGTTTGTGCCCGACCTGCACGGCGCATCCCCCCTTGACCGGGTCCGCCAGGCGCTCGCACCCTATGCGCCAAAGGAGACGACGCCATGATCCTGTGCTGCGGTGAAGCGCTGATCGACATGCTGCCCCGCCAGACAACGGCAGCCGAGGCCGCGTTCGCGCCTTATGCCGGGGGCGCCGTCTTCAACACGGCCATCGCACTTGGCCGCCTTGGCGCGCCTGCGGGGTTCTTCTCGGGCCTCTCGACCGATCTTTTCGGCGAGATCCTTACCGACACGCTGGCCGCAAGCCACGTGGATACGGCGCTTTGTGCCCGCTCGGCCCGGCCAACCACGCTGGCCTTCGTCAAACTGGTGAACGGGCAGGCAAGCTATGCCTTCTACGACGAAAACACCGCCGGGCGGCTGCTGGCGCCCGATGACCTGCCCGCGCTGCCCGCGTCCGTTGGCACCCTTTTCTTCGGCGGCATCAGCCTTGTGAACGATCCCGCGGCGTCCACCTACGCGGCCCTCATGGCGCGCGAGGCGCCCGTGCGGGTCACGATGATCGACCCCAACATCCGCCCCGGCTTCATCACCGATGCTGCCGCCTACCGTGCCCGCATCACCGCGATGATCGCCTTGGCCGATATCGTGAAGCTGTCGGATGAAGACCTGCACTGGCTGGCTGGCGCGGGAGAGATCACAGAACTGGCACGCGGCCTTCTCGCGCAAGGGCCGAAACTTGTGCTTCTCACCGAAGGCGCCAGGGGCGCGCGCGCTATCACTGCCACGCAGGATCGCTTTGTCGCGGCCAAGCCGGTCACCGTGGCCGATACCGTGGGGGCAGGCGATACGTTCAACGCGGGCGTCCTTGCGGCCCTGCACGCGTCAGGCGCGCTGACCAAGGCCGCGTTGTCGGCCCTGCCCGATGCCACGCTTGACGCGGCCCTTTCGCTTGGCACCCGCGCGGCCGCCGTTACCGTCTCGCGCCCCGGCGCCAACCCACCATGGGCCACAGAAGTGTGAGGGCGGTTGTCCAGCGCGTCGCCTTCGCGGCCGTTGCCGTCGAGGGGGAAACCATCGGCGAGATCGGGCCCGGCCTTTTGATCCTTGTCTGCGCCATGCAGGGCGATACCGAGGCCGAGGCGCATCGCCTTGCCGACAAGATCGCCAAGCTGCGCATTTTCAGGGATGACGCGGGCAAGATGAACCGCAGCCTTGCCGATACCGGGGGCGCGGCGCTCGTCGTCAGCCAGTTCACCCTTGCCGCCGACCTCAAAGGCAACCGCCCCGGCTTTTCCACCGCCGCCCCGCCCGCGGTGGGCGAGGTGCTATACGAGGCGACCGCCGCCCGCCTTGCCGCTATAGGCATCGCCACCGCAAAGGGCCGCTTTGGTGCGGATATGGCCGTCAGCCTGCTGAATGACGGGCCGGTGACGATCTGGATGGATACCGACCGTTTTTGATCCGCACGGAATGCAGATTTCGCCCCCGATCCGCGATCACGCCCAATCCCAGGGCCGGATATAGGCGCCCAGCACCGCTGTCACCGCCGCATCCTCGACCGGCGCGGATTTCGTCAGCTTCGCCACCAGCCCGCGTTTTTTGTCCTCTACCACCGTGTCGACCCTGGCCGGGATGCCAGCCCCCGCAAGTGCCGCGTCATAGACCCGCGTGATGGCAAGGCGCCGAAGATCGGGCTTGAACACCTTGCCCACGGCGGTTTTCGGCAATTCCGGCAGCACCTCGATGTATTTCGGCAGCGCCGCGCGTTCGTGGATGTGGCTGGCGGCATAAGCCTCCAGCTCTTCGACCCCCACCGTGGCGCCCTTCACCAGTTCCACATAGGCGCAGGGCAACTCGCCCGCATGCGCGTCGGGCTGCCCGATGGCACCCACGAAGGCCACCGCCTCATGCCCCATCAGGGCCTCTTCGATCTCGGCGGGGTCGATGTTGTGACCACCCCGGATGATCAGATCCTTCGCCCGCCCGGTGATGAAAAGATACCCATCGGCATCAAGCCGCCCCAGATCGCCCGTGCGCAGATACCGCCCTTCCGCGAACAACCCCTTGTTCTTGTCCATCTCGGTGTAGGTGGACCCCTCGTACACGCCCGGATTGGCCACGCAAATCTCGCCGACCTCATCCACCCCGCATTCGCGCTGCACCGAACCATCGCCATTGGCGTGCAGGATGCGCACATGGGTATGGGGCAGCGGAATGCCGACAGAGCCGATCTTCTTGGCGCCTTCGGGCGGGTTGCAGGACACAAGGCAGGTGCATTCCGTCAGCCCGTAGCCCTCGATGATCTGCACGCCGGTGGCCGCTTCGAACCGCTTGTAAAGCTCCAGCGGCAGCGGCGCCGAGCCAGAGAATGCCCCGCGCAAACTGGATACATCCGCATTCACCGGCCGCTGCATCAGCGCCGAAAGCGCCGTGGGCACAGTGATCATGTAGGTGATCCGCCAGCGTTCGATCAGCTTCCAGAAATTGTCGAATACCCCCTCGCCGCGATAGCCCTGCGGGGTGGGAAACACCACATGCGCCCCGCTTGCAATCATCGACATCAGGGTGGGGTAGGCGGCAAAAACGTGAAACAGCGGCAACGGGCAGATCACCACATCGCTGTCCTTGAACATCAGGCTGGCGCCCAGCCAGCCCTGATAGATCATCCCCGAAACCTTGTGCTGCGCGACCTTCGGCATCCCTGTGGTGCCGCCGGTGTGGAAATAGGCGGCCACGCGGTCGGCCGGATCATCCGCGAAGGTCAGCCTGTCATTCGGCATCCGCGCGCATTCCGCGTTGAAATCCTTGACATTGGCGCTGTGGCTGATCGGGTTCTTCGGGCGCACCAGCGGCACGATCCAGCTTTTCGGCGGGCTGAGATAGCGGTTGAGGTCCACCTCCAGCACTGTCTTCACGCCCGGCGCATGCTTGACCGCCTCTGCCACCTTCTGTGGCACATCCGTCTTGGGAAAGGCCTTGAGCGTGACCACAACCTTGGCCCCGGTCTCGCGCAGGATGGCGCTGATCTGGTCGGGCTCCAACAGCGGGTTCACCGGGTTCACGATCCCGGCCACCGCCCCCCCCATCAGCGCCACAGCCGTTTCCATGCAATTGGGCAGAACGTAGGCCACCACATCCTTCGGCCCCACACCCAGCGACCGGAAAAGGTTGGCCGCCTGCGTGACGCGCGCGTGAAACTGGTTCCAGTTCAGCGTTTCCGCCTTGGTTTCCGGGCCCGACAGCAATTGAAAGGTAATCGCGGGCTTCGGTCCATGTGCGGCCTTCGCCTCGCTCAGGAACGCGTACATCGTTCGGGCTACCTTGCGGCTGGCCCAAGGCCCTTCGGCCTCAATGGCATCGCGGTCCGCAACGGATGCGAAAACGCCCATATCCCGTCTCCTCCCTGTCAATCGCGCCGTTGATCCGGCGCGTCTCCCCTTGGTCGAAGAAAATGGGGGGTTTTGCCGCATCCCGCAAGCACGGGCTGGCCGCAAAACGCAACGTCAGGCGGCCAGACCGTCGGTGAATTGCAGTTTCGCCAGCCGCGCATACAGACCGCCTTCGGCGACCAGCGCCTCATGCGTGCCTTGCGCCACGATCCGCCCGTGATCCAGCACCACGATCCGGTCGGCCTTTTTGACCGTGGCCAGCCGGTGCGCCACCACAAGCGTTGTGCGTCCGGCACTCAGCCGCTCCACCGCGTCCTGTACCGCGCGTTCGCTTTCGGCATCCAGCGCGCTGGTCGCCTCATCCAGCAAAAGGATCGGCGCATCGCGCAGGATGGCCCGGGCAATGGCGATGCGCTGCTTCTGCCCGCCCGACAGCATCACGCCCCGCTCGCCCACATAGCTGTCATACCCTTCGGGCAGGGCTGTCAGGAAATCATGCGCGGCTGCCGCCTTCGCGGCTTGGGTCACCTCGGCATCCGTGGCATCGGGGCGCCCGAAGCGGATATTGTCACGCGCGGAGGCGGCAAAGATCACCGGGTCTTGCGGCACCAGTGCAATCGACCGGCGAAAATCGCCGCGGCCAAGCGTCGCGATATCCACCCCGTCGATGCAGACGCGCCCCGACTGCGGGTCATAGAACCGCTGCAAAAGCTGCAGGATCGTCGTCTTGCCCGCTCCCGAGGGCCCGACCAGCGCCACCGTCTCGCCGGGGCGCACGCGCAGGTCCACACCCTGAAGGGCCGATGTTTCGGGCCGCGCAGGGTAGCGGAACGACACATCCTCAAAGCTGATCTCGCCCCGCACCGGGCGCGGCAGAACGGCCGGGCTGGCCACATCCTGCACCGGGTCGTCCGTTTCCAGAAGCTCCACCAGCCGCTCGGTCGCACCCGCGGCACGCTGCAACTCGCCCCAGATCTCTGACAGCGCACCCACCGCCCCGGCCACCATCACGGCATAGATCAGGAACTGGATCAACTCGCCCGGGCTCATCCCGCCTGCGCGCACGTCGCGCGCGCCGACCCACAGAACGCCTACAATCCCGCTGAAGGTCAGGAAAATCACGATCATCGTCATCACTGCGCGGGTACGGATGCGCACGGCGGCGGTATCAAAGCTGCGCTCGGTTACCAGGCCAAAGGCGGCCCGGCTTGGCGCCTCGTGCGTGAAGGCCTGAACCGTCTGGACAGAACTTAGCGCCTCGGACGCATTGCCCGAGGATTGCGCGATCCAGTCCTGGTTTTCGCGGCTGAGGCTGCGCAACCGCCGCCCCAGCACCACGATGGGCACGATCACCGCAGGCACGATCAGCAGAACCAGCCCCGTCAGCTTGGCCGAGGTCAGCATCAGCGCGACAAGGCCGCCCGCCAGCATCAGCACATTGCGCAGCGCCACCGACACGGACGACCCGATCACCGACAGGATCAGCGTGGTGTCGGTGGTGATCCGGCTCAGCACCTCACCCGTCAGCAGGCGCTCGAAAAAAGCGGGGCTCATCCCGAGCACCCGGTCAAAGAGCGCGCGGCGGATATCGGCCACCACCCGTTCGCCCAGCCGCGTGACAAGGTAATAGCGCAGGCCCGTGCCGATCGCCAAGGCACCGGCAATCACCAGCGCCGCGACAAAGTACTGATCCAGAAGCAAGGTGTCCGCCGTGCCGAACCCATCCACCACCCGGCGCACGGCAAGGGGCAGCACCAGCGATACCGCAGCCGTCATCACCAGCGCCGCCAGCGCAAGTGCAAAGCCGCCGCGATAAGGCCGCATGAAGGGCACCAGACCCGCCAGCGCCCGCACCCGCTTGGACTTCGGGCGATCTTCTGTCGTGTCCTTCTCCGCCATTCCGGATGCCCCCCTGCTGGCGGCGGTTTAGGCCAGAGGGCGATGGCGGGCAAGCACCCCCTTGCCGCAGGCGCCGCGCACGTGCCACCCTTCGCGCGTGAACGGAGGGCCCATGCCGATCAAACTCTGCGTCTTTGATGCCTATGGCACGCTTTTCGATGTAGCAGGCGCCGCCCGTGTCGCCGCTGGCCAGCCGGGTGGGGAAGTGCTGGCAACCGTCTGGCCGCGTCTGGCCGAGGATTGGCGGCGCAAGCAACTGGAATACACCTGGCAACGCGCGATCACCGGGCATCATTGCGATTTCGCCCGCGTCACCGCCGATGGCCTCGACTGGGCGATGGAGGCGCAGGGGCTGACCGATCCGTCCCTCCGCGTGCGCCTGCTGGCGCTTTACGATGAACTGCCCGCCTATCCGGAAGTGCCCGCAATGCTCGCCGCGCTGAAGGCGCAAGGGTTGCAGACCGCGATCCTGTCGAACGGCGCGCCCCCGATGCTGGCCTCCGCTGTGGCCTCGGCAGGGATCGGCGCGCATCTCGATGCGGTGCTGTCGGTCGAGGATGTGGGCGTCTTCAAGCCCGATGCCCGCGTCTATTCGCTTGTTCCTTCGCGCTTTGGCGTGGCGCCGGACGAGGTGCTGTTCGTCTCCTCCAACGGCTGGGATGCCGCCGGTGCCGCCGCCTACGGCTTTCGCGTGGCATGGGTGAACCGCGCGGGCCTGCCGCTGGATCGCCTGCCCGGCCAGCCACACCACATTCTGACCGATCTTGGGGGCATTCCGGCGCTGGCCGCCCGATGATGCACGTCACCGCCTCCGATGGCGCCCGCCTTGCCTATACCGACGAACCCCTCGGCGATGGTCCGACGCTTCTGTGCCTTGCGGGCCTGACCCGCACGATGGGGGATTTCGACTATCTGAAACCCCACCTGCCCCCCTGCCGCCTGATCCGGATGGATTACCGGGGCCGGGGAAACAGCACATGGACCGGGGCTGCCACCTACACCGTACCGCAAGAGGCGCAGGACGCGATCGCGCTGCTCGATCACCTCGGGGTGGAAAAGGCCGCGATTCTTGGCACCTCTCGCGGCGGGCTGATCGGAATGGTGTTGGCCGCCATGGCGCATGACCGCCTCACCGGCCTGTGCCTCAACGATATCGGCCCGGGCATCGAACGCGCGGGCCTCGACCGGATCAAGGATTACGTGGGCCGCAATCCGCGCGCGCAAACGTACGCGGCGCTGGCCGCTGCCCTGCCCGCCGCCAACCCGGGCTTCGATGGTGTGCCCGCCGAACGCTGGCTGGCCGAGGCGCGGCTGCACTGGCGCGACACGCCCGACGGGCTGCGCATCACCTACGACCCCGCGATGCGCGATGCGTTCCTGCAGGGCTATGACGCGCCCCCCACCGACCTGTGGCCCTTGTTCGAGGCTTGCGCCGGCTTTCCCCTCGCGCTGATCCGGGGCGCCAATTCCGATCTTCTCAGCTCCGCCACCGCCACCGAAATGCAGCGCCGCAGGCCAGACCTCATTCTTGCCGAGGTGCCGGGGCGCGCGCATATCCCGTTTCTGGATGAACCCGAGGCGCTGGCAGCGATCCGCGCCTTTCTGGCAAGGGTCGGGTGAGAGAAGCGGCCGTCAAAAGCGCAACCCAACCGGACTAACAGGCGCCCCGGTGCCCGGCCGCGCCGCAAAAGCCGGAACCAGCCAGCGCCCGCCAAGCCGCGCGCCGCCGGGCAGGACCGGTGCAACCGGATGTACCGTCACATCGTGCCCGGCCAAGGGCCCCCCCGGCGTACCGTGGACCGCAAGCCAGACCAGCAAAGGGATCACCATGACCATCCGCGAATCGTGGCACATCGCGGTTAATCCCGATTTAATCATGCTCGACGCAACGCATCGGTACGCCCCATGACATCCATCGCCCGCATCGAAGCCGCCGCCCGCCGTCTGTCGGGCGAGGTGCGGCGCACGCCGCTTCTGTCCTCGCCCTTCCTTGATGCCATCGCGGGCCGCCGTGTATGGGTCAAGGCAGAGTGCCTGCAACACACCGGATCGTTCAAGTTTCGCGGCGCGTGGTCCGCCGTATCGGCCCTGACGGATGCGCAACGCCACAAGGGTGTGCTTGCCTTTTCCTCCGGCAACCACGCGCAGGGCGTGGCGCTGGCCGCCCGCCGCCATGGCGCCCCGGCGGTGATCCTGATGCCCGCCGATGCGCCCCGCGTGAAGATTGACAACACCCGCGCCCTGGGCGCCGAGGTTGTGCTTTACGACCGTGCAGGTGGCCAGGACCGCGACGAAATCGGCGGCCGCATCGCCACCGAACGCGGCCTGACGCTGGTGCGCCCCTACGACGATGAAGAGGTGATCGCAGGTCAGGGCACGACCGGGCTCGAAATCGCCGAACAGGCGATGGAGGCCGGCATCGACACCGCCGACGTTCTGGTTTGCTGCGGGGGCGGGGGGCTTTCCTCGGGCATAGCACTGGCGCTCGAGGCGCGCGCGCCCGGCCTGACCGTCCGCACGGTCGAACCCGAAGGCTTTGACGATATGGCCCGCAGTCTGTCCACGGGCACCCGCCAGCGCAACGCCGCTGCGTCCGGTTCGATCTGTGATGCCATCGTCACACCCACGCCCGGCGAATTGACCCTGCCGTTGCTGACCCGCCTCGCAGGTCGCGGCCTCGTGGTCAGCGACGCGCAGGCACAGCACGCCATGGCGCTGGCATTCGCCCGCCTGCGCATCGTGCTGGAACCGGGGGGCGCCGTGGCCCTTGCCGCAGCCCTTTTCCAGCCCGAGGCGATGACGGGCGAGGATGTCATCGTCGTGGCTTCGGGCGGCAACGTGGACATGCCCGTCTTTGCCGAAGCCATGCAGCGCTTTCCGGTCTGAACCAATGGCCTTTGCGCGCCTTGGCGAAGTGACGCTGCACTACCGCGACGAGGGGCCGCGCCATGGCCCCCCACTTGTCCTGCTGCATGCCCTCGGCACCGATCTTTCGCTGTTCGATACGCTCATCCCTCTTCTGCCCCCCGGCCTTCGCATCCTGCGCCCCGATGCGCGCGGCCATGGCGCCTCGTCCGTGCCGCCCGCGCCCTATGCGATGGGCGCGCTGATTCGCGACGCAGAGGCGCTGATCGACAGCCTCGGCATCCGCGATGCGGTGGTGATGGGCGTGTCGATGGGGGGCCTCGTGGCCCAGGGGCTGGCGGTCAAGCGGCTCGATCTGGTGCGGGGGATGGTCCTGTCGAACACCGCCGCGCGGATCGGCAACGCGGCCCTTTGGGAAGCCCGCATCGCCGAGGTGCGCGCAGGTGGCATCGCGGCGCTGTCAGAAGCCACGCTCGCCCGCTGGTTCCCCCGCCCGTTCCGCGACGGCCCCATCGCGCAGGACTGGCGCGCGCGGCTTGAGGCTACCAGCGTCGAAGGCTGGTGCGGCGCGGCGGCAGCCATCGCGCATGCCGATTTCCTGGCCACCACCGCCACCCTGCGCTTGCCCACCCTCGCGATCGCGGGTGGCCATGACGCATCGACCCCGCCCGACATGGTGCGTGAAACCGCAGACCTCATCCCCGGCAGCAGGTTCCACCTGATCCGCGCCGCCGGTCACCTGCCCATGATCGACGCGGCACCGGCCTGCGCCGATGCAATCACCGCCTTCCTGCAAGAGATCGGCCATGTCTGATCAGCTTGGCAAAATCGCGCAATCTCGCGCCGCACATGCCGCTCTGATCTCGACCGGTCTGCAGCTTGCAAGCCACGGCCGCACGATGGATAACGCCGCCCAGCGCCCACCGCTGCGCATCACCCCGCCCTTTCACTTCGCGTACATCCCCGCATGACCCCGCCCCCGCGCCTTGCCCTCACGTTCATCCTTGCCACGGTCACGCTGGATGCCATCGGGATCGGCCTCATCTTCCCGGTCATGCCCGAACTTATCGAGGATGTGACCGGCGGCACGCTTTCGCAGGCGGCGCTGTGGGGCGGGTTGCTGGCCACCTCTTTCGCCGTCATGCAGTTTCTTTTCGGGCCGCTCATGGGCGCGCTTTCGGATCGCTTCGGCCGTCGCCCGGTGCTGCTGGTGTCACTCTCCGTGATGGCGGTCGATTATCTGGTGCTGGCCGTTGCCCCAACGATTGCGCTTCTTCTTGCGGCCCGCATCGTGGCGGGGATCACCTCGGCCACCCATTCTACCGCCACCGCCTTCATCGCCGATATCACCCCGCCGGAAGACCGGGGTCGGCGGTTCGGGCTGATCGGCGCGGGCTTTGGCGTGGGATTCGTGCTGGGCCCCGTGATCGGCGGGCTTCTGGCCAGCATCGATATCCGGGCCCCGTTCTACGCCGCCGCCGCGATGGCAGCGGCGAACCTTGTCCTCGGCGCGCTGGTCCTTCCCGAAACGGTCACGCCGGAAAACCGCCGCCCGGTCAGCCTCGCCCGCGCGAACCCACTTGGCGCGCTTCTTGCCGTCACCCGCCTGCAAAGCCTGCGCTTGCCGCTTGCCACCTTCCTGATCCTGTCCATCGCGATGAACGTCTATCCCGCTGTCTGGGCCTTTTACGGCCAGGCGCGCTTTGGCTGGGGCACCACGATGATCGGGCTGTCACTGGCCGTCTACGGCGTCTCGTTCGCGGCGGGGCAGGCGCTGCTCGTCGGCCCGCTGATCCGCCGTTTTGGCGAACACCGCGCGGCCTTCTACGGGATGTGGGTGGACGTAACCACCCTCACCTTCCTTGGCCTTGTCACTTCGGGCACGCTTGCGCTGCTGATGATACCGTTCACGGCACTTGGCGGCGTCGTGACCCCCGCCCTTCAGGCGATCCTGTCGCGCGACACACCGGCAAACGCGCAAGGCGAACTTCAGGGGGTTCTGGCCTCGCTCAACGCCATCGCGATGATCACATCACCGCTTCTGATGACCACCACCTTCGCCATCTTCACGGTCCCCGGTGGCGCCGTCTTCGCCCCCGGCGCGCCGTTCCTGCTTGCGGCCCTTCTGATGGTCGCGGCCATCGGATTGCATGTCGCAGGCGCGCGCGCGACACGTCCGGCCCTCCCCTAGCGTTTTCTCTGCACATGTTTCCTGCGGGGGGATACGGCGGGCGCTAGGCCACCCGGGATGCCGCCCGCCAAACCGACAGGCCCCGCCATGCGCCTCCGCTCGCTCGAGATCTTCACGGTCGCACCGCCTGCCCCCGGCTGGGGCGGGCGCTACTGGATCTTCCCCAAGCTCACCACCGATGACGGCATCGTGGGCTACGGCGAATGCTATGCCTCGACCGTCGCGCCATCGGTGATGGAAGCGGTGATCGACGATGTGTTCACCCGCCATATGGAGGGCGAGAACCCCGAGAATATCGAGCTGATGTTCCGCCGCGCCTATTCCAGCGGGTTCACCCAGCGCCCCGACCCCACCGTGATGGGTGCGTTTTCGGGGCTCGAGATTGCCTGCTGGGATATCATCGGCAAGGCGCGCGACCGCCCCGTCTGGGCGCTGCTCGGCGGCCGGATGAACGAACGCATCCGCAGCTACACCTACCTCTACCCCGAACCGGGCAAGGAAACCGCGGATTTCTGGGTCAGCCCCGACGCGGCCGCCGAAGCCGCCACGCGCTTTCTGAACCTTGGCTTCACCGCGCTCAAGTTCGATCCCGCGGGTCCCTATACCATCCGGGGCGGCCACCATCCCGCGATGTCCGATATTTCCCGGTCGGTCGCCTTCTGCCGCGCGATCCGCGAGGCTGTGGGCGACCGGGCCGACCTTCTGTTCGGCACCCACGGGCAATTCACCACCCCCGGCGCCATCCGTCTGGGACAGGCCATCGAGCCCTACCTGCCCCTTTGGTACGAAGAGCCGATCCCCCCAGACAACCTGCTGGAATTTGCCGAAGTCGCGCGCCATGTGCGCATTCCGCTGGCCACCGGCGAGCGGCTGACAACCAAGGCCGAATTCGGCGCGCTTCTGCGCATGGGCGGGGTCAAGATCCTGCAACCCGCGCTCGGCCGCGTTGGCGGCATCTGGGAGGCCAAGAAGATCGCCGCCATGGCCGAGGTTTTCAACGCCGAAATGGCGCCGCACCTCTACGCAGGCCCGGTGGAATGGGCCGCCAACATCCATTTCGCGGCCTCGATCCCCAACCTTCTGATTGCCGAGACGATCGAGACGGGCGGCGCCTTCCACCTTGCCCTCATCAAGCACTCGATCCGCTGGGAAGACGGCTACATCATCCCGCCCGATGCCCCTGGCCTTGGCATCGACTTCGATGAAGATCTCGCCCGCGCCCACCCCTACAAAGGCACCCGCCTGCACCTCGAGATGCAGGAGGCGCCCTGCGACCACCGCCACGGCAACCGGTTCGAAGGCGGTGCGCCAGCGACGACAGAGCCGAAGTAGCCCCGCGGATGTAACAATCGCGCGTTTCCCGTGGCCCACGTCCCATTGCGATTCACGCCGCGACGGGGCGTGCGATCACGCGACGTCACGCGAACGTTCCCTTACGTCAGTCGGTGAAGGGGATGTAACCGATCCCAACCAATGGCCCGGGTTACACCGGAGTAGATACATTTTTCATGCTGTGACGCAGGGTCATGAAACCACACAACATTATGAAAATCATATGTTTGTTTCATTGGATGACAGCTCCGCCAGCTTGATTGATACAGGATGCTGCAGATCGCATCTCAGAAGCCACGGAACAGAAGGCTTACCCTGCGATGCAGAAGAAGTTCAGAACCATCCGCGACTATCACATCCGCGACACCGCGCTGCGGGCAGAGCATGCGCATTGGCCGTCCCTGTGGGCGGTGTCCTTGGTCGAGGGAAGCGGCGACATCACCTTTGCCCAGACCGACCGCAGCGCCCTTGTGCTGACGCTCGATGGCACCCGTCGCCACCTTACCCGCATGGAAAGCATCGACGATGGCGCCGCTTCCCAGCCCGGCGATCTGTGCCTGATCCCCGCCGGGCTTGACCTGCGGCTGGCATGGGAAAACCACGCCCCCCGCCAGCACAGCCTGATGGTCGAGTTCGACAACGCGCTTTTCACGACCTATGCACCCGAAATCGCGGGCGGCGCGTTTCTGCGCGGCCATCTGATCCCCGCCAACTTTGCGCAGCGACCGGCGCTTGGCAGCCTTGTTTCGCTTTTGGTGCGCGAGGCCGATCCCCGCCGCGCGCGCGGGCTGCTTTTTGCGGAAAGTGCCATGCGCCTTCTGGCGCTGGAAATCGCAACATCGGCATGGACTGCGCCACAGGCGATTCCGGATGCGCATGCCCGGCCCGATACCCGCATCCGCCGCGCTATGGGACATATCGAGGCGCATTTCAACGCCGACATCTCGATCCTTGAAATCGCAGGCGCGGCGGGTGTCGCTTATTCTTCACGATTTCACTGTGCCGTTTTCACATGATTTCCGGATGGTAGCGCGAGAAGCGGGGCGTGTTTCTGCTTTACGACTTCAATTTCATCAAGGGCTTCAATAGGGCTCGAAGGGCACGGCGGAATGAC